>JBHJJI010000127.1:0-20014 GCA_050042805.1 Leptolyngbyaceae cyanobacterium
CGAGTTTTTGGGGCAAAATTTAGACGCCTTTCGAGAGTTAGTGACCTTTGCTGAGGTGGCTGAGGGCTTTACCTTGGCCATTGTCGAAATCAACTTTGTGGCTGATGGTGACTTGCTGATGCAGGCGCTGCACCAGCACGCAGTCAATCAGGCTGTGCAATTTATAGAGCTAGATTTTAGTGACCGAGAATCCTTTTCGCTGCTGGCGGCGCTGACTGAGCACCTGGCCACCGTCGAGGTAGATCCGCAGCGCCAGCCAGTGTTACTCGTGCGCGGACTGGCAAGTGCGATCGGAGTGAAAGGCGACTATTCCAATTTTTTGAATGAACTGAACTACAGCCGCGATCAGCTGGCCCAGCAAGTCCCGTATCCGCTGGTGCTGGTATTGCCCGACTATGCCATCACGCGGCTCGGGCAATATGCCAAAGACCTGTGGACTTGGCAGTCGGGGCTGTTTGCCTTTCGCACTACGTCGCAGACTGTAGACGGGGTGCAAACCCAACTGCGCCACCCCCACCCCACCCTGCCCGCTGACAGCAAACCGGTCAAGCAAGACCGCATTGACCAGCTAGAGCGGCTGCTGAGCGAACGACTTAACCACGGCGACCCCTCTACCGACTCCGCGCAAGACTGCATTAACCTGGCGCTAGAGCTGGGGGATGCCTATCGGGGGTTGTCGGACTATGCCCAAGCGCAACGCTATTGCCACAAGGCCCTGGACTGGGCTAAAACTGCCAGCCTTCAGCGTCAGCAAGCTCAGGCGCTTTACGGCTTGGGGCAGGTAGATTTTTTTAATGGGGCCAACACTAAGAGCATGGCCCGCTACGACCAAGCCCTCGAAACCTTCCGCGCCATCGGCGATCGCCTGGGCGAAGCCAATACGCTCAAAGCCATTGGCGATGTCCTACAATTTCTCAAACGAAGCACTGAGGCGCTGCAGCACTACAACCAAGCCCTCGAAACCTTCCGCGCCGTCGGCGATCGCCTGGGCGAAGCCAATACGCTCAAAGCCATTGGCGATGTCCTACAATTTCTCAAACGAAGCACTGAGGCGCTGCAGCACTACGACCAAGCCCTCGAAACCTTCCGCGCCGTCGGCGCTCGCCTGGGCGAAGCCAATACGCTACTCATGGTGGGGCGGCTAGCCCGGAAAATAGGTAATCACAGCCAGGCTCTTAGAGATTTACAGCAAGCGACTGATACTTACAAAGCAATTGGAGCATCGCTAGGCGAAGCCAATGGCTACTTTTTGACAGGAGAAACCTATTTTCATAGAGGGGACTATCCCCTGGCTGTCCAGCTTTGGCAGAGAGCTCTCATGGGGTTTGAGCCGATCAACGATCGCTACAGTCAAGCGATGACTTGGTATAATCTAGGTGACGCTCAAGCTCGCTTAGGCCATACTTGGGAGGCCAAAAAGGCTTTTGAAACCGCCCTCAACCTCTATCAAGAAGCCGGTTTAGATGATCAGGCGGGTGCTTGTGATGTCGCCATTAAGACGCTCAATCAAAAGATTGTTGCGCCACCCACTGTCGCACCGACAATAGGTGAAATCCAAGGGCCTAAAGATGACTGGGTGCAGGCATCAATGCCTGTCGTCGAAGCATCGTCTCAGTCGATTAGCCGTCGTGAGACTTTCATTTTCTGGGCTCTAGTGGGGCTCGGCATCGTCCTGCTGATCTGGTGGTTTTTTTAAGGCAGAGCTCAATGCTGTGTTTGGGAGAACTGGTATTAGCCCAAATTTTGGGGCAAAACGGCGCTACGGAGCCAACAGCACCCCTAAGCCATTGTGAACACGCCCCACGGTGCTGCCGTGGCGGTTAATGATGGTGCCGCCCAAATACAGGCTAGAAGAGGTGCCGCCGTCGAGATTGAGGGCGTTTTGCGCCCCGAGCTGTCGCATGATCTGGGCCGCTTCTGCCAGAGTAGGACCGCGACCACCCGGGCTGTAATGAATGGCCACCAGGACAATATTGCCGTTGGGCGTCACCCCGATCGCGCTGCGGGGGGCTGCTTGCGTCGCAAACGCCTCACTAAAGCCTTCCGCTCTGGCATCGGCAATGATTTGGCCCTCTCTGACTAAAATCGGCCCACCCCCAATCGCCAAGGGAAAGTTCGCGAAATTAGGCGGACGCAAATCGGGACTCAGGGCCAGGGTCGTGCCCACTGGCATCGCCTGCGCCGCCGAGTTAAACGATCGCAGGGCCAGCACATAACCCTGCGGGGGAATGGGCACCGCCCCGGTACCCGCGCCGCCCAGCATCATCTGCTGCACCACCTGATTTTGATTCACGATGACCACCGTTTCGCCATCCGCGATCGGGGTGTAGGTACTGCCCCAAGCGGCGGTGTACAGGCCGATGCCCGCCTGGACGTAGCCGCTGTTGATGTGGTTCACCGTAAATGAGCCGCCCTGTGACGTCGTCAGGGCATAGGCCAGCGACAGGGAACTCAGGGCAAACTCTCCCTGCTGGTTCCAGGCGATCGCGCCCCGATTCAAAATCGGCCCAGAAATCCACTGATCATCGCGACGAATCGCCCCCAGCGGCAGCTGATTATTGCGGTTAAAGAAGCCCGCGTTAATCGCCGCCGACACCTGAGCGGTCTGGGCCATCGTTTTTAGGGGCGTAATCCCCGGCAGCTGATTGGGATTGGTCCAGATGGGCTGGAGGGTCGTGGCGGCATCGAGATTAAGCCACAGCTGATGCACCGGAAAGGCGCGATCGCCCACACGCAAATATTCTTGCCGCCAGCGCAGATTAGGAGCCCACTGAATATCACGGGGCACGACGTCAGCCTGGTTAATATCAATGACCACCCGAGAGGGATTGGTCAAGCTCCAGACGCGGGGTCGCGCCGTCTCGTCAAAGGTGCCCCGCAAGACAATCTGATTGCCCCCCGGCGTCACCTGCAAAGACTTGAGGACATTGCCGTCGCCACTGGTCAGCGTCGCCGGATTAAAATTGGCCCCGCCAGTGGCCTGCAGGGTGAGGGTGAAGGCGGTGGCATCTTCGTCAAAGCTCCACAACACCGGGCGATCGACTTCTAGCACCAGGCGATCGCCCTGCTCTTGGCGACCGTGCCGGGCCGCGAGCACCGTGGCAGTCGGCGCTTGAATGGTCAGGCGATCGCCGGTGGGGATGAGCTGCCAGCCCTGCTGCGCGGCCCAGGCGGTGACATCCAAATAGCGATAGCCGTTGTCGTACCAAGTGGGCAACGCCGTTGGCGTGTCGGCAAACCACAGCACTGGCTGCACTTCATCGGTGGGCGTGTGCTGCAAATCAACGCCCAGGTAGGTCATTAGGGGCAGGTCGGCAATGCCAATGCGCTCGCCGCGCTGCTGCCAGGGGATGGGCACCGTGGTGTTGCCCACTGTCAGGGTATTACCTTGGGTAACGCCCAGCTGCGCCAGGGGTGTGGTCAGGCGGCGGGGCTCAGTTTCAGCGGCGGGTGCAGCGGCCAGGGCGATCGCGGTCGGCGCTTGATGGAGTGCGGCACCCAAGCCAAGAACCAGGAGACTTACCCCCATCAGCTGGCCCATCAATGGCGATAGCACCGCGTTGGTCATCTGTTTAGTCATATCTGCCGCCATGAGATCTCCCGTCGAGTCGCTGCCTAGAAAACAGTTTTGTGGCCAAAGGTAATCGTTCACACAGTAAACGGTGATGTCTTAAATTAATACTGGAATCTCTAGCCCTAACTTTTTAGCCATGCTCGGTGTCGTTCTCTCAAGGCCACGCTTACCGCCGATTGGTGCAGCCGTGCTCAGAATCAATGACCGGCTAAGGGAACAAGTTAGAACGCTATAATCAACAGCCCAGGCCCATGATAGAGCCTCTTGATTGCGATGCCTGACTGGCTAATCGGCTGGGCCGCAGTGAGCCGCCCCCGTTGATTGCTCCAGGCGTCAGTATTGCTGGTTCCATTCAGTTACCGGTAAGGTGATTGAGCGATCGCTCATCACCGATTTTGGTTATTTTTAGACGCCTTAGCCCCTCCCAGATCGAGGGATAAGCGCTTTCCACAAATCGGGTTAGGACCGGTTCCGGCGATTGCAGGCTAGATCTGAGTCGCTGCGGCGACCCACCTTTGTTAAACAACACCTCTAAGAGTCGTCACCATGGGGAACACACCATTGAATCCACAGCAGTCCATCGACCTCAACGCCAGCGACATGACCCAGTGGGGGCCGCGTTCGATTGTGGAAGAACGTGACGCCTGTGGGGTCGGCTTTGTGGCCGATCAGCAGGGTCGTCCCAGTTTTAAGCTGGTGCAGCAGGCGTTGGGAGCCTTGGGCTGCATGGAACATCGCGGTGGCTGCTGTGCCGACAAAGAGTCGGGTGATGGGGCAGGGGTGATGACGGCAATTCCCTGGGCTTTGTTTCAGGCCTGGGCCGTGAGCCAAAATATCGACACTGCGCTTGAATCTGAGCGTACCGGGGTGGCGATGGTGTTTTTGCCCCCGCAGGCTGCCGCCGCCGCGATCGCCCGCGAGGCCTTTACAGCAGCGGCGACAGCCGAAGGCTTTGCCGTCTTAGGGTGGCGAGATGTGCCGGTTGAGCCCACCGTATTGGGTTTGCTGGCGAAGCAAAACCAGCCTCGCATTGAGCAATTTTTCGTCCATTCTGATGCGGCCAGTGGCGATGAGCTAGAGCGCGAACTCTATCGCCTGCGTCGCCGCATTCACCGCTCACTGATGAGCTGGCAGGGCGACGCCGCGATCGCTCAGCTGCTGCAGGAAACCTACATCTGCTCCTTTTCGTCGCGCACCATCGTTTACAAAGGCATGGTGCGATCGGAGGTGCTGGGCCAGTTTTATCGCGATCTGCAAAATCCGGACTACGTTAGTCCCTTCGCGATTTACCATCGCCGCTTCAGTACCAACACAATGCCTAAGTGGCCGCTGGCGCACCCGATGCGGCTGGTTGGGCACAATGGCGAAATCAATACCCTGGTCGGCAACATCAACTGGATGAAGGCGCGGGAAGCGAACCTGAGTCACCCCGCCTGGCAAGGCCACATTGAAGAGTTGCTGCCCATCGTCAATATGGACAACAGCGACTCCGCCAACCTGGACGGCGTCATGGAGCTGCTGGTGCGATCGGGCCGTAGCCCGCTAGAAGCACTAATGATTATGGTGCCCGAGGCCTATCGCAATCAGCCTGATCTGGAACAGCATCCCGAAATCACCGACTTCTATGACTATTACAGTGGCTTGCAAGAGCCCTGGGACGGTCCCGCCCTGATCGCCTTTGGCGACGGCAAACAGGTCGCCGCCGCCCTCGATCGCAACGGCCTGCGTCCGGCCCGCTACATCATTACCTCCGATGGCTTGATCATTGTTTCGTCCGAGGCAGGCGTGGTGGATGTGCCGGTCGAAACCATTGTTGAAAAGGGGCGGCTGGGGCCCGGTCAGGTAATTGCTGTTGATTTTCAGACCCACGAAATCCTCAAAAATTGGGACATCAAACAGCGGGTCGCCGCCCAGCAGCCCTACGGTGACTGGCTGGCCCAACATCGCAGCGTTGTTTCACCCCAACTGTTTACCGCCGAGCGCCAGCTGGCGGCAACGATGTTGATGCAGCAGCAGGCCGCCTTTGGCTACACCGCCGAAGATGTCGAGATGATCATTCAAGACATGGCCGCTCAGGCCAAAGAACCGACCTACTGCATGGGCGATGACATTCCCTTGGCGGTGCTGTCCACCAAGGCGCATCTGCTCTATGACTATTTCAAGCAGCGCTTTGCCCAGGTCACCAATCCCCCCATCGACCCGCTGCGCGAGCGGTTAGTCATGTCGCTCGAAACGCTGTTGGGTAAGCGGGGCAATCTGCTAGAGGAACATGCCGACTACGCCCGTTTGCTGAAGCTAGAGTCGCCCGTACTCAACGAAGCGGAACTGGAAACTGTCCGCCAGTCGTCGTTCTCAACCGCGACGTTGTCCACCTTGTACGCTTTGACGGATGGCCCAATGGGGCGGCAGCAAGCGATCCAAGCGCTATGCGATCGCGCTACCGAGGCAGTCAAGGCGGGCAGTGAGATTCTGGTTTTGAGCGATCGCCCGACGGCGGCGGGTGAGTCTGTTGGGTTAACGCCTGAAACCACCTACATTCCGCCCCTCGTGGCCACGGGCGCAGTGCATCACCATCTGATTCGCCAAGGGTTACGCATGCAGGCTTCGCTGGTGATCGATACCGCCCAGTGCTGGAGCACCCATCATTTTGCCTGCCTGATTGGCTACGGCGCGAGTGCCATTTGCCCCTATCTGGCGCTGGAATCGGTGCGACACTGGTGGCACGATACCCGCACCCAAAAGCTGATGGAAACCCAAAAGCTGCCGACGGTCACCCTGAACGGTGCGCAGGGCAACTATCGTCAGGCGGTGGAAAATGGCCTGCTGAAGATTCTCTCTAAAATGGGCATCTCGCTGAGCACCAGCTATCAGGGGGCACAAATCTTTGAAGCGGTGGGCATTGGCCCCGATCTGCTGGACATCGCGTTTCGCGGCACCACGTCGCGGCTGGGCGGCCTCTCCATTGTTGAGCTGGCCCAGGAAACCCTCCAGTTCCACCAGCGGGCTTTCCCCGAGCTGAACCGCAAGCGGCTGGAAAATATGGGGTTCGTCAAAGCCATGCCCAAGGGCGAATACCACATGAATACGCCCGCCCTGACGAAGGCGCTACACAAAGCGCTGGAAAGCCAGCAGTACGACCATTACGAAGTCTATAAATCGCACCTACAGAGCCGTACGCCCACGGCGCTGCGCGATCTGCTCGACTTGACGACAGAGCGCACCCCGATTCCCCTCGAAGAGGTCGAATCTGCCGCCGACATCATGACGCGGTTTTGCACCGGCGGCATGTCGCTGGGAGCCTTGTCACAAGAGGCCCACGAGGTGTTGGCGATCGCCATGAACCGCATCGGCGGCAAGTCGAACTCGGGGGAAGGCGGCGAAGACCCGAAGCGCTTTAAGGTGCTTGCCAACATTGACGAGCAGGGCAAATCGGCGCTGTATCCCAACCTGCAGGGGTTGCGCAACGGCGACACCGCCAGCTCGGCGATCAAGCAGGTGGCTTCGGGACGCTTTGGCGTGACGCCAGAGTATCTCATGCATGCGCGGCAGATTGAGATCAAGCTGGCCCAGGGTGCCAAGCCCGGCGAGGGCGGTCAGCTACCGGGTAAAAAGGTGAGCCCTTACATTGCGATGCTGCGGCGCTCGAAACCGGGGGTGTCGCTGATTTCACCGCCGCCCCACCACGACATCTATTCCATTGAAGATCTGGCGCAGTTGATTTTTGACCTGCATCAGATCAATCCCAAAGCGGGCGTTTCCGTGAAGCTGGTGGCCGAAATTGGCATTGGCACGATCGCGGCGGGCGTGGCTAAGGCGAACGCTGACGTGATTCAAATTTCCGGTCACGACGGCGGCACGGGCGCGTCGCCCCTCAGCTCGATTAAACATGCGGGCCTGCCCTGGGAATTGGGCCTCACCGAGGTGCATCGCGTGTTGATGGCCAATCAGCTACGCGATCGCGTACTGCTGCGGGTTGATGGGGGCCTCAAAACCGGCTGGGACGTGGTCATGGGGGCGCTGATGGGGGCTGAAGAATATGGCTTTGGTTCCATCGCCATGATTGCCGAGGGCTGCATCATGGCGCGGGTCTGCCACACCAACAACTGTCCCGTTGGCGTCGCCACCCAAAAGGCAGAGCTGCGTAAGCGCTTTACCGGTCTGCCGGAGCATGTCGTCAATTTCTTTTACTTTGTGGCGGAAGAGGTGCGATCGCTGTTGGCGCGACTGGGTTTCCGGTCACTGCAGGAGATTGTGGGCCGCACTGACTTGCTGCAGCCCCGCGCCGATGTGGAACTGGCTAAAACCGATGCGCTGACCTTGACAGCCCTGCTGGGCCTGCCCGATGTTAGTGAAGACCGCAGCTGGCTCGACCACGGCGGCATCCACAGCAATGGCCCGGTGTTGGATGATGAGATTTTGGCCCATGCCGCCATCCAAACGGCGATCGCGGAGCACGGCCAGGTCAGCCAGACCTACGACGTGGTGAATACTGATCGCACAGTGGGCGCACGCATTTCCGGTGCGATCGCCCAGCAATACGGCAATAGCGGTTTTCAGGGACACCTCGATCTCACCTTTACCGGCAGCGTGGGGCAAAGCTTTGGGGCCTTTAACCTGCCGGGGATGACGCTGACGCTGATTGGCGAGGCGAATGATTACGTTGGCAAAGGCATGCACGGCGGTGAAATCGTTCTCAAGCCGTTCCCCGGCATCACCTACGACCCCTCGCAAAACGTCATTTTGGGCAACACCTGCCTCTATGGCTCTACCGGCGGCACGCTCTATGCTCAGGGCATCGCCGGTGAACGGTTTGCGGTGCGTAATTCCAAGGGGCAAGCGGTGATTGAAGGGGCCGGTGACCACTGCTGTGAATATATGACCGGCGGCGTGGTCGTGGTGCTCGGGGCCGTGGGTCGCAACGTCGGCGCGGGCATGACTGGCGGCTTAGCCTACTTCCTCGATGAGGTGGGCAACTTCCCGACGCGAGTCAACCCCGAAATCGTCAACGTGCAGCGGGTGATTACCGAGGCTGGGGCCCAGCAGTTGCGATCGCTGATTGAATCCCACGCCCGCCATACCGGCAGCCAAAAGGCCACGGACATTTTGGCGGATTGGGAAACCTATCTGCCCCAGTTTTGGCAGGTGGTGCCGCCGTCAGAGGCGGAAACGCCGCTGACGAGCACTGCTGCCCAGAGTGCCGACAAGGTGCTTAGCTCTGTCTAAGTAAAACCTATCCCCTTCCGCAACGGCGGCAACTTCGAAAATAGCCGAAGTTGCCGCCGTTGCGGTTTCAGGTGAATTGAGCTGCTGGGTCGTTTGGCGACAAGCCTTTGGTTTAAGGAACTTGGGTTATGACTTTGCGGAATTGATTGGCTCTTCTGGGGGCAGTGGCGTTTGGCACGCCTCCGGTTTTAGCGGAGGACGCGATAGCAAACATCACGCCGTTAGGCGGTTACGACGGTGAGTTTTGCGCCCGTGATCGTGCTTTTATCCTTGAAGACCAACACGGCCAGCGATCCACCACCCTTCATTCTCAAGACTTGAGGACGTCGTCCAACAGGGCTCTAGCAGGCTGGGCTCGTTCTAACACCTGTTGATAGTCGCTATACAGCTTTACCAGCTTCGATAGGCCACTGACGCCACTCTTCAGCTGTTCTAGCTTGTCGCCTGAGAGCAATTCGCCATCTAGCAATCGCAGCAGCAGGGGTTTGATATCCCCCACGTCTTCGCGGGCCTTTTGCAGCTTTTCGACCGTGCTCAGCAGCGTTTTGAGTTCCTTAAACAGGTCATCAACGCGATCGGGCGTTACCTCGCTGACATTCACCGTCTCCATCTCTCTAGCCTCTGCGCCTGCAGCGGTAGACGCCGCTGGCTTTTCTGACACCGCATTAGCAGAGCTGGCAGTTGGGCTGGCCATCGATATCTCCTAAAAACAATAAGACAGACAACACAATTGGACTTTACTGTAATCGCCTTGAAAGTTCAATTGTACTAATTTATTGAAAATTTCAAGGAGCCCGTCATCAAAATGAGAATACACTGCCTAATACCCAATTCTGAGCGATTGAGATGCCCGATGCCATCTTGGCAACGCCAGGTATCTCAGAAGCAGGCGAGCGGGACTCAGAGATAGTAACGGCGAGCCGAGTCATGAAAACCCAACCTGCGGCGACAAAAAGTTATAGGCCTTAGGCAAATCGAAACAGAAGACACAAGGCGATCGCTGCTTTCGCCTTAGACTATGCCCATTAATGATGCAGTTCACCCTAAGATTCAGGCAAATCTTGCCTATTCCGGTCGTTTGGGCTAACTCATTCCCATAGACAAGTTTCCCTATTCGTAAAAGGACTTTCCATATGGCCTTGTTTACCAGCAACCACGTTTTGGTGCCGATCGATTTTGCTGAAGAGTCCCACAAAGCGCTGGCCGAAACCCTGGCATTTGTTGAAGATCCGGCCAAAATCCATGCCATTCATGTGCTCAGCCCTTTAGAACCGACTGAACCTGGCATTGTTTGGAAAACTGTTGACAGCTCAACGCGGATTGAAAAAGTCGAAGCGGCGTTCAAAGAAAAGTTTCCTGACGACGCCTATCGCCAAATAAAATTTACTGTGACCATCGGCAACCCCAGTTCTGAAATTATTGACTACGCCGAACACAATCAGATCGACTTGATCGTGATTCCATCCAGTGGTCGTACTGGAATATCGCGATTTTTCTTGGGCTCTGTCGCCGAAAGGGTTGTTCGGTTTGCAAAATGCCCCGTGTTGGTCGTGCGCGGATAAACCGCCCGACGATTTCTTAGCAGTCGCGTATGGAGTTTTTGGATAGTTGCTATCGATGGAGGCTTTTGTCGCTTCCATTGGGGATTCCTAAGATCAAGACATAGAAAAAACAATCGTTTTGATCTAGGAGAGACACTATGTTTTGGTTATCAACAGCGAATGTATCTCCTGAGCTAGCGCCTCTAGCTGCGCACACTCGTCCCTGGGCCATCTTGGTGAAAATGTGGCGTTTTTGCAACTTTTATGGCGAATATCAGGCAACACCACCGAGTTCGCGTCGCCAATTTGTGATCGAACTAGAGCAGCACCAACAGGAAATATTGGCTTTAAACCAGACCTGTCGTCAGGATTAAGGGGTTTGAGCGGGAGATCGCGCCCTGACAGTCCGGCAAAGATCGATGAGAAGTCTCTCAGATAGAGACCTGTGCCTAAGCCTATGCCGCTTCCTCGTTACTGTTGCTTACCAACATTATTGGGATAGTCGTCGCAACCAAAAGTCCCCGCA
The DNA here is from genome assembly GCA_050042805.1 of Leptolyngbyaceae cyanobacterium. Taxonomy (GTDB): domain Bacteria; phylum Cyanobacteriota; class Cyanobacteriia; order Phormidesmidales; family Phormidesmidaceae; genus Halomicronema. The sequence continues at coordinate 10,865 of JBHJJI010000127.1, forward strand.
AATCGCCAAGAATTGCGGGGACTTTTGGTTTGTCTGCTAGGTCAGCAAAAATGTCACTCGTTGGCTAGCACTATCTCCCTAGCCTTCATCTGACGTGCTGACCGCCATTTGCTCATAGGTCAACATTTCGCCAGAGCTGAGGCGCTGCCAGTACTCTTTCAGGTCTTTGGCAATTTCATTCGACAGAATGTAGCAGCCAATCAAGTTGGGGAAAGCCATCCCCAGCAGCATCAAATCGCTGAAGTCGATAATCAGGCCCAGGCTGGTCAAACACCCTAAGAACGTGCAGGTGATGTAGAGGATCTTGAACACCATGGTGCTGCGCTCACCAAACAAATACGTCCAAGCCTGAATACCGTAATAGCTCCAAGAAATAATCGTGGAAAAGGCAAACAAACAGACGGCGATGCTCAACACAATGGGGAACCAGCTAATCACTGACTCAAAGGCACTAGCGGTCATGGCAACGCCGCTCAAGGCTTCTCCGCTGTCTTGATATACCCCAGTGATGACGATCGCGATCGCAGTCATGTTGCAGACGACGATGGTATCGATAAACGGCTCTAACAGCGCCACGATGCCTTCGCGAATATGTTCGTCAGTGCGCGCGGCTGAGTGGGCGATCGCGGCCGACCCGACCCCCGCCTCGTTGGAAAATGAGCTGCGACGAACGCCCTGCACCAGGACGCCGACCAGGCCACCCACCGCTGCTGTGGGGGCAAAGGCCTCGCTGATGATGGTGCCGATCGCGGCGGGAACCTGACCAATGTTGACCACAATCACAAACAAACAGGCGACGATATAGATGACCGCCATCGCCGGTACGAGCTTTTCGGCCACTCCCCCAATACGACGAATGCCGCCAATAATGACAAAACCTGCCAGGCCTGCCAAAATCAGGCCAAATAGCCACGCCGGTAGCCCCGGAATCAAGCTGCTAATCGCCGCGTAAGCCTGGTTCGACTGGAACATATTCGCACCACCCAAGCTGCCCCCGATACAGAGGATGCAGAACAAGACGGCTAGGCCCTGCCCTAAAGGCCGCATCCCTTTGGGAGATAATCCTCGCGTCAGGTAATACATGGGGCCACCCAAAACCGTGCCATCTTCTGAGATGCGACGATATTTCACTGCGAGCGAGCATTCAACGAATTTGGTAACCATGCCGCAAAAGCCTGCCAAGGTCAGCCAAAACATTGCCCCCGGCCCCCCCAGCTGAATCGCCACGGCCACCCCAGCAATGTTGCCCAGTCCGATAGTGCCAGACACGGCGGTCGCCAGCGCCTGAAAGTGAGAGACTTCGCCCTCATCATGGGGGTCATCAAACTTGCCCTGCACGACATCGATCGCATGTCTAAAGCCCCGCAGGTTAATGAACCCCATGCGAAACGTAAAAAACACAGCGCCGACCAATAGCCAGAGCACAATAAAGGGGAAGCCATTTTCCCCGCCAATTTTAAAGAAGAGCAGGGTCGCCATCACGTCAACGAAGGGCTTAAAGATGATATCTGCCCCGGTGACAGCCTCATCTTGAGCCATGGCTTGGGGGGCAAGCATTATCAAAAATAGAGCAATCAGCCCAACCATACCCCAAGGATGGCGAAGGCTTTGGACTAGCTTATTTGGCTTTGACTTGTCGATTGCGATCAATGCAGATTGGCGACTTGTCGGGCTGCTCATAGGGCAACATCTCTCCAACTTAATGAGTAAACGACAGGCAGAACGATGAAAACAGCTACTTGAACGGGATCTCAAAGCAGTAGAAATGAGCGTTTATCTGCCAGCTTTAGCATCACAGATAACAAACTCTGAAAAACTCCAAATGGTTTGGATTGGTTGCTCAGAAGCATCTAACAATTTGGCCGCTCAGAGGGTGACCGCCAAACTTTTAGGTCTATCCAGTCTGTTGTTAACAAATTTTTGAAATCGTTACTGTTACGTTAGGCACCCTCTTTTGGGCAAATCTTTGGCGGAAGCGGTGTGACCTCCGCACTTTGACGGCCGAATTTGATATCACCGAGCTAGCCAAAGACGATACCGTGAAACATCTCTGTATACTTGCACCGAGCATCGAGCAGGCAAATCAGCAACCATGATCGTCACCGTTACGAGCTTTAAAGGAGGGGTTGGCAAGACCACAACCGCGATTCATTTAGCAGCTTTTTTACAAGGGCAGGCTGAAACATTGCTGATTGATGCTGATCCCAATCGATCGGCCTCGAGTTGGGCGAGTCGAGGCGAGCTGCCGTTTCCCGTGATTGATGAGTGGCATCCTGAGGCGCTCAAGACCGAGTTTCAGCATGTGGTGATCGATACCCAAGCTCGACCCACCCAAGATGATTTGGCCACCTTAGCCACCAATTGCAATCTGCTGGTGCTGCCAACCACCCCAGACATTCTGGCGCTCGATGCTTTGGTCTTAACCGTTAACTACCTCAAAAGTATTCAGGCCAAACGCTATCGCATTTTGCTCACGTCGATTCCGCCCAAACCCAGCAAGGCAGAAGACGAGGTGAGATCGCTGCTCGCTGAGGCCCACCTGCCCGTGTTTAAGCAGGGCATTCGTCGCTATGCAGTTTTCCAAAAAGCAGCAATGGCGGGTGTCCCCGTTTATGACGTCAAGAACCCCAAAGCCGAAGTTGCCTGGCGAGACTATGAAGCGATCGGCAAAGAAATTCTCACCCCTGACAGCAATAACAGCCCAGACAACCCTCAGCCCCAGGAATAGTCGCTCAAGCACACGACAGGCTCCACAGCACCGAGAATGTCGACCGTCAATCAAGTCGAGTCCGAGGCGATCGCGATCAGACTGGCAGCTGCCAGCCCAGAAGTTGCGACCCCGACTGAACGCCCGGTCGGTTCATCTGAGCCTAGGCCATGATCATTTCAGCGCTTTGAGACGGGAGGGATAAAGTCTTCCAGCCGGAATTTGGCTACTTGCACTACCCAGAAGATTTAACAGTGGAATAAGCATTTGAGGCCTTCTCGAAATTATTTTGGGTAGCTTTTTTGACATGAAATGCTCCCTTTAAAACAGCTTCTCAGATTCATTCCCCAAGCCCCTCATCAATCATTGACTGACCTAATTACTCATGGTGGAACAAGGCACACTGTCAAAATTCCTACGTCTATGTTGGTAGTCCGCTGGTCATCATTTTGCCTCAGGCTAAACTGTCTAATTTTTTTTCAGGAAGTGAGTTTTGAGAATACATTCTCAAAAACAACCGCTTCTATCAAATTCGATTAAACATTCTCAGCTGGCCTCAGAAAATGCGGCAAACCAAACAGGATAGATTCGTTATAATTAGCGTTTTTCGTCAAGGTGTCTCAGATTTACCGCTGTGAGCCTGCTACACAGCAGATATTGTTAGAATCATCAATCTAGCTTGGTGATGAGGCCTTAAACAAGTTTCACCCTAGACAGTATTTATGCTTAAGGAGGAGAATGTGATCTACTCATTTGTCAAAAAACGACTCTTTTTATGGGGGGTCTGACCCCTTATTTGACTTGTCGTGAGCATGTTTTAAAGCGAATTTTGAAGCACCAGGCTGCTTTAAAATCCATGGTTCTCAATTTTTGACACAATAGACATCTAGCTGCCACAGTTTTGTGAAAAGAGTCACTTTCCTATGAAACGGACTTGATCTGATGGGTTTACGCAGGCAGCATCAGGGCATCGACCAGGGTACTAAAATGCAACGGGTTTTGATCATTGCGGAAAATTCACTACAGCAAGAAAGGCTTTGCGTTGCTCTGAAATTTGACAAATCTGTGCAGCTCACAACGGCAAATCTGCGCCAGGTTAATCCCAGAAACGTCAGAACATTTAAGCAAGTCGATCTCATTGTTTTAGAAGATACATCTGAACAGGGCGACCCCAGAACCACTGAATATCTTCTGTCATCGCTCAAAACGACCGGATTACCGATTGTGCTGCTGCCTTCGATCGAGGCGAGGTTAAACCACGATCGCGAACCCTTAGTCCTGAATTTGACGGAAAAGACGGTCGCTCAGCCAGGTTTAGTCGCCCTCATTAACAAAATTCGGGCTCAATATGCCAGTAAGACACCCTCCGCGAAGGCTCCCGTTAACCATAAAGCCGTCGAGTCGGCACCGTCCTCATCGGGGCTAACGCCCCTGGCCAATGAGTCGCGTCTCAAAACCCTGCAGCCGCCGATAGAACACCCCACCAACGCGTCTTTACCGACAGAACTGGCACAGTCTTCGTCTTCTCCCCCAGATATGTCTAAAGTCATGTATGGCTTGGCCACAATGGGGCGAATCGCCAAGCAGCTACGAGAACCCCTCTCAAATATGAATTTAGCGATTCATATGTTGAGCAAAGCTGAGTCGATCGAGGAGCGCGATCGCTATGTGAAGCTACTCAGACAGGAATACCAACGCGAGCTCCAACTGGTTAACGAGCTAGAAAGTTTGCACAACAGCTTGGAAACAAGTTTGTAAGCGATCGCGCCATTGCGCCCAATTCTCACATGAGCTTTGGAATATTTTCGATCACGTGCGCCGCTGCTTAAACCATTGCTGTAGCTGCTCGCGGCATTGGGGGGCTAAAACACCACTCAACACCGCCAGACGATGGTTAGAGACGGCACTATCGGGTACATTCAGCACCGAGCGAATCGCTCCGGCTTTCAAATCATCGGCACCGTAGACGAGTAAACTGACGCGACTCAAGGCGATCGCCCCGGCACACATCACACAGGGCTCTAGCGTGACGTAGAGCGTGCAGCCTTTCAGATTCCAGTTACCGATCGCCGCTCCGGCTTGGCGTAGCGCTAAAACTTCTGCATGGCCAGTGGGGTCGTGGTGGCATTCGCGCTCGTTGCCCGCCTCGGCAATAATTTGGTTGTGGGCATCAACCACGATCGCCCCCACCGGCACTTCTCCCGTCTGCCCGGCAATCGCTGCAAGTTTAAGGGCTCGCTGCATCCAGCGGCAATGGCGATCGTAGGTTTCATCACTTTCGAACATTAAAAATCCCCGCCCAACTCACCGATAGAAACACCCCACCACAGCCCAAGCATGGATCTGTTGGGCGTTCATTCTGGCCATTCCTCTGCCTCTTCAGCCGCTCGGGGCAATGGCAGTTGGATGCTGTCATAGGGTTGTCGAGATCGCTCCACCGGCTTGAGGGCACGGTGCACTGGCGGTGTGCGGCGACGGCGAGACATGCCTTCTTCACTGGTTTCCTCTGCAATTACTTCGTAAAGGATGGCGCGCTTTTGGCCAGAGCCCTTGCGGAGAATCCGCCCCAACCGCTGAATGTATTCGCGGGTCGAGCCTGTACCCGACAGCATAATCGCCACTTTGGCATCCGGGACATCAACTCCCTCATTCAGCACTTGCGAGACCACCAGGGTCGGATAGTCGCCGCTGCGAAAGTTTTCCAAAATGGTCTGACGTTCTTTGACCGGCGTCTGGTGAGTAATCGCCGGCATCAATAGATCTTGAGAGATGCGATAAACCGTCGCGTTGTCAGCGGTAAAGATCAAACATCGGTCAGGCCAGTGGCGCGCTAGCAGCTCACTCAAAACTCGCAGCTTGCCTTCAGTGCCCAAGGCGAGCGCCCGCGACGAGCGGTGGGCTAACATGGCTCGCCGCCCCGCCTGCGATTGGGCACTGGCCTGTACAAACCGTTGCCAGCCTTCTAAACTGCCGAGCCAGATGTGAGCATCTTGCAAAAATTCGTTGCGCTGTTGAATCAGCGCTTGATATTGCTGCTGCTCAGCCTCGCTGAGGGACACCTTGATCTGCACCACGTCGTAAGGGGCGAGGGTGTCACCGGCGAGGTCTTGGGGCTGCTTGTGATAAACGATGGGCCCGAGCAGTTGGGTCAAGTCGTCATGGCGACCATCAGCGCGATCGGGCGTGGCCGTCAGTCCTAGACGATAGGGCGCGATGGAATATTCAGCAATCACGCGATTAAAGTCGCTGGGCAAATGGTGACACTCATCGCAGATCAAGAGTCCGTATTGATTACCCAGCGTCTCCGCATGAATGGCGGCACTGTCGTAAGTGGCCACTAACAGAGGCGTGCGATCGCGCGAACCTCCGCCCAGCAAGCCCACTTCTACCTGCGGAAATGCCTTGAGCAGCTGGTCATACCACTGATGCATCAAATCCAAGGTCGGCACGGTAATCAACGTGCTGCGTGGCGTGGCCTGCATCGCTAGATGAGCCACATGGGTTTTGCCCGCTGCGGTGGGTAGCACCACCACGCCCCGCCAGCGATTGGCCACCCAAGCTTCCAGCGCTTCCTGCTGGTGAGCATAGGGCGCATAGGGTGTGTTGAGCTGTAATCCTACCGGTTCAAACTGCGCCACGTCGTCTTGAAAGGTGACTCCCTCTCTCTGCAGCGCTTCGACCAGTCGTCGATAGTGGTGAGCCGGAATCCGAAACCGTTCAATGCGATCGTCCCAGTCAGCAAAGTCAAGCCAAACTTTCCCCCGGGGCGGGGGATGCAAAATTAATGTGCCGCGATCAAAAGTTAAGCGTGGAGTTCGAGCCATCTTCTAGAGAAGAATACTCCTGCCATTCTAGAGAGTCTTGGACGTTCTCCCGAGATTGAGCGCGGCTGTGCAAAAGAGTTTGCATCTCGGCACTGTTGATCACCAGGCTGAAGTTCGGATCGGTCTTGACCAACACTCGATAGAGACTTGGATTCACGGCGATCGCATTGCGCAGCCATTGCGCCGCCGATTTTGATTTTCCCTGCAGGGCATAGGTCGCCGCTTTGCCATACCAGGCATTGGCATTCGGGGTCCGACAGTACAACGACCGATCAAAACTGAGCAAAGCGTCGCGAAAGCGATGTAACTTGTTGAGCATCACGCCCCGATAGGTCCAGGCATAATGGCAGGTGGGTTTGATCGAGAGCGCCGTATCGAGACAGCTCAGGGCATCGTGATAGCGGCGCATGGCGGCCAGCGCGATCGCCCGGTTGTACCAGGCGCGATAGTTGTCCGGCTCTTGTTGAATGAGCTGATCAAAGCTATCAGCAGCTTCTAAAAAACGATTGAGCCGCAGCAACGCATGGCCCCGATTGAAACACGCTTCGTGATTGCGTTCATTCAGGGCGATCGCCTGGTCAAAACTCTCGACCGCAGCCGCGAAATCCGAAATTTTGGCCTGCACAAGTCCTTGACCATGCCATGCCGCAGCTCGCTGGGGCGCTAGCTCAAGCGCCTGTTGAAAACTGGCTAGAGCCAAATCATACTGCTCTAACTGACAGAAGGCATGGCCTCGATTAATCCACGCATCGACATCTTCAGGATCAACCTCAAGTGCTCGATTATACCGTTTAACTGCCGCACGATAATGACCAGCGCTGAAGAGCGCCCTCGCCTGACCATGCCAAACCTGAGAAGTCCGAAGTTGAGATACAGCCACGATGGTAGAAGAATTGCACCAAAGGCGAGTAGCAGTTTGATCGCATTATTACGATTGACTGCTGCTCATTGATAACCGTGAGATTTCCGATCTCATCTTTTTGAGAGGATCGGACTTCGGCACTGATCACCTAATTAGCCTGCTTCCAGCCTACCCAATCAGACTAGAGCACGGAAAACTTCTGATCGAAGTTCTTCAAACATTTTCATCGCGGCTAAGGCTGCGAGGACGATGATCCCAGCGTGGCCTCATCGATGGACCCAGAACGATCGGTAGCGTGTTCCTCGGTTCAGTTTCCCAGCGAAACCGAGACGCGATGCGGCCAAGCATGGTTCAGCGCATTCACTCAGCAGCATTTCAACAACTTCCAAAAATTAGAGATTGCGTAATCTCACTGACATCAGAAAAGCGTTTCAATTTCAACCAGACTTCGGACAGCGCTAGGAATCCTCTTTCATTTCCATGGGCGATCGCCCGCTAGGCAGAGCCATCAACTAGCGCAAAATTTTGGCCGTCGCGTCCGCCGTGGCCGCTGCTTCTTCGAGGGAAAGCGGCTGGGTGGCTAAACTAATCGTGAGCCAGCCCCCTCCCGTTTCTGGATGGTTGCAAGCTTTAATATCGCCCCCATGCGCGGCCACAATTTGTTGCGCGATCGCCAAGCCTAGGCCAGTACCGCTATTACGCAGGCCTTCCGATGATGTTTGAGGTTGGGGTGTGGCAGGCAAGCTACCCGACACGCGAGTGCGAGAGGCATCAGCTCGATAAAAACGATTAAAAATATGGGGTAGATCGTTGTCACTGAAGCCCGCCCCTTCATCAATCACATCAATCTGCAGGTGACTAGAAACTAGCGTATCTGCCCCTGAACCTGGGCTCGATTGGATCCCAGCTCGGACACAAATGGTGCCTTCGCGCGGGCTGTATTTGATGGCATTGTCGATCAAATTGATAAAAACTCGGTACATCAAGCCTTCGTCTATCGGCACAATCAAATCCGTAGGCCCTTCATAGGCAATTTGCACTTGCTTAATATCAGCCAGCGGCTCCAGACTTTGCCAGGCGGCCAAGATGAGGTGCGGCTATTCCACCGGTTTAAAGACCAATCCGTGGCCTCCACTGCGCTCTAGCCGACTCAGATTTAGCAGGTCTTCGACTAAATTACTCAGCCTCAAAATCTCATTTAACAACCGGTCTAACCACTTTTTCGACCCTGGCTCAACCCGCTCTCTCAGGGTTTCAGCCACCAAACGAATTGAGGTCAGCGGGGTTTTCAGCTCGTGGGCGACATCAGAAGTCCAGCGATCGCGCTGCTGAATCAAGGTTTCAGCTTCCTGGCGATTCTCTAAAAAGATCCCGACGCGCTGGTTGGCCAGGGGCACACCATAGCCCCGCAGCGGCAAGACCACACCTTCATCGGGATTGATGGGATCAGGCGCAGCTAAATTCAACACCCAGTCTCTTTGACAATGCGTCTGGGCATGACGGGTATTTTCGCTCAGCTGCTCCAATTCAAACGACCGCACCAGCTCCAACACCAGCCTCGGCTCAGTCGGTTCAACGCCACAGGCCGGAAACGGCATTCCCAACATCTGACAGGCCAGGGTATTGATCCACAATAGCTGATTTTCATCATCAACTTCTAAATACCCAACTGGAGCCTTTTGCAAGAGCCAATATTCAGCTCGGGCAGCGGCGTCAGCAGCGGCCAGCGGCGGCGTCATAGCAGTCTTCGTAGTGCC
>JBHJJI010000128.1:0-6520 GCA_050042805.1 Leptolyngbyaceae cyanobacterium
TCAGATGCTCGTCGTTTGCCGCTACCGAAAAGGCCACCGCCAGCAGCATGGGGTGCAACATCTACTCTATGTCACCCATCGCCTCCAGATTGACCCCCACCAAGTGCATCAGCATTACCGCGACCGCTTTGGCATCGAAACTAGCTACCGCATCAAGAATCATTGTCGCATTCGCTCGACCACCAAAAAGCCGGTGCTGCGACTCCTTTGCGTCGCTTTGGCTTTTGTCTTAGTCAACCACTGGGTCTATTTGCTCTGGTCTTACATCAAGGTCACTCAGCGCGGCGGACGGCTCATTTTACCGCAGTACTTTCGACTCAAAACCATGCTGGAATTTCTCTCCCATGCCGTTGAACGACATTTTCCCAAGCATTGCAAGGTCGTTTTACCCTGCTCGCACTAGCGTTTTCGATCTACTGAGGCTGATAAATCACCATGACGTCTACATCCTGATCGGTTAATCCAACTGGGATATCCAGATGTAACCGGCCATCCTGACCCACTCGTTGGTGCATTTTAATGCTTTCCATTATGGCTTGCTTCCCTCCTTTCAAGACCCAGCTCAATGGAGTATCCACTGCTTTGTCACAACTCTAACCTAAGGTCGCGATCGCTCAAGCAAGCCGCTCCGCAAACGACCGAGGTGGTTGCGATCTCCTGGTTCCAAACTTTCTAAAATCTCAAGGATCTCTGACGCAGCGTTCATCGGCACTGGTAACGGGCTCAAGTCTCCTCAGAATAGACCGGTCTGAGTCTGAATGAACCGCTAGGCGATCGGGTATTGCAGATATCGAAGACCGCAGTTGAGCCAAGACACCCTGGATTGCTGAAGCCAAACTTTGACCAGCATCTCAATTCTGACTTCCGAATTCCGAATTCCAACTTCCGAATTCTGCCATATCGTCTTGCTGCACGATGTCTAAGTTTGAAACCTACGACTGTGAGGCAGTTCTCTGAGTCTCACGGAGTTGTAAAAGATCCCAAAAATCACTGTCATCCTGGTCTTTGTCGGGCTCTTGAGGGAGATAGTAAAACATCGCCCGGCGAATGAATACAGCGGCCACACCAGCGCCGATCAGCTCCAGGAAGGTGAATGCAATGCGGGTAATGGCATTGACCTGGGCGACCTGTTGATTGAACGCCGTCGTCCCAAAATCGGCGACCACAATCTGGAAATTGAGGAAAAAGTTGGCAATGCCGATCAACAGGTTAATCACCAAGATGATTTTTGTGCCCTTGACGAGTGCCCAATACACTCTAGATTCGGCCAGTAACGCTTTTAGTGACTGTGTCTGCTGGGGCGAATCGGGATTCATACCTTGCATCAAAAAATAGTACATAATTGGCTTTCGAATCAGAATCGAAATGCCAAAGATTAAAACCGTAAAGATTGCCCCAACGCTGTCTTTAAAGGCGAACTGAAGTCCATCGACAAACCAAAATGCCAGCAGGCCGCGAATCACCGCAAAAGCGCCCACATAGCTAGTAATAAAATTAAATTTTCGAGTAATCAAGCATGAATCAATCAAGACCCAAGCAACGGGCACCAGGGCAGCAACAATGTAGGCCGTCACGGTTCCTAGCTGATCATTGAGGTTATTCAAAATCAAGATAGGAATGACTGCTCCCATCACCAGATCGAGCACCAGTTTTACTTTACGATTCATGGCTGAGTTACTTTTCTCTCTGCTGTGGTTAAAGGTTCATTAGGGTAAATTCATTCAACCGATCGCGGAGTCTGCGGGGATAGAATTTCACGCGCTGCCCGCATCCCACTTTCTAGCGCCCCATGCACGGTCGCAGCACGGGTCGGATGTGTGGCTTCGCCCGCAAAAAAGAGTACCTGATCAACCGGCTGGGCCAGTTGCGATCGCATCCCCACCCCATCGACCGGAACGTAGGAGTAAGCCATCCGCGCATAGGGATCGGCCTGCCAATCGACAAACAGGGCATCCTGCAATCGATAGGCTAACGGCCTCTCAAACATCTGTTCTAAATCCTGTAGACCGGCTTGAATTGCGCCTTCTCGCCCCAGCGCCCCGAGCTGATCGGCTCCCGTCGCGCCAGTGTAGGCGGTTAATATCGGGGCCTCATTGCGGTGTTGCCAACCGGGTCGCCACCAGAGTTGGGTCTCTAAGGTGGTCAGACAAGACTCCAATGGGTCGGACCAAAAGGGCTGGTCAAATTTCAGTATCAGCTTGGTGATATGTCCGGCACCGAGTCCCTGAATAGCATTGAGTTTAGATGCCGGCAATGGCGGGGTAAACTCGACGGCGTTGGCCTGCAGCAAGGCCAACGGTAGCGTGATCACAATCTGTTGTGCGGTGTAGGTCTGAGCGGCGTCCGTCTGAATCTGGACACCCGATGGGCTCCAGCCAATGCGGACAACGGGCGTTGCGTATTGAATGTTTAACCCAACGGCCAACTTTGCCAACAGATGAGAGTAACCTGGTCGCAGCCGAAAATAGCGATCGCCATCCCCGGCATAGGTTGACTCTGCCAGTCCATATACCCCAAGCTGATCAAGGTTGGCCCCATAGCTACCGCTGAGAAAATGGTCAACGAGGCGACGAGCATCCGGTGATAGCTCGATCTGTTGCCGCACTAGAAACTGGGCCAGACTAACGTCTGGTTTGCCTTCGTCAATCCAGCTAGCAATCAGCGCGTCAATCGGTGAACCATCCATCAAATCGAGCGCCTCTAGCCCCGGAATGGTGGACCACTGCCGAAAGGGTAGTAGCGCTTGATGGGCATAGACAAACTGGTGGCGATAGTAGTCAAAGGCTGCTAGGGTGGCTAACCGATAACGCCGCACCCAGTCCCAGGTCGCAATGTTTTCACCATGCAGGAATTCCGCGCCGCGCTCGACGGGGTGCGGCGCAAAATCATAGTCGGTGTGAACTCTGCCACCGACGCGTTCGCGCGCCTCTAGCAGCAGTACAGAGCGGTTGGCATTTTGCAATGCCTGGGCTGCAGCTAACCCTGCGGCTCCCGCGCCAATCACGATAGTGTCGTAATGGGTTTGCTCCGGCAACGGCTGCCCCCGCAAAGGCTGACACGCTTTGCCGACAATCGGCATGGCCGCAAACAAAGCCAATAATGAACGACGACTAAGGGGTTGCATAGAAAGGTACCTGCCCAGAGGCGGTAAAATCTGAACAGTGTTCACATTCTCAAAATAAGAACACTGTTCACGTTTTGTCAACCCATCTCAGAATCGATGCCCGACTCGAAGTCTTCTCGTTCGTCCAAGCTCAATAAGATGCGGCGACAGCCTCAGCAGGCTCGCAGTCAGGAGCGAGTCAAGCAAATCCTTGACGTGGCCGAGCGGCTGTTTGTGGAAATTGGCTATGAATCAACGACCACCCGAGCGATCGCATCCCAGGCCGGTGTTTCGGTCGGGTCGCTGTATCAGTTCTTTCCCGATAAAGAAGCGATTCTCAAGGCGTTGGCTATTCGCTATCTGCAGAAGCAGTATCAGCGATTTCTCGATTTGCATACCCCGGCCGCGATCGCGCTACCGTTGCACCAGTACGTGGATCAGATGATTGATGTATTTGACCAGTTCTATACGGACTATCCGGGGTCACGAGCGATTTTTGCTCAACTATTAGATACGATCACCTGGTCTAAAATCGAAAAAATTGATGATTTTGAATATCAGGTGATTGATGAATTGGCTCGATTTTTCCATGCCCGTGAGCCCAGTTTGGAGATCGCCAAGTGTGAGCGGATCGCCATGGTCATCACCAAGACGATTACTGAACTGTTATGGCTCTCTCTCGGGGGAGACTCAGAATTTCGTCAAGACCTGGTGGCCGAAACGAAGCTGCTGACACTGAGTTATCTGCAGCAATATTTGCCTGAGGCTGCCTCTGAATCAAAGTAAGCATGGCCGCCAAGGGATTTTCGCTTAAATAGCAGTCCATTGGTGGAAACGTTTTCTGTCCAGGTTTGACAGTGCCAAGCAGGCGCATCCCAGATTTTCCCATCCATCGATGCGTTTAGGGCAGGCACCTTGCCGCAATCAGAGCTAGAAATCCCAAATTGGGATACTCTTCGCCCCCCTACAATCAGGAGGTTGTTTTCAAGCAACTCCCCAACGGGGCCAAATCATTCACCGGCGACTGAGATGCTCCGGTCGACTCAGGCTTAAGCTGGAGGTCGTTGATCAATTTGAGCTTGGATAAAGCCATGTCATTCTGCGTTCAACAGTCAGTGCTGACCGACGGAATATCGCTGGCTTATCGAGAACAGGGCGCGGGCGCGGCTGTGGTCATGCTGCACGGTTTGGCTGATCATGGCCTCGTGTGGCAATCGCTGGCGGCACATTTGAGCGATCGCTACCGCTGCCTGGCCCCCGATTTGCGCGGTCACGGCAACAGCAGCAAACCACCCGAGTCGGCCTACGATTCGCAGCTGCTCGCTACTGATTTAGAAAGCTGGGCTGAGGTCCTGGGGCTCGACACGGTGCAGGTGATTGCCCATTCTTGGGCGGCGAAGATTGCACTGCTTTGGGCACAGCAGCAGCCTCACCGACTCCGCAGCTTGATTTTGGTCGATCCGTTTTTTGTGAATCGCCTACCCGGCTGGTTTCGCCCCATCTTCCCGATCCTGTATCGCACCCTGCCTTTTCTCAAGGTGATGGGGCCTTTTCCCAATGAGGCCGCTGCCGCTGCCGTGGCTCAAGGACTAAAGCAGTATCGTGGCTGGAGCCCGTTGCAGCAGGCGGTTTTTCGGGAGGGGATGGAACAGCGGGCAGACAGCAGCTGGGGCAGCAAGTTTGCGATCGCGGCCCGCAATGGGGTGTTTGACGATGTGCTGCAGCGAGCGGGCCTGGCACAAACGGTCGAGACGCCGACCTGCTTGCTGCTGCCGGAAAAAGGACTCAACCGCACCCCCTTTCAAATTAAGCCTTATCGGCAATATCTCCCCCAGCTATCAATACAGCACCTACCAGGCAATCACTGGCCCCATCTAGTGGAGCCAGAAGCCTTTAATCAGGCAGTGGCGGCATTTCTCTCTAGGTTATTGTGAGCAAAGCGGTTGGCGAAAGCAGCTTATCAGCTCAGCAGAACTGCAGTCTGCGATCGCGCAGCTTAATCCTGACGCATGAACTTTGGGGTCTACGCTGGTCTCCGGCTAACTTAGCCGCACAATAGGCTCATGCTGCGATCTCATTGCTGGGTCAATGTGGGACGATCTTGCAAATGTGGTTTTTGCTATTTAGCAGGGAGTTGAAAGCATTAACCGATTAACGACTGCAATAACCGGGCTCAAGGATTTGACGTGGATTTCAGAACCGACGCTGACGAGAGCTCCGGTGCAACCGATTGTTATGCTCGGCGTATGTCGGCGTTCAGACTGGACATGGTGTCGTATTCTGCAACAAAGTTCTTGTGCCCAGCTTGACCGTATATCTGAATAACAGAATCGCGAAACTCCTCCGGATCTTCCCCGCATGTCACGCCGAGCGTCACATCGTCAATGCCACGCTGAGTAATCACAGTCTTAAGTTGCTCAAGACACCCATTTCGCAACGATAGATCATTGCCTTTGTGCATATCCAAGTATTCTCGTATGGCCCCGTTGTCTTCAAAATCGCAGTAATGCCAGCCATCATCGGGATTGGCCCACTTCAACCATGTACGTATTGCCACGGCGTCGGACAGAGCTTGTGTGCCGTGATAGCGGTAACCCGAGTTGATGTATTGCTGAACTGTTTCTGCTAACGCCATGGAGGTTGCGACTGCGTATCCAAGGTAGTTACATTGCTGTCCTTGGATGAGCGCAAACGCGTATGGTTCCTCGTGTTGGAAGTTGAGGACGGTTCTTCGTAGCTCATCAATGACAAATGAAGCGATCATGTTGCAGTTAGGGCATAACGGCTGCGAGTTCTGCGGTGAGACTACCCCGATGTATTTGTAGGTCTTTGTCACCGACTCATCAAAGCCTACACTTCAACAGACAAAGCAAAAGCAGTCGAGGCGAGTCCGTTGCAACGAGGTGTTAGCCAACGCCCGACTCAAGCGCGGGGACACTTACTGGTTGAATGCCAGCCCACTTGATGAGCAACTCAGCGGCACCCTGGTTGTCTCTGTAAACCCGATAGGCACCAAAGTGAGAGCCATAAGCCTCTACGGACCTCTGTTCGATCTTGTCTCGAACCTCGGTGAATCGCTGCACTTGAGGCAAGCCTAACCAATCACCACCAACAGTCGCGCCTAAGAGGTACTGCTGCAGACTTACTCCAGAGTTCGTGCCCAAGAACATCCCTGGCCGAGCTGCCATCTCCTCAAAGAGATTCTCCACTGAAACTGGACTGAGGCCCCCGCTGCAAGATGTCGTGTCGGGCTCGTGCTCACAGGACCAATGCTCGATACGTTGTCTGAGATCAGCCAACGCACTGGACATTGAGAAGTGGATAAGTTCTAAGGCTCTGGCCCATCGAATGGTCAAGGTCGGGTGTCCCGTTTCCTGCAAGATAGGGGCATCAAAGCTGGGTTCACACAATGGCCCG
>JBHJJI010000129.1:0-8045 GCA_050042805.1 Leptolyngbyaceae cyanobacterium
ATCGACCAAGCCTGCCACGATGCCAAGATGGTCAAGGTTTTCAACCCTCAATTCATGGTTCATAACAACCTCATCCCAAGCGTCTTGGAGCAATTATGAAACTAAATGCTGAATGTGACAGTTAGAAGTGCGGAACGTCAGGCAAACAGGATGTGCTTTTGTATTGCAAGAGAGCAATAGGCTTTTTGAAAGTCTCCAATGTGACCATTGAGTCTGCTTCAGACTGATTCTATTGCGCTTGAACCATACTTTTTTGATTTTGACAGGCTATGGCTAATGTCGGCAGGCTGCTGTTGTCTGCCCTGTTTCACCCGCAACGAGTTGGTATTCAAATTCCCAGCAAGTCTCTGAAGACTGGCGATACACAATCGCGCTGGTTGCTCCAGGTGTGGTTAAAGACTCAAAAGCCAACCGGTACTCGCCCTCTGCGGTTTCTGCAAAATCTGTGATCAGCGTTGAGACCGGCTCACCATAACTACCCCCCAGTGGGCTGGGGGTGCGCTGCGCCAGGGCATCGAAGGGAGGAGGTTCGATCTGCAGTTCGGGGTTAAAAGACCCGTGATGGCAACCCACGACATAAGGCGGAGTTTTGGTGGTGAAATGCACATAATTACCATCTGGCAACTGGATCGCGTTACAAGCATCCAGAGCTTCATCCGGTAGGTAACTCAGGTCGCTGTATCGACCCCGTCCATAATAGTCATCTCCCCCTTCACCGAAATAGACAGGAGTGCCGTCAAGGCCAAAGGCGATGGGGAGTTCAGGATTATGCTCATCCATCAAACAAACCGGCGCGTAATGATAGTGATAGTCTTCGCCTTGCCCAGCATGGCCGCCACATTGGTCTAATTCGCCCTGAACGACGGTATCGTTACGCTGCTCGTAATTGTCTAGCGAAGTTGAAACATCAGGTCGGCGCTCGTAATGAAAAATGGGCACCCCATCAACTGCCACCGCGATGGGGCCACGCGCGCTGGCTTCGGCGGGTGCAGCGAGCCAAGCCGGGGTAAGGGGAATCCGCCAGCGATAATCGTAGGGAACCGCCACTCTTTGGATCCAAGACAGAATGCCGACCATCGGGAGATCTTCGCGACTACCAGACGTCAAATCAGGCAGACCGGTCGCGCCTACCTCAAGGAAATTAGCCGTACAGTTAACTGCCCCAGGATCGAGGTGGGATTCAAAAGCCGCTTCATAGGTGGCGCAGTCTGTGGTGGTGGGCGAACTTTGTGCCAAATCGGTTGGCAAACTTTGCCCCACACTAGAGCGGCCCCAGATCAGAAGCACCATGGCTACAGTCAGCTTGGCGGCACGCAACACTCGACCGATCAGTTTGTTATGTTGCATTGGCATGGTCAATCTCCCATCGCGATTCCATGATTTGTATAAGAAAAATTCAGAAAATAACTGAGCCAATCTTTGACGCGATCGGTTAATTTTCTTCCCCCTGTTCCCTGTTACCTGTTCCCCTGTCTCCAGTACCAGGTACGGCTCTAACCACCGTTAAACCTAGATAAGGCACATGGGCTTTCAGTTGTTTTTCTACGGTATTCGTAATCTTTTGAGTTTCCTGGAGGGAGAGGTTAGGCGGTAGCAGCATGTCCATCTCCACCTGGAGCCGATGCCCTAGCCAGCGAGTCCGCAGATTGGCGATACGGCTAACGCCACGCTCCGAGATACGGCTAGTGCCATGCTCCGCGAACGCTTCAGTTTCAATTTCAGGCACATGACTGATTGCATGGTGGAGCGAGTCTAGTACCTCTGGTTCCACTCCGTCGAGCAAGCGACCAAGAATCGTCTGTCCCGATTCCCAAACAATTTTGAGCAACACGGCGGCGATCGCTAACCCAATCACCGGATCAGCCCAGGCATAGCCCAAACTCACACCCACGGCACTGAGCAATACCGCCAGACTGACCAAACCATCGGCCATCGCATGGTAGCCATCGGCTATCAGGGCAGCACTATTGATTTGCCGCCCAACCCGAACGCGGAAAACCGCCACAATTTCGTTACCGATGAAGCCGACGCAGCCAGCGATGGCTAAGGCCCCCAAATGATGCAGGGGCTGAGGATGGTAAAAGCGCTCTATAGACTCATAGGCGGTAATGATTGCACTCAACAAGATAATTGCCACAATCACGACCCCGGCCAAGTCTTCCAACCGAGCAAAGCCATAGGAAAATCTGGGTGTGGGCTTTCGTCGGGAGACGAGGACCGCCACCCCCAAAGGTAGGGCGGTCATGGCATCCCCGACGTTGTGAATCATATCGGCCAGGAGAGCCACACTCCCCGAAAGCCCAAATACCGCCGCCTGGACAATGGCCGTGAGTAGCAAGCCCACCAAAGACCATTTCACCGCCCAGATGCCTAGGGCAGAACTCGCAATTTCCGGATCGATGACCCCGTGGGTATGGGTCGAATCGCCATGATGATGGGAGTGAGGCTCCACCTTGAGTCTGGTAAGTTGAAGAACCTCAATCGAACTAGAAAGTTGTGTCATAGTACTTGTTAAAACAGGACATTCATCTAGGCATAAGTCAGGTGAACGACCCCCACGTCTCTACTTGAGCTAATCCTGTAGGGGTTTCCAGGAACCTCATATTACTTAGCTTTCGGCTTCCATGATGGTGGCGGCGATCGCCCTTTCCTGTTGGCTCAAGTCCTGTAGACAACCGGTCGGGTCGGCTTCCAGCCTGCCTCCATCACCAGCTTTTTCAAGGGTTGCAGGGCGTTCAGGACGGCCAGGATGGCCATCGAACAAGAGCGCACCGAGGCAGCGATATCAGAGCTGCATTGTCAAACCCCTACAAGGTTAGCTACTTGGGCGGTACGCAAAACCCGACCGATCTGTGTATCGTGTGGCATTGGCATAATCAATCCCGTGTTGATGTTCCACTGAGTGGGCAAATGCTCTGGTTTAAAGCCGATGGCATGTGTACGGATGGATGCGCTGAGGAATAACAGATTTCACTTCGTCAGGGAGGTTAACTGGGCGGAGGCCCACCACCCTCAGGTGGCCTACCATTCTCCGGCAGCTCACCATCCTCTGGTGGGCCAGGCCGGGCCGACGGATCGGGCGTTCCCTTTCCGCAGCGCTGCACGAAGGGGTAAGCGTCGGTCACGTAGTAGTGATAAATGCCTTGCGGGAATTCCGGCGTCACCGCAAAACGGCCATTACATTCGTCAAGGTCACCAGACCCTTCAACGTACTCATAGTCTTGGGAAAACGTACCCATGGGTATGAGGCCGACACTGGGACGATCCGGATCCGGCGTGGCCTTCAATTGGTAGCTAGGTTCCATCGTCTGCAAGGCACTGGTGCTAGATTCGGGATCGCTGTAGCCATACCGCGCATAGAGCGGAAACCCATCTACCGCCCAAGCAATGAGCTGCATCAATTCGCCTGCCAAATTCTGTTCCGACAGCATGCCTTCGGGCATACCGTGATAGTGATAGACACCACCCCGCTGCACATGGGCGTGATTAGCATCTTCACCAAAGTCAAAGGTCGATTGGCCTAGCGCTTCCATCGTCCATTCCCCAGTGCTACCAGGCCGCAAACTGCACTCAGACACATCGGTGATACCGGAGGCACACCGCCCACCCGTCCCAGGATTAAACTTCACCCCGTTCAGTGCATAGGCCGGGTTTATACTCCGCTGACCAGCGCCCGTACGCGCAATAGGATTCAGCGGCATCGCGAAATTGACCTCGTGGGCCGTAATGGGGTTACGCTCCCCCACGAACTGTTCACCAGTTTGATGATTCGGCACCCCGTTGGCAACCAGCTGCCGCTGCCCATCAGCACAAGACCACTGGGCCTCACTTTGCAGACCCAATTGCTCGTTCAGCATGTTGGTGCTGGCATCGCATAGGACGCCCGAGGTGTCGACCTCGGTGGAGGCAATGGGTTCCCCTACGTCACCTTCTGGCCGACCGCCACTCGGCCTGCCTTCGGGTGCACCGCCTGCGGGAGGGCCACCTGCTGGCCTGTCTTGGGCAACCTCTTGAGTCACGCTCTCGTGACCCTGCTGGGCCATCGGACTATGTAATCCGAATGCCAGTACCGCGATCGCAACGCCCAATGTAAGAACGATTAGTCCTACTTTTTTCATGGATATAGCTCCAGTCAAAGAAAACGCTAAATAGCGCAAACAAGCTTGTGTTTTATCAGCGATTTCTAGCCAAATTGTTAGCTAGTTTCACCGCTGCAAAAAGATTAATGAACGGTTTTTCTGGCTAGCACTAAATTGTCTAAAACCAAGTTAGAAGACCAGATAAACTCAGCATTAGCGCCGATAAAAACGTCTGAAAAATTGGTGTAGCTACGCTTGTTATTGACACCGACTGTTTCATTGGCATAGGTTATCGCCTGGGGCCAATCAGTGTCGTCAAACCTATCTGAAAACCAGTTTTCAGGAACTGGATAATGCAGGGCATAGCAAGATTCATCACAGTTCGGATTTTCTGCATTAGCGTTGGAAGAATCTCGCACATTACCGACTTCTTTGACACTGTCTGGATTCTCCAGCGGTGCAATGTAGAAGGTCTGCGCTTTCCAACTGCCATCAGTAACAGTCCCGTCGCTAAAGCTCGCAACGAAGCCGCCATCACCCGGGTGATACGCTGAACCTCGATTGCTTTCTGTGCCTAACCCCAAATTCTCTTCCCAATCGATGAGCTTAACGGCATAGGTGACGGGCTTCTTTACCTTGAAGCGAACAATACTGGAATTAAAGGGCGTGAAGGGCACCGAATCGACAGCGATCAGCTCGCCATTGACGTAGAGTTCAAAATAATTATCGGCAAAAATATAGGCGGTAATGATTTCACCATCCGGATCAATTTCCGCCACCGGAATCGATTCTAAATCGACCTCTTGAACACTGTTGTAGGTGGTTTGAGTGCACTCGTTATACAGATCAGCCGCTTTAGGGCCTGCTTCAAAGGTGTTTTCTGCAGGCACAATCCAATCTTTACCATCGGTTGCCGTGATTGTGCCCACCGCACTGACGCGTGCTCCCGGTAGAGAACAATTGAGTAAATTTTCTGTGGTTATAATCGGGGCGCGCCCCTGAGTAGTAGAACCGAGTGGACTAGGCACTTGTGATATCGGTTCTACTACATCAGCGGTAAGTGGCGCTTCTAGGTCTGGGTCTTGCCCCCTCTCAAGTGGTGAAGTCAGAGTACAAGAGAGGGACATTGAAAGGACTGTGATAACAGAACTTAGAGTTGTCAGCTTTAGAGACATGGCAGTTATCAGGGCAAGAAGAGAGATTCCTGCCCTATGACTTTGTCAGATACCTAGCGGATGATTGGGCGGGGCGATTAAAAACCGGTTGTTAGCCTATGGTTATCGTGAGTCTGGCCGGTGACCTCGGTGCCGGTTCCTGAACTGGTTGGGGTGCTGGCCTGGGTTGCGGTTCTGGAGCGGGGGGTGGTTGCGGGACTGACCTCTCTACTCTCTGAGGCACAGCATGATGAGGCCTCCCCTCCACCTCATAGGCTTTTGCACTAGCGGCTGTCGCTGTGATAAAGCCTGCACAAGAAACGCTCGCCAACGTTGTGGTTACAAAGGCTTTGACTTTTCGATTTAGTTTCATTTTGCAGCTCCTAAATTCTCAAGAGTCGTCATCATGAGAACCTCTCATTCAAAGGGTTTCTTGATACCTTAAACTCGAGGTTTCACAACATCTGATTACGTAAACAATAGAGAAAATTGCCAATCGCAAGTATCAGTCATAAGTCACGATTAGCCCCTGTCTAAAGTCACGATGACTTCATCAGCAAGAAACTCGTGGCTAAATAACGTCAGTTCGAGTTAAGCCAAAACCCGTGACGTTCCCCTCCTGGGCTAATCCTGTAAGTGTTTTGAATTCTACTCTGGTATCGATGGGGCAAATGTGCTCTGGTTCGATGGCCATCCTGGCCGTCCTGAACCGTTCATCACCTTTGAGCAGGCGGGTGATGGAGGCAGGCTAGGAAGCCTACCCGACCGGTTTTCTAGCCGGCTTGAGCCGACGGCAACGGCGATGGCGGAGCCACTCCTTCGGAGTATCACTATCGCCATTAGAAAGGCTAGAAGCATGGCCGCATCAGGTTTACAGGAAACCCCTACAAGGTCAGCCCCTCCCTGGGAAGGGATTTGTGGCTCGACGGGGTCGTTAAAGCACGTGGACTCCTTATCCCGAACTCAGGCTAAACAAAGATCCGACATTGCTATTGCCGCTGGACATCACGAACGTTTCTGATGGCTGCGTCCAGCCGAGTGTGTTGAGCCTGGCAAGTTGAGCAGCAGAGCAGAAAAGCCTGATTTTTGTCCGCGTGGGACAGGCTGCTGTTGGGGCGGTGGTGACCAGGTCTCTCTGAGGTCTTCAGTGGTCACGCCAAGGGGGCTGACTTCGTTTGACTGATCACAATACTGAGCCAAGCTACCTCAAGTGATTGATCCGGCGGCGGTCGCTTCAGTCACCCGTTCGACTGTGCCCGCGCGGCCATCAAGGCGCACAATCTGGCCGTCTTGAAACTGCCGGGTCGCCTCAGAGATATTCATCACCGCCGGAATCTGATATTCCCGCGCCACGATCGCCCCGTGGGAAAGTTTGCCCCCCACCTCGGCCACTAAGCCTGCCGCCTGGGCCAAAATCGGCCCCCACCCAGCATCGGTGTAAGGCACCACGATGATAGTGCCGGGGGCGATTGGCTCGCTCAGCTGCAGTGTCTGCAACACTCGCACCGGGCCTTGCACCTGACCGGCGCTTGCGCCGATGCCCTGCAAGATGCCGGAACGGGGAGGCGCGGGCGGGACATCAAGTGGGGTGGGGGGCGGCTCGTCGCCATAGACGATGAAAGGCACCGTGGTTTGCGCTTGGTGCTGCTCGAACTGCGATCGCCGCTCTGCCACTAATACCTGCAAAGCCTCACTGGAGAGTGCCTCCGGCGTTTCCACACTGGCCCGCAGTTCGTCATAGGTCAAAAAGAAGCCGTCCTCTAGCTGCTGCAGGCGATTTTGCGCGATCGCCTGGTCGATCAAGGCTAGTAGGCTCCAGCGCAGTTCAGCCAACAGGGTAAGGTAGACCGTTGCCACTCGTCCCTTGAGATTAAGGCGTGCCTGCACTTGCCGATAGCGCCAGCCCGTAGACGGCGCGGAGCCAGCCACTGAACTTTCTTCTGAAGGACTTGTTGCATTCTTGGAAGCAGCCGGGGCGGGGGGCGGAGTGGGCAAAAACTGAGCAAACAGCGCGTGGACGGGCTGCGGATCTTCGCGCCAGGTGGGTACGGCGATATCGGTGCCGACTTCACTGAGGTAGCCGTAGCGCTCCAAAATTTCATCCAGTGCGGTCAACACGGCTTGGCCTTGGGGCAGTGCGGCCAGCTGTTCCAGCAGGTGCGCGGGGGAAACGGAGGTTGCAGCTGTCGCCACCCAGTCGGGATACTGCTCGCGGGTCGATCGCGCCAGCGCTTTGACTGCCTGTAGGGAAGCCACCTCCGGCTGATCGCGGGAATCTAGATCGGTTTCGGGAATTTTGAAGAGCGATCGCCGCAGCGCAAAACTCAGCGGGGCCAAAATGCTGTAATAGGTCGCCCGCTGCAGCTGTTGCAAAATCGTGTCGATGCGGGTTAGCAGCTCCGGGGCCATGAGCGTTTGGGCGGGTACCGCCCGCAGGTGGGCTAATACCGGGGTGAACTGCTGGCGATCGTCCTGCTCAAAATCTTGCGGCAGTCGCCATTCGCGGCGCAGCAGGCGCAGCAGTCCTGGCACATTTTGCAGCGCGCTGCCGAGCGGCGGTTTGCTAAACTTGCTGCCCAACGTGAGAAATTCTAGACTTTCGGGCGGCAAACCCATACGCCGAAAGGTGTTACCCAGCAGCGTTGCGTTAAAGTAGGCCCGCGAGTAGTGCAGCGTCGCCGTATTGCCAAAGTCGAGTCCGGCGGCGCGATCGCCCAGCACAATCGTAAAAATATCGCCCCATACGCCACAGGTCAGCGGTCGGTTAATTGACCAGGTGAGGGGCCGAATCACGCCGGGAATCACCTCGGCG
>JBHJJI010000130.1:0-47283 GCA_050042805.1 Leptolyngbyaceae cyanobacterium
TGGTACTGTTGTTCTGATACCCAATAGACTGAGTCTAGGAAGGCGGTAATGGAAACTCTGACCGATGCACAACAAGAACTCTATGACTGGCTTGTAGACTATATTCGTCAAAACCAGCACTCGCCGTCGATTCGGCAGATGCTGCGGGCCATGGGTCTCAAGTCGCCTGCCCCCATTCAAAGTCGCCTCGACCATCTGCGTAAAAAAGGCTATATCGATTGGGTCGAGGGGCAAGCGCGCACCATTCGGATTCTGCAAGAACAGGAAGGCGTGCCCATCTACGGCATTATCGCTGCCGGTTATGTCAACATTGCTTCGCAAGTCGAGGCCGAGGTTGAGCGGCTTAACCTGGCCGGGTTGCCGATCAAAATGGGTGACTATGCCCTGCGAGTCACGGGGGAAAGCATGATTGAAGCCATGATCGGCGATGGCGATATGGTGATTATGCGACCCGTTAAAGATCCCCAAAGCGTCCGCGAAAGCACGATTGTGGCCGCTCGTGTGCCCGACGGCACCACCCTCAAGTACTTTCATCGCCGGGGCAACATTGTGCAGTTAGTGCCCGCCAATCCGAGCTATCCGATCCAAGAGTTTCCGGCTGACCAAGTCGAGATTCAGGGAAAACTGGTTGGGGTTTGGCGCGACTACTTTGCCGAATAGAGACGGGTCAGCGTTGATGCCTGCCCGGCTTTGATGCGCTCACGATGCATCGCCTTGCTCCCCGCTTCTTCCAATCGCGTTGCTAGTAGAAGATCTTAGAAAGGTCATGGGGTAATACACTATTCTCGGGCTTAGCACTGTGTAATTGAGCCTGCGGAGTATCCCAGCGTCCGGTGAAAGAGACTTTATGAAATCGCGCACCTTTTATTCAGCGATCGCCCTAGTGGCCGGACTGCTTGTCTTGGTGGGGACGGCTGGATTTTGGGGACTCACCTCACAAAACCCCCGAGCGCTGCTCACCCAAGGCGGGCAAGCCGTGCCGACCGCCGCGCAGTTCGTGCCTCGTCAAGCCCCGATGATGGCCGCTTTGCTGGCTCGCCCTGACCGGGTCTGGCAGCTGCGACAGGTGCTCACTCCGGCCAACCGCCGCTTTGTTGCTCGTCAAGAGTGGCAAGCCCTGAAACAGTCTTTAGAAACCACCGTCGGCTGGGCCTACGACACCGACGTGCGACCCTGGCTGGGGTCAGAAGTGACCTTTGCCGTGACGACTCCTGACCTCGACCATGACGAGACGAATGGGCTGCAGGCGGGTTACTTGGCTTTGCTCAGCTGCCGCGATGTTGAGGCCGCGCGTGAAGCCCTGCATGTGCTGTGGCAACAGCGAGCGGCTCAGGGGCGCAAGCTGATTTTTGAAACGGTTTCGGGTATTCCCTTGATCTACGATCAGGCCCCTAATCGGGTGTCGTCTAAGGGGCTGCGATCGGGCCAGGCGGAAACGGTGGGGTTAGAAGCGTTAACGTCTGCCCTGGTGGGCGATCGCTACGTGTTGTTAGCCAACGACCCGCGCGTGCTGCGGCAGGCGATCGCCACGTATCAAGCGCCGGATGTGAGTCTGGCTCGCGCTGCTAACTACCGCACCGCGCTCGCCACCTTGCCGCCGCAGCGGATTGGCTGGGTCTATGCCAACGGGCCACGCCTATTAGCCTGGCTGGGACTAGAAGACAGTGCTGAGTTGCACCTCACGGATGCTGGTGAGCCTACCGCCAACTTCCTGTTCTTGTCGCTGCGAGCTTTTTCTGAAGGGTTGCTAGGCGATACGGCGATCGCCCCCGCCCCAGGACAAGCCTTTGCGGTGAGTCGTCCTAGTTCGGCCGCGATGACAACGGCTCTGGATCTGCTGCCTCAGAGCACCCTCTTTGCCACCACGGGGACTGACTTAGGCCAGCGTCTGGCCGCCAGCGATCGCGGCCTCGGCGGTGTCAGTGTCGCCCAGCGATCGTTCACGGCGCTGTTAGAGGCGCTGTCGCTAGCGCCCGACCCGGCGGCGACAGAGTTGCTTCCGGTGCTGCAGGGTGACTATACGATGGGCCTGCTGCCAGGGGCGTCGCCCACCTGGCTGTTCTTGACCCCGCTCCCGGTCGGGCAGTCTTTTTCTGCGGTTGATGAGTTTGCCAAAACCCAGGGTATCAACGTCAGCCAGGTGCCGCTGGGCGAGCGCCTGCTCACCACTTGGACCCGCGTCGGGGTGACCCGCGCGAATGCCCAGAGCCCGCTGAGCATCACGACTCAGGTCGTGGGCGTTCATACCATGGTGCAGGGCTATCAGGTGTTATCCACCTCGCTCGCGGGGCTGGAGCAGGTGTTGCAGACGGTGACCACCCCGTCGTTATCGGAGCAGCCGGCTTTTGTGCAGCTCACCGAGCAGTTTGATCAGCCGGGTGAGGCGTTGGCCTATGTCAACTGGCCCGCCTTGGCTCCGACGCTGATGGGCCAATTTCCCTGGCTGCGGGCGATCGCGGCCGCCGGGCAACCGTTGACCGGGCATATTGGGGCGATCGCCGTCAGTGACTATGGCAGCAGCGAGTTTTTGCAGCAGGGGAGCGTGGCTATCAGACTAGTGGAAGATCCTTAAAAAACTTTCCCAGTTTATCCCGGTACTTAATGTATCTAAGATAAGCGGGGAACTCTTTGATAAGTTGAGGCTTCCTCTGGCAAGGATGACCACTAATTTTATTGAGAGTGAATATGGCAAATTTGCTGATTGACGAGGAACTTATGAAATCCAATATCCGAATTCTAGAGCCAGCTGGCAGCTTGGATGGTACTCAGGCAGAGGCGTTTCGTCAGGAAGTCGATGCCGCCCTGGATGACGGTGCAGAAACGCTGCTGATTGATCTGAAAAACATCTCGTTTGTCGATAGCTCTGGCTTAGGAATCTTGGTCGTCGTGTTGAAAAAGGTTCGAGCGTCTAATAAGAAGATGTACGTTTGCTCGATCAATGATCAGGTGCGCATGCTGTTTGAACTGACCAGCATGGATCGCGTCTTTGAGGTTTTACCCGATCGCGCTGCCTTTGAAGAGAAAGTTGTGGGTGCTTCTAACGCCTAGCAAGGTTTGTGGAGCGGGCGCGGCAATGCCTGTCCTCAAAGTTTCTGGACTAGGAGATTTCTCGCAAAGACGATACCCGTAGGGGTGGGTTTGTTGATTTCGGGTAGCGATGAGCATGAAGGTGACTCGCTAAACCCGCCCTGACGGTGCCGATATATGCTTGCTCGGCAATCTCCCGAGAAGTGCTTTTAGCGGTTGGCATAGGCTGTCATCGGTTCTTTGATAAAGCGGATATAGAGATGCTTAAAGGTCGATCGCATGACGCGGGGCATGCCAAAGTCGATGGGCATGAGTTGACCCGGTAGTTGCCAGTCGGCGATCGCTAACGCCTCAGGATGCTGACCAACAAACTCAATGTCTGACCATGAGGGGCAGCAGCCCAAACGCTGCGACTGAGCCACGGTGGGAATCTCCGCCGGATTTGCTCCCAAAATTTCGATCAGCGCGCGATCCAAAGCAAAAACATTGGTGGAAGCCCCTAAAACTCCTAAGGCTCTGGGTTCACCGCTGCTGGGGCCGTTGCCTTCATGGCCGATGATGCCATCGACAATCGTCAGCTGGGGGGCAATGGCGCGGGCTGTTTCCACCAGCATGGTGGCAAAGCGATCGCGATCCTTCCCCGCTTCCATGTGCCACCAGGCTTTCATCTTGCCGGGTACACAGCCAAACAGGTTTTTCACGCCTAGGGTCAAAGTCAGCTGCACATGGGATTTAACCTTGGGCAAATTGATCACCACATCGGCATTCATCACCTCTTTTGACAGGCGCAGATGGGCAAACTCACCGTTGGTGTCCGTGACATAGCGCTGACCATGCAGTTCTTGTACCGGCATCCCAGCCTTTTCTAACCAGGGCAGGTAGCCATTGGCCTTGGCCACCCCATAGGCACTGCCAAAGGCGGGACTATCGCCCATAAAGGGCTCGCCCCCAGCGGCTTTGACTAACTCCGCCACGCAATAGACGATTTCTGGACGGGTCACACATTCTTTGGTGGGTCTGGCTCCCGTCAGCAAGTTGGGTTTGAGCAGCACCCGATCGCCGGGTTTCACAATCGCCGCCATGCCCCCCAAAGGCGCTAACAACTGCTCTAGCTTTTGCCTGACGTCATCGATGGCGTAGCTCTGAGCTTTGAGAAGAGAGACGGTGGCAGTCGTCATGGGGATACGAGTCAAAAAGGATGGGTGATGTGTCTAAAGTATGCAAAGTTTTGGCCCATCCGGCTAGCGATTGCTCAATTCACCGCCGTTCTCCGCCCCCACTATTTATGCAATTGTCAGGTCGCCACGTCACTGGGTAGGGACTGCATCCAAATCTCTGCCTCGGTTAGAAACTTGGCAACAGCGGGGGTGGCGGTCTCTAGCGAGGGCACCGCAAACGCCAGCTGCCTGAAATGTTGGGGACTCAGAGACATGACATGAAGACCTGAACAATCAGTGGGCAGAGCCATCTCAGGCACAATAGTCACGCCCATATCTTCCTGAATCATCGCAAAAATTGTCCGTAAATCGACGATTTCAAATTGCGTGTTAGGCATGATTCTTGCTTTTTTAAACATCGCTTCTATGATTGGTTTGCAACCGGCCTTGGACATAATAAACGGTTCGCTTGAAAGCTCGGAAATATCAATCTGACGTTGCCCGGCAAGCCGATGCTTCGGAGAAACAACCGCTAAGAATTCATCTTGAGTAATCGATACGGTTTCTAAGCCATCAGCGGGTAAGACCACAGCCCCGACATCCACTGCACGGGTCCGAATCCACTCCCTAACTTCGTCATCGGTGCCCTCAAATAAGACCACTTCAATACCGGGGTAGCGCTGACGAAATTGGCGTAGCAGCCCCGGCAAAAAACGAGCAGAGATGCTAGGAAAACTGCCCAAACGAATCTTGCCAGCTTGCAGTCCCACGGCGGCTGATGTCTCTTGCCGAATGCGTTCCGCACTCATCAGCATGTCTTGGGCATTGATCAAGACGCGTTTGCCAATCTCAGTGAGAAAGACCCCGGTGCGATCGCGCCCGACCAGTGCTACTTGCAATTCTTTTTCTAGGGCAGCAACGGCATGGCTAACTGCCGATTGAGTCATGCCTAGCCGTTCACTTGCTCGGGTAAAGCTACCCACCTCTACAACCGCGACAAAAGCTTGAATCTGAGCCAGAGTGACATGAATCTTCTTCATGATTTTTATGAGGCAAATAAATTTGACTCATGATTGTACGACAACTAAGCTGACCCTGTTGGACTTATCGCCATTGGAGTAGTCAGGAATGAAACCGAAGATTGCCATCCTCGGAGAATACGTGCCGACGTTTAAACCCCACGTCTCAACCAATTCGGCGATCGCTCATGCCCGCTTGCGATTAGGGGTAGACATCGAAGCCCACTGGGTGGCGACGGAAGAGATTGATCCATCACTTTTCGCCACCCATTCGGCGATTTGGGTGGCGCCGGGGAGTCCTTACAAAAATATTGATAAACTGCTTCGGGCAATTCACCAGGCTCGTGAAAACAAAATTCCCTGCCTGGGAACGTGTGGCGGATTTCAGCACATGGTGATCGAGTATGCGCGTAATGTTCTGGGTGTGAAGGACGCTCAAAGTCAGGAGAACGATCCCTATGCTTCAGACCTATTTATTTCTCAGCTTGATTGTTCCTTAGCCGGGCGAGAAATGAGGTTGGCTTTTGCCGAAGGCTCTCAAATTGCGGCGATTTATGGTTCTTTGACAGCGACTGAAGAATACTATTGCAATTTTGGAGTCAATCCAGCCTATATCCCTCGATTAAAAAGTCAATTATTGCAGGTGACCGGCTCCGATAGTGAGGGCGAAGTGCGGGTGATTGAACTCCCAGATCATCCCTTCTTCGTCGGGACATTATTTGTTCCTCAAACTCGTTCCACTGCTGCAGCGCCCCATCCAATTGTGATCGCTTTCCTGAAAGCTGTCCTTGCAGCCACCACCACTCCCCATCTCCCTGACCGTTCCGATACCAAGAAACTCGACCCGACCCGCTAAGATTTACAAGGAGAGCATCTTTCCCCAGTTCTCCCCAGCCCCACACGTTGACGACAGATTGCATGGCTTCTCCCGGTTCCGTTGATTTTTTAGATGAGTTTGATGTCGTCGTCGTGGGTGGCGGGCATTCCGGTTGCGAAGCCGCGCTGGCAGCCGCGCGCTTAGGCTGCCGCACGCTGATGATCACGCTGAACCTCGACAAAATTGCCTGGCAGCCCTGCAATCCGGCGGTCGGTGGCCCAGCAAAATCACAGCTAGCCCACGAAGTTGATGCCTTGGGGGGCGAAATCGGCAAAATGACCGATCGCACCTATTTGCAAAAGCGCATTCTCAACAATTCACGAGGCCCCGCCGTGTGGGCGCTGCGGGCTCAAACCGACAAGCGGGAATATGCGGCGGTGATGAAAACCCTGGTCGAGAATCAGGCCAATCTGACCCTGCGCGAAGGCATGGTGACCGATCTGGTGCTGGATGACAATGATGCCGTGGTCGGCGTCGAAACCTACTTTGGTGTCGCCTTCAAATGCCAAGCAGTGATTCTCACAACGGGGACGTTTCTCGGCGGCACCATTTGGGTGGGCAACAAATCGATGGCGGCAGGCCGCGCGGGTGAATTTGCCGCGATCGGCCTGACCGATACGCTGAACCGCCTTGGCTTTGAAACGGGACGGCTGAAAACCGGCACCCCAGCCCGCGTCGATCGCCGCTCGATTAACTTTGACGTGCTGGAACCGCAGCCCGGCGACACTGACGTGCGCTGGTTTAGCTTTGACCCCGATGTCTGGGTCGAACGGGAACAAATGCCCTGTCACCTGACCCGCACCACGGCAGAGACCCACCGCATCATCCGCGAAAACCTGCATCTGTCCCCCGTCTATGGCGGCTGGGTGGACTCTAAAGGGCCGCGCTACTGCCCCAGCATCGAAGACAAGATCGTACGGTTTGCCGATAAAGATAGCCACCAAATCTTTTTGGAACCAGAAGGGCGGGACATTCCTGAAATTTATGTGCAGGGCTTTTCGACCGGACTGCCAGAACCGCTGCAGTTAGCCATGCTGCGCAGCCTGCCGGGGTTAGAGCACTGCACCATGTTGCGACCGGCCTATGCGGTCGAATATGACTACCTGCCCGCAACCCAGTGCTATCCCACGATGATGACCAAGCGAGTGGCAGGGCTGTTTTGTGCCGGTCAGATCAACGGCACGACGGGCTATGAAGAGGCCGCCGCCCAGGGCATCGTAGCGGGTATCAATGCGGCTCGACTATTGCAGGGTCAGGAACTGCTGGTGCTGCCCCGCGAAGGCAGCTACATCGGCACGCTGCTCGATGATCTCTGCACCAAAGATCTGCGCGAACCCTACCGCATGCTGACGTCGCGGTCAGAATATCGGCTGCTGCTGCGATCGGACAATGCTGACCAGCGCCTAACGCCCCTGGGACGCGAGATTGGGCTGATTGACGATCGCCGCTGGCAACTTTTTCAACAAAAGCAAGCCCACATTCAGGCGGAAAAAGCCCGTCTCGGCAAAGTTCGGGTCAAAGAGTTAGATGATATCGGTCAACGCATTGCGGCGGATACCGGCCAGCGCATTAAGGGCTCCATTACTTTGGCCGATTTACTGCGCCGTCCCGGCTTGCACTATCCCGACTTAGACGGTTATGGGTTGGGAAACGCTATCCTCGCGCGCGAAGAAAAGGAAGGGGCCGAAATCGACATCAAGTATTCCGGCTACATTCAGCGGCAGCAGACACAGATCGATCAGGTGAGCAAAAACACCAATCGCAAGCTACCCGAAGGGTTGGATTACCACGCCATCGAAACCCTTTCGAAAGAGGCGCGGGAGCGCTTGAGCAAGGTGCGTCCGCTGACGATCGGGCAAGCCTCCCGCATTGGCGGCGTTAACCCAGCTGATATCAATGCGCTGCTAGTGCATCTCGAAGTGCAGTCGCGCCGACAGAAGATGGCGGCTGATCCGGTGGCGATCGCCCCTTGATAAGGTGGCGGTGTGGAGGGTAGAGCGTTTGAGGAAACGCTGAGATCGCACTTACTCGACAGCAGCAGTCATTTGGCCTGGCCAGTTTTGCCGCCCCCTTGCTCCCCTGCGCCGCCGCCCTCGACCGTTGCTGACTATTCGCTGTACCAGAAGAAATCGGCGATCGCCTCCGCTTCCGAGGGTTCTGTCAAAAAGTCAGCTGGGTTGAGCAGCACGATTTGTTGTGTGAGATCGTCTCCTAAGCGGCGGGCCACCCGGTCAGGAATGCCGTGTCCGTAGATGACGTGGCCATTGCCTGCGAGCACTACCACCTGAGTGTTGGGATTGCTGGCTTTAAACTCGGCGATCGTCATTGCCATGGTTTCATCCCAAGTGACCTGAGCCGCAAAAAAATTGTCAAAGTTAAAATTGCCGTGGCCGCTATGGCTGCCAAAAGCCGCCGCGACAAACTCGCGATAGTCGTTGTAGCTGATATCGATATCCGTCAGGGGCGGAATGTAGCGAAAGTCTTCTCCCGCCAAACTTTCGAGACCCTCGCGAGCCACCTGTCGGCTAATCTCGCTGGGGGCATTGAGGGCTAAGACGGGCAACTCATGGTCGCGGGCAAAGCGCAGAAAGGGGGCATAAAATTCCCACGGAAAGCCCCAGCGCTCTAGGTATTCGGTTTGCTCAATCAGCTCGTTTTCAGAGAGTTCGCCCGCCAGGTAGCGGTCAATCGCGGGTTGAAAGGGGCGCTGAAACATTTCCAACGCGATCGCCATATCTGGATCAGCGGCATACAGACCCTCAATGATCGTGAGCTGAGCCGCATGATCGGCCTCACTGTCGTGCCGCTCGCCGAGATACACCACATCCGCCGCCACCAACGCTTGAAATTCAGCCGCTTCAATGGTTAAGAGCGCGGCGGGCACGGCGGCAGTGACGGCAGTGGATTCGCTAGCGGTGGATTCGCTGACTTCTCCGGCGGAGCAGGCAATCGGCGTCGCCATCAACAAAGCACCTAATAGCAGTGGGCCGTAGCCCCAAGGTCGGAGGCGAAAAGTCATAGGGAATTAAAACGTGGGGCGATTAGTTGTGCAGTGTAGCGCTAGGGCCGCCACGCTGGCCAAAATCGCTGCCGATGGGGCCGCACAGCCCATGATGCTCAGGGCCTGATAGCTCAGACCACAAAAAACTAGCGTGGAGCCAATGGGCGTCGTCAAAAACTCACCCACCTCGGCGAGTTCTTCGAGCAGCTGCAGGAAATGGAGAAAACGGTTAAGAATCGCCAAGGCAGTCACTCCTATCGATGAATACTGGAACAAAACAAGCGGCGAGACAGCTGGGTCTCTGCCCAGCTGGGGGGCGCTAAATCCACGCGGGGCCAAGTCGCATCCGGCGGTTGCAGCATTCTTTGCTGTAATGCCGAAACATACCGTTCTAGCCGAACAGTTTGAGGTGGTGGCGTTGAGCCGGAGGCAATCTGCTGAGTTGATAGCGAGCCAGTGGGGGACATGGTTAAAAGCATCCCTAAGAATGGGGCTAAGGTGAGGGGGAACCGGCGTGATCAGGGTTGGACTGAGGGCAGGGGAGATTACTCAATCACTCCGTGAGTTTTAGGAATGGGGGAGCAAGGGGGCTGGGAAGCGGGTGAATGGAACTAGCTCAGGAGTGCTTGCAGCCGCTGCGTCAGAATCGATTTGGGCACTTTGCCGACAAAGGTTTCGGCGATCGCCCCTTGCCGATCAACCAGAGCGATATGGGGTACCCCGGTGACGCCAAATTGCTGCACCTGCGATCGCCATTGGGGGTCGTCAATATTCAACATGACTAAATTGAGATTGGAGTCGAATTGATGATGCACCGTCTCTAAGGTGGGGGCCATCGCCTGGCAGGTGGTGCACCAATCGGCGTAAAACTCCACCAAGGTCGGCTGGCCGTTGGCGATCGCCTGGTCATAGGGCATCGCCTGCTGAGCGCTGGCCTGCAGGGTCATGAGGCCTGCCACCGGCGATATACTTTGGGCCATCGTGACCGGACGGGTCAAGAAAAAGGCGGCGATCGCAAAGAGCGCGATGACGGCGATCGCCAGCAAACTGCGATTTTTGATCCCGGTTTTTTGTTCAACGCGATGGGTCGTCATCAGTTCTCTCCCACTGTTGTAGACATCACTCGACACTACTTAGCGCCATATTTGAAATGCGTGGTGGATTCCACTAATTGATGCAGCGTCGGGCTCGACTCTCCATACAAATCCAGCCATTCATAAAAGGTCAGCTCACCGTTCAGAAAGTCGTTGGGATGTTCGGCCCCTTCAAGCATGATGTCGCTGATGGTGCGGTAAGCGCCGACCCAGGCTGCTGCCGTCTCCGGGGTCCAATCGTCTCCCAAGAAATCCTCAAACGCCTGCAGCAAAGCTCGCCCTACCAGGGGATAATGCTCGATCATCGTGCCCTTCTCGACGTGATAAGCACCTAGCGCCTGCAACGCATGGGAGAGGGCATCGGGATTGTGCAAGTTTTCGACAATTAGTGCCAACGAAGCCACCAGCTTTTTTTCCTGCAGCTCTAGGCTGACATCGGCAAACATGGATTTGACTTCGGGATTATTGGCAAAGAGATGGCGGTGAAAACAGTCGGAAAAGGCCATCGCGTTGGGCTTAATCTTGGCAAAACTGTCTTCCAGGAGGCGAATCTGATCAGTCATGGGAAGTTTCCGTAATACGCCAGGAATATAAGGAATGGACTCGGTTCCGGTCTAGCCAGTGGATTCTCGATAGGGACATCGCATGGCCATATGCCTACGCCAAATATTGGCCTTGAAACTTCTCTTATTGATGTGAAACGGCTCTACAACGTTTAACCCCGTCCAGCCGAGGACTGGAAAGGCTACTGGTAGTAATAGGCCAACGCGATGTGAAACAGCAGCATGACCCCAAAAACACAGACAAAGAAAATGTGACTGGTTAGCCACAGGGCGCGAAGACCTCGGATTAAGGGGCCTTTGGTCAAGACAGTGCCGGTGCCGGGTAGTTTGCCGAAATAGCTGCGGGCCGATTCGAGAATGCCGGTTTCGGCAACGACCCCCACCAATGCCGTCAGCGTGGTGGCAAAAAAGACCCAGAGAAATACGGCGTTAAAGTTCAGCCCATTGGCCCCCAGGGTATGCACCAGCACCATGCCCAATAACCCCACGCCCAAGAAGATATGGGTGCTACGCCAAAACATCATGGAACCCGGCAGCTTGATACTGGCCATCCAGCCGCGCCCCCGCTTCCGCACCGTCAGCAGCATTTCTAAAACCACAAAGGCCAAGGCGGCATAGCCCGTGCCTTGCTTATACAGTTCGCCTCGCAAAAACTGATGCAGGTCGAACGATCGCGATCGCAGTAAATCCAAGTAATACTCGCTAAAGACAAAGGGCGTGAGTAGTAAAGCTGTCAACAGGGTGAGGCCAATCAGCACTTTGAACCCTGGCTGAATGCCTCGGGACTTCATGGGATTGCGCCGCTGAGGGGCGATCGCCGCCGCCATGGCATCGGTCACATTTTTAGAGTCTGGTGGCATCATTGAGAGATCACGACTCGTCGCGATCGAGTTAGGTGATTCCGAACTAGGGGGATGATGACCAGAGCGGCTCATGGGTTTTCGTGATTGATAAAAGGACAGGAACTTAAATTTGACTGGCTGGAGCAAGCCCTAAAGCTGAATCATTCAGGGGCGCGATCGCCCGATATCGTCGGGTGAATGAGCAGTTGCCTGTTCGAACCTTCAACGGTCTCTGCAAGGGATGACCTTGAGAAAACCTGTCAGCTGCACACGGGTTAACCGCTAGGACAGCTCAGGCGTGAACGGAACATGCAGAGCCAGCGGCAGGCCCCTCTAGAAATTCTTTTAAGCTTTGTTAACTACCGTAGATGACGATATTCTCTGGTCTTGTTGTGTCAGCTACAGTTTTTGTTTCGGCATTGACTTGGATGCATCAAAACCATGCAAATTTTGCATTCAGAAAAGGCAGACGCGACAGACAATTTCCTCTCAGGTGTGATCTCGTTTTCCAGAGAGGTCAATCGGCATGGGGTAGTACCGGTGCTCTGAAGCAAGACTTCAAATCTGGCTCCTCTACGTCTTAACTCTCCGACGTGGCCAAGATTTCAGGAGGAATTCGATCACGAAAAATGGAAGTCGCATTGCAGTTGGAGATTAGGAGGCGATCGGAGAAAGGAAATTCCCTTCTCCGATTGGCTTCACTAGGAGATGTGAAGGCTAGTCAGCGTCAACTAGCGTTAGGCTCCCTCAAGGGGAATGTTGATCACCACGCCGCCCATCACTTCGTCCATCACGAACTGCTTGTCGGGATAGCGCTCTAGGTGAATGGGATGCGTGTTGTGGCAAGACACGCAGGCTTCCGCGACCGCATTGTCGGGATACATGGCCGAGTAATAAGACTGACCAGCGATTTCCTGGTAGTCCTTCACAGGCTCACCCGTTTCGATCATGGTTGCAACGGCAGTTTCCTCAAACTCCCCTTTAGGAGCGTGGCTGTCGTTGATGTACCAGGGAGAAATCAGGTTATAGGTAAAAAAGCCTTTCTCGTTGGCAATTTCAGACCCTAAGCGGAACATTAGGGCTGGCAGGGGGATGCCCTCGCCCTGCTGCCAGGTCTCGGTGGCTTCGACCGGCACCACGCCATCGGCTTTTTCTTTACCTTCAAGCATGGTGGCGCGGTTGACGACGTGCCGGGTGTAAGCGGTGCGGTCGGCTTCCAAAACGGTGTGAATATAGTCGGCGACTAAATCAGGAGAAATCCCCGGAGCCGCAGTTGCAGTGGTGCTGCCACCACTACTACAGGAAATTGCCGTGACGGATACGGCCAGAATGATGGCGATGAAAGCCACTGTGCGGGTGCGCAGGGTATTCATCCATTTTTCAACAAGGGTCATGAACTTGGTCTCCTCTAGGTCAATTTCAAACGTGTCAAAGCGTGAGTTGCGTTTCGATGATGAGATCGTGATGTGTGGGTGTGATTGTTCGGCGATGCGAACGCTGGAATTGACGATCGCGCTACTCGGTGCCCTGGTCAGTGCGGCGCGCGTTAAAGGCCCGCACTAAGTCAAAGCTTTCGAGGGCGAGGGTGGGTGGCGCATCAAAGTTGGCCTCCACCAAATCATCGTCAAAAATGCTGTTGTAGCTGTACTCCGCGCCATGGCAGTTCATACAGACGTCTTTCACCATGCGATCGCGGGGCAGCAGCGTGTAGGTGTTGTTGTGATTCACCTGGGTGAAAACGTTGTCGCCGGTGCCCATCTCATGACGCGGCAAGTGGCAGGTGGCGCAACTCACGGACGCGGCAGAGGGGCGCGGCAAACTGCTGTCGGCAGCAAACAGTTCCGCATGGCGGGAGTTCTGATAATTCAGCGAGTGGGTGTCGTTGTGGCAGCCCAGACAAGAGTCCACCGCCGCTTGCACCGTATTAACGGAATGCACGTCATGGCAAGCGTTGCAGGTCATCTGCCAATCTTGGGCGGCGGCTTGCATGGGCAGGCGAGCCATGGCCGGCGTTAACGGTGTTGCCCCTTCCAACAGCCGAATACCGTGCTTGCCGAGTAAGAACGTATCTACCGCTGGCTCGTGGCAGGTCTGACAGCTCTCGACGCCTGGCTGGGCCACAAACGCCTGAGTCTGTTCGGCTTGGTGACAACTCGAACAGTTGACCTCATTCAGCGCATGGGCACTGGTTTCCCAGAGCTGGTTGCTGCTGTCGATCTTGGCCTGATCGCCGCCATCCGCCTGGGCTGGGGTGATCCCCAGGAGGGTGAGGCACAGGGTGAGACAGAGGAGGGCGATCGCTCTCATCAACATTAGGTACCCCCTCCCAGAAACTCTCGGCTTAAATCGGGGGACGGAGCCGTTTCGACCTGAGTCAAAACAGTGCGATCGGGCAGCTGTTGCACGGGCAACATGGGTGGCTGATCGAGGTTTTCAATCAAGAACCCGGTCGAGATCGAACGGTGATCGTGGTAATTGTGACAGCCTGCTGTCCAGCAGCCATCGGCGGCAAAGCCATCGTGACTTTGCAGATCCCCTTGAATGATGCCTTCATGACAGGCCATGCACAGATCTGGCTGCAGATGCACGCCGCGACCAAACATATGCACATGCTCGTTATGACAGGTGGTGCAGGTTAAGGCTTCGATCTTGGCCAGTTCTCCCGCCCACCGAGGGTCGCGAAACTTTGAGGCTCCGTGCTTGTCTTCTGCCAACTCAGCCTGGTGACAGCGATTGCAGTTCTCATTGCTGCCGGGCTTAAACCCCTCATGGCAAGAGCTGCAAGATGCCTCAAACAGGTAGTGCCCCACCGAGGTTTCTCCGGGTAAAAACACTTCCTTATTGTCAAAGGCGAAGGCGGCTGCAAACCAACCGATGAGGGCGATGCACACGAGGGCGATCGCTGTTCTGAGGTTAAACAGAGCCTGCCATTTTGCCGTCTGACTTCTAGATGCCATCAATCTTGCTCCGCACTTTCCCTACGGTCAGAACAGCAGGATCAGCGCGATTAATCCCAACAGGCTGCCGCCCACGATGCCCGCTGCTGTGCCCGTTGAGATACTGCCTGCCGGAGCCTCAATCACCGCTTCTGGTGAAGCTTCTGGCGTCAGCTGCACCGCTGCCTGCTCATAATCAGCCCCCTTCAACATGACCTCCGTGATCAGGCCATAGGCTTCGACCCAAGCCGCTTGGGTATCGGGCGTCCAGTCATCACCGAGGTATTGGCCAAAGGTTTTGAGCAGCGAATTGCCCACCAGCGGGTAGTGCTCCGGCAAGGCTCCATACTTGACGTGGCGCGCGCCGAGCCCTTCTAAGGCACCGGTCAACGCCCCGGGATTGCGCAAATTTTCCACCACGAAGACTAAAGACTTCAGCAGCTTGTTGCCCTGTTCCTTCATGTTGGCATGGGCAAACAACGGCTTGGCAGCTGGATAGTCAGTGAATAAATTATCGTAAAAGCTGCCGACAAACGCATCGGCCTGCGGCACGACATTCGCAAAGCTCTCTTCTAACAGCTTGACCTTGAGACCCGTGGCCTCATCCACCTCCGGTTCGGGAGCTGCTAGTTGCACCTGCGCATGGTCATAATCAGCGCCTTCGAGCATGACTTCGGTGATCACACCATAGGCTTCGACCCAGGCTTGCTGAGTCTCGGGCGTCCAGGCATCACCGAGGTAGTGGCCAAAGGTTTTAAGCAGTGAATTGCCTACCAGCGGGTAGTGTTCCGGCAAAGCACCATACTTGACGTGGCGCGCGCCTAGGCCCTGCAACGCCTCTGTAAGCGCCCCCGGTTGCCGCAAGTTCTCGACGACAAACACCAGTGAGGTCAACAGCATGTTGCCCTGAGCCTTCATATTGACGTGGGCAAACAGGGGCTGGGCGGTTGGGTAATCCGTAAACAGATTCTCGTAAAAACTCCCGACAAACTCATCAGCGCGGGGTTTTACCTTTTCGAAACTATTTTCTAATAACTCGACCTTCAAGCCTGCTTCCTGCGAAGAGGACGTTGAACTAGCATCCATGATGCGCTCCAAAAAAAACGACTCAAATCAGGTTTTAGGATGACCCCAAAAGATCGATCACTTAGGCGGCAAAACCTCAAAAACCAAAACAAAAAGCCTGGATTACCGCTTGAAATAGCCCTACCGAAGAAGGATGAAAAATTTCCCAGCAAAGTTAGGCATCAATGCCCCACAAAAATCCGAAAGCAATTTGATTGATTCAGAAATAACCCGCACGTACCGTCAGAAAACCAATTTGTGATCAGTCATCCCGTTAAGTGAAAAATCACACGGTTCGCTTGGATGTTCAGACAGTAAGGGAATAAAAACAGGATTTTTTGTAGCCAGAATAACCAAACCCAAATTCAGCATGTTTTTGATGCATGGCTTTGATGCGAAAATTGAATATCACCGCAGATCTTTGCCAAAATAGCCTTTCAGAGGATTTTTGCCAGCTGAACGCATCCGGATTAAAGGCCTGAAAAAATTTTCTCTCCGAATAAAAACTGTGGGTAGTATTTCAGATCACCAAGATTAGAGGTTATGAAGCATGAGGTATCTGCATCGATCCGATTCGATATCTGCATGTAAATTCTCGTTTGGTGATGGCTAATACAGAATTCAAGACTTGCTTTGGTGACTCTGTGACTGAGTCTTTTTAGTCTTTTCCTAGCATTTCTTAGGGACTATGCCACCTAAAATTGTCCGTTTTTTGGGATCTATTCGATTAGCGGTGCCGCTGTTGATCGCGATCGCGGTCGTTCTCGTCGGGGCGACTTTTTATGAGTCTGAAGTCGGGTCTCTGACCGTGCAAACGCAGATTTATAAGAGTCCCTGGTTCGGAGCGCTGATGTTTTTGTTGGCTGTCAATTTAGGGATTTCTACCCTGAGCCGCTGGCCGTGGAAAGGGCCTCGCAAAGTGGGGTTTGCCCTGACGCATTGGGGCTTGGTGGTCATCATCGCTGGCTCTGCAGCGGTGATTCACCTGAGTACTGAGGGGATGCTGCTGGTGCGCACCGATGCCGGGCCGGGGCAGCAAATTCGTGTGCAGGGTGATCTGCTAGAAGTGGTCGCCCCTGACCAGTCGCGCCAGCAAACGGATATCTTCATCAAGCCCAACGGCACCGTTCATCCCCAGCAATTCGCTGGGTTGCGGCTGCTGGGCTACAGCGATCGCACGATGAAAACAGTGCAATTCACCGACGACGGCGCAGTGGACAATGTCGCCGTTAACCTGCAGCTGCACAGCGATCGCATGGGACAAACGCTAGAACGCTGGCTCGCTGTCGCCCCCGCTGGCTACCGCCAGATGGATGTCGGCCCAGCCCATTTAGAAATTATGCAGGCGTCAGACGCGGCGGAGCAGCGACGACTGCTGAGCCCGCCCGCCCCGCCGCAAAGTCAACTGGGCCAACTGCAGGTCGGCAATCGCACCTTTGAGGTGGCAGACATTTTAGGGCGATCGCAATCGCTAAGCTCAGGCGTCACCCTGGAAGTTGTTCAGGTTTGGCCCGACTTCCGCCTCGATCAGGAGGGACTACCCGGCTCCGCTTCTGAAGCGTTTCGCAATCCCGCCCTGCAGGTGAAGCTGTCTCGCGGTGACCAGCAGGCGCAGTGGTTTGTGTTTGGCAAAGCCGGATTTGAGCCGGTGCGATCGGGCGATGCGATTGATTTGGCGATTTCCTATGATGCGCCGTCCCTACGCCCCACCGATTATTTTCGAGTGGTGGTGACGCCCGATCAGCAGTTGCTGTACGCGGCGGCATCCTCGAAAGGATTTGCCACGGGCGAGTTTTTGCCGGGGCAAGCGGTGACGCCGGGCTGGGCTGATTTTCAAATTTCGCTTACTCAGCAGTTGACCCATGCCCAAGTGCAACGGCAAATAGTGCCGATGATGCCTGTAGCTCAGGGCACGCTGGCCAATGAAGGCTCGCCTGCCCTGCATGTGGCGACCCCCGATGGGCAAGATTTTTGGTTGCCCTGGGGAGAGCCGACGAGTTTGACCACCGCTGACGGCAACTATTTTGCCGCGTTTAGCCCCAAAATGCTGACGCTCCCGTTTTATGTCAAGCTCGATGACTTTATTGTGGAACGCAATGAGGGCAGTGAGTCGGTGGCCATGTGGACAAGTCAGGTGACATTGTTTGATCCCCAAACCGATACGGCGACCCACCGCCGAGTTTGGATGAATCATCCCACCTGGTTTCGCGGTTGGAAGCTGGCACAAGCTTCTTGGAATCCTGGCGATCTGGCCCAATCGCCCCTGCAGCTGAAGCGCGAACCCTGGTGGGTGACAGCTCTGACCTGGACGGGCTCGATGCTGATTGTGTTGGGCATTGGCATCATGTTTTACGGCCCCGCGATCGCTAAGCGCTGGCGACGATGGACAAAGACAGCGGCGGCTGAGCCCGTCCCCGAAACGGCTTTGCCCGAAACAGAATCGGCGACGACGATCCCCATTCTGGCCGTGTTTGGTAAGTCGGGCTAAGCAAAGTCCCGAAACTGCATCCAGCCCCTGGCTGGGCTATCCCTTTGATGTTTGAGCCGAATTTAATCTGCTGTTTTAGACAGTCACCTCACCTATGAAACTCGTTACTTTTTTGATCGGCCTGGTGTTGGGGGGACTATTGCTGATAGTGCCCCTGAGTCAATCGCAGCCGGATGGCTTAGCGTCGTTGCGATCGCTGGCAGTGCAGCTAGATGGTCG
Organism: Leptolyngbyaceae cyanobacterium; assembly: GCA_050042805.1. Taxonomy (GTDB): domain Bacteria; phylum Cyanobacteriota; class Cyanobacteriia; order Phormidesmidales; family Phormidesmidaceae; genus Halomicronema. The sequence goes on from JBHJJI010000130.1 coordinate 18,289, forward strand.
TAAAAAGCCGCTAGATACCGTAGCCCAGGAAACGGTGGCGAAAATTCACGGTTCTACGACCTATCAGTCTGCCGAGGGCGATCGGGCTGATGCCCTCAGCACCTATCTGACGATGTGGTTCAACACCCGCAACTGGAACGAAGAGCCGTTTGTCCTGGTGAGCTATCGTCCGTTGAAAGCGGCAGTGGGTCTCGATGTTGATCGCAAGCAGTTCACCTTTAGTGAGCTGATGAACAACGCCGCTCTCGGGGCTCTAGTGAGCCAAGCCCATGAGAACGAACTGAACGAAGTCGAACTCAGCCGCAATGAGACCGAAGCGTTGACCGTCGAATCGCGTCTAAATTTGCTGTACCAAGTCGTGGGCGATAACAATCTGCCGATTGTGCCCCATCCGGATGACATCAAAGGCAAGTGGGCCGGACTAAATAATGCGACGACACTCTATGGGCCGGAAATGGTCGCGCCGCTGATGGCCAACTTTGCCATGATGCAGCAGACGCTGTTGCAGGGGGGCACGACGCATTTACCTATGGTTGCGTCGCTCGCCGATGAGCTGAAATCAGCCCTGCAGCAGTTGAGTCCTGCCATCTATCCGATGGATGCTGTCCTCAACCGTGAAGTGCATTTCAATCACTTTCATCCCTTTGCGAAGGCCTGGTGGCTGTATGCGATCGCCTTTACTATCATGCTGCTGAGCCAGTGGGTGAAGCAAGATCACTTGTATTGGTCTGCCATGGGGCTGTTTACCACCGGCCTGGCAGTACAAAGCTATGGCTTTTGGCTGCGGATGCAGATTGCCGATCGCCCGCCCGTGACCAATATGTATGAGTCGGTCGTGTGGGTTGGGTTTGGTATCGCCGCGATCGCCTTTCTGTTAGAACTGTTATCGCGCAATCGCTACTATGTCCTTGCCGCCGCTCCCCTGGCGGTCGTCTGTCTCGTGTTGGCCGACAGTTTGCCGGCAGTGTTGGATCCGAGCATTGCGCCGCTGGTGCCCGTGCTGCGAGACAATTTTTGGCTCAGCATTCACGTTCCCACTATTACTTTGAGCTATGCCAGTTTTGCCCTCGCCTTGGGGATCGGTCATGTGGCGCTCTTTAATTATCTCTTGACGCCCCAAGCCAGCCAGCGGCTGAAACTATTATCACAGCTCAATTATCGGGTTTTGCAGGTCGGCGTCCTGTTGCTTACCACAGGCATCATCCTAGGTGGTATCTGGGCGCACTTCTCTTGGGGCCGTTTTTGGGGCTGGGATCCCAAGGAAACCTGGGCGCTGATTGCCCTGCTCTGTTATCTCGCCCCGCTGCACGGTCGCCTCGTGGGCTGGATTGGTGACTTCGGCGTCCATATCGCTAGCATCGTTTCGTTTAATGCGGTGCTGATGGCCTGGTATGGGGTCAATTTTGTCTTGGGCACGGGCCTGCACAGCTATGGCTTTGGCAGTGGCGGTTCCGATCTGCTGATTGCCAGTGTGGTCGGGCTCGATCTGCTATTGGTGCTCATCACCATGGCCCGTCACTATGGCTGGTTAAAACGTCAGCCCTTGACTCCGGCTGATAATCTTTAGAGGCTCAGGGGGCTGCGCTGCCATGACCGGCTTAGGCCAGCAGCGGTTTCTGCCGGGTGGAAGCAGCACTACCTCCCGAAGACCGGGACGCTAGTTTTAGCCCTGCCTCATTGCGGGATCACACCCGCCTCTAGAATTGATGCCTCTTTAAATCTCATTGTTGTAAGGAGACTGCTTGCGATGAACCGACGTGAATTTATGAATCTCATGGGGATCGGTGCCCTGGCGACCTCACTACCGGTGGCACTCGCGGCCTGCCAGTCAGAGACGGTGGCTCCTGATGCTGCCCCCGAAGAGGATGCCGCCGCGATCGATTCCTCTCCCCGAGAGGATGGGTTTGCGGCCATTGCCACCATCGGTGAGCTAGATGAAGCCGGATTTGTCGCAGACAAAAACTTTCAAGGCACCCAACTCGTGGTCGTTCGCGATCCCGCCGATGCTGCTGCACTCATCGCCGTTAACTCGCTCTGTACCCATCAAGGCTGCAGCGTCGCCTGGGAAGAGGGCGCGTTTGCTTGCCCCTGCCATGGTTCGTCGTTTAACCCTGATGGCACTGTGGCCTCCGGGCCAGCCCCCACTGCTCTTGAAACCTATGAAGCAAAAATTGAGGATGAGTTAGTTTTAGTCAAAATTTAAGCTGCTTCCAAGCAATTCTTTGTGAGTGAACTCCCGATGCCATTTAGCAAAACGTAGCAGAGCTGAGAAACAGGGGGGAGCAGGTTTCACAACGGGCTCATCCCAAAATGAAAACTTGCTTTCCTTTGCCTCCTGAAATTTGCTAGCAACGAAAGTATCTCACTGCATAACGGATGCTTAATGGCGGGGATCACCAATCGCCAGAGGCGACAGCCACTTGGCCGCCATCGCTTTCAATCACGACCAATGGCAGAGTTTCGCCAGTTTCCAATCGGTCAAACTGGACAAATTGGAGGCCTGTCGTCGTTGTATCGACAGTGACCTGATAGGCTTCATCGGCCCAGGTAATGTCAACGACTTGATGACCAATCAGCCAGAGTTCTGCCAGTTCCCCCTGGTTGATCGCTTCAGGACGATCGCCTTCATAGCAGTTTTCCATCGCATCAATCCCTGTCCAAACCCCGCTGAGGTAAATGGGCTCGGTGCGAGCACTTAACCCGTAGGTGGTGAAAGAGATCACCGATTGCTGCCAGAACTTGTCGAATAAACTTTTGAGGGGTTCGCTGGTGATGGCCTCCCCATAGCGGGGCTGCTGAGTCAATGCGGCTGTTTGCTCTGCCAGGCTCAACCGTTCCCAGTCGGGAATCTCGCCACAGACAGCAAACTCAACGGGTTGTGGGGGCTGCTCGGCGATCGCGGTTTCAGTCCCCTCTGACTGCACCACCGGCATCATGGTTGGATCCGGTGATTGAGACAGCGATAACTGAGACCCGGCGGGGCACCCCAATAAGCCCAACGTGCCCAGGCTTAATGCGCCTAGACTTAACCTTTGCCAGGCAATTCTTTTCCACATCTGGCTTGAACCCTCGTCCAATGACGGTAACGATGCTGATTAGTTTGGTGGTGTAACTGTCAGCCACTCGTTGAGATGACCCACAGTTGCGCGTGACGACTTCATTGCCTCAACCCTGGCCTCAGAAGTTGCTCCCAGCGAGATTGTTCCTGCTCGCTCAATCGCTAGTGCGGTGAGCACTCGGCGGCTAAGTGTGAGGAGATGGTCGCTGCTGAAACCGGCTTTGATCAGGCAAACTGCTTAACAACTAAGCGGTCGATCTGGCGGGTCAAGTTTTGGCGGATGCCCTATCTTTCCCGAGGATCGCCTGAAGAGGGCTGTGCCCACCTAAAACAGATATTCAGTGACTTCTTTGACTACGCGGCTTGTTGAGTAAGACCAATACCAGTTGGTATTGATGTGACCTCTGGAGACGGGGGTCGTCGCTCTCATCCGAAACTCGGTTACTTGCTGGTTCTAGCCAGGGCGAGTGACAGTTGTATCGGTGTTAAATAGAGCGGGCTTGAGAAGCCAGAATCCTTTAGGAGGCAAGTATTTTGGCAACTTGATTTGTTTCTACACCTAGCATAGCGAAGCATCCGGAATGGACGCTCTACTTTACAAAAACTTGAGAAAGTTTCGTCGGCTATCGTCGCCCAATCAATTGACTCAGGCTGGGAATATCAAAACTATCCAATAGCAGCTCGGTTAAACCTTCATCAGTTGATGGATGGTCTGGGTGAGCGCTATGGGTGAGCGCGCGATCACCTGATTCTGAATCATCCCGCAGAGCTTGACTACAAAGGTGTACGCTTCACGTTTTAGCGGTGCTGGTTAGAGCAATGAGGCCAGAACCGTTGGCAAGTGGCTGGCGAGTTGGCTGGCCGAGCAGCCCAAGACGCTCCGTTCGGCTGTTAAAGCGATTCCCGTTTGGGCATGCCACCATACGGCGGCGATCGCGGTGGCGAGAAGGGCCTCAGAGCCCGATAGCTGACGCTGCATCAGCTGTGCTGCAAGTCCGACGGCGAGTCCGGTCAACACATCACCGCTGCCTCCCCGGGCTAAAGCCGAGGTGCTGGTGGGGTTAAGCCAAACCGGCTCGCCCGGATGTGCCACGATACTGATGGCCCCTTTCAAAACAACAGTGCATCCGGCTAGTGCGGCTTGACGAGCCGCCGCACTAGGGGTTGCCGCTTGTGCCCAGATGTCGGGAAACAGGCGACGAAACTCGCCGGGATGGGGCGTGAGCAGAGTGGCCGCTTGCCGTTCGTCAATCATTCGCCGGGGATCACGCTGCGACAAGTAATTGAGGCCATCTGCATCGAAGACCAAAGGTCGATCGCAGGCCCATGCGGCCTCCATCACTGTCGCGGACTCTAGGGTTAATCCGGGGCCACAGGCTACCGCATCATACTGATCCCACGCCATGGCTGCAGGGAGGGCGGCGATCGCCCCCGTTGCGGTTTCCTGCGCCCCGAGCACCAGCGCTTCGGGGAACTGGCTCAGGGCCGTTGCTCTCAGGCTTTCAGGGACCACCAGCGTCAACATACCGACCCCGCTACTCATTGCTCCCCGACCGGCCAATAGAGCTGCCCCCCCATACTTTCTAGAACCGGCGATCAGCAGGGCATGGCCAGCGGTGTATTTGTGGGCAACGGGAGATCGCGGCAGGGGCAGGCGAGCGATGGCATCGGCAGCGGTCAGGCGACGGTGTGAGGGTGATGAGGGTAAAGTCGCCTCAATCGCCGCTTGAGGAATGTCAAAGGGGATCAGATGGGATTGCCCCAGCCAAGGTTGCGCGGCGTCTTGCAGCAGTCCGAGTTTCCATAGGCCTAAACACAGGGTATGCGTGGCCCGCACCGCTGTGCCGAGGGCCGTACCACTGTCGGTGTCTAACCCTGAGGGCAGGTCAATACTTACGATGGGCCGGTTAGCCGCATTTAGGGCCTCGATCCCGGTGGCAAACTCACCGCTCAGGGGTTTGGTGAGACCGATGCCAACGCCCCCATCGACAATGAAGTCGCACTCCATCAGTTCATCGCTATGGGGGGCGCAAGGAATCCCGAGATAGCCTAAATAGGCTTGGTGCTGAGCGGTGAGCGGTTTGAGTTGCGGAAACGGACACCAAGACCTTACCTGATAGCCCCGATGGTGCAGTTCGCGTGCCACGACGAGGGCATCGCCGCCGTTATGGCCTGGCCCCACAATGATCCCCGCTACAGGAGCGCGATCGCGAGGATAGTGGTGCACCAGCCACTGGGTGATCTGACCGGCCACTTTTTCCATGAGCGCCGGCACGGGTAGACCCGCCTCAAACAAGCAGGTCTCAATTTGCTGCATCTGCTGGGCTGTGACCACGACGGTTTCAGGCCCGAGATCATGACGATAGCCGTGGCTATTTTCAGAATCGTCCATGGGCGAGTGATCTCCGAAGTTGGTTTGATGCGATGGCTATAGCAGATGCGGAATGAAGAAGTCGGAAGTCAGAATTAAAAGGCTGATCTGATGGTGATTTCAGGCATTCAAGGTGACCTGATCAAACTGCGGCTTGCTATATTTGCTCATTGCCGGAAAGACGATATTTGCCGAGCACCTCCAACCAGCTAGCGGTGTTGTGAGGGGCGAGCACCGCCAAACAACACCGCTAATAATTTCAATGAGCGCTGGTTGGAGCAATCATCTGTTTCAGAAATCAGCTTGGGAAACCAATGCTGGCTTAGTGAATGGATGGCGCTAGCATCTTCGTATTCAGCGAACTCAGAGAGCTGCGCTTAGACAACATCCCTTAATACAGACAATTCTCGGTCAGGGTTGGGCATTGTCCAGCCCTGGCAAGTGGAGACGCCATGTTGACGCAACTTCCTTACTCGAAGTGAACGCGGGCACTGGCAAAGCCTGAATCGCGCAGATAACCACTCCATTCTTGAGCGATCCCATGATCGTCGTAAGGTCCGACAGCGACGTGGGGGCCACGGGGAGCCGTGCGGGTGCTCACAATGCTACTGGGGACCCCGAGGGCGACTACTTGGCGCGCAATGCCCTGTAACTCAGTCATGCTGGCAGGCACCACGACATAGTAACCGGAGTGCAGCGACTCATTCACAATGGTCGGTGCTGTCAGAGGCGGTGCCGTGGTATTAGTCGGCGACGTGATCGGAAAGGGCGGCGGGAAGGCGGCAGAAGAGGCAGGAGCCGTTTGAAATGGGGCGGCCTGACCAAACTCAATGGAGGACGGCGTCGCTGCTACTGAATTCACCGGTACTGAGGTGGGTACCGCCGTTGGATAGGACAGATCGTAGCCGGTGGGCGAGGTCACTGCGATGGGAGCACCGGTAAAGTTGCTCGTTTGCACCTCAGCGCCAATGCCAAAGTTGGCTAGTTCGTCAGCCCGCACTTGCGCATTTTGATAGGAGCTAAAGCGTCCGGCCTGAATGACGGAGCGGCCATCAACATAGTTGACAAAGGCACCAGGCTCGACCTGGCGCACCTGTTGTAACAACTGATCGCTGCTGCCGCTAATCAGCACTAAATATTGTTCGCCGGTGGTGGCGGACACGCCACTGTGCGCGGGTAAGGGCGGCAGCGGTGTGGGCAAGGCTTGGGCGAGCGCCGGGGCCGCTGATTCCGCCGCTGACTCCAATGAGGTCAAGCCCGGCTGGGCGATCGCCACGGTGAGTGTCGCCGCCGCGAGGCCGCAGCCCAGGAGCCTAAACCGAGGATGTATGAAGGTGACGGAACGAGCCTTTTGGCTAGAGGGGGGCAAAATCGTTGAACGGGATGTGAACAAATGGGGGAATTTCATAAGATGGATTCAGCTTGCAGCTGATGGCGAGAGGGCACTGTCACAGGGGTCTGTGGGAGCTAATTCGCAAAGCAGATCTTGAATGGCCGGTGTCCTGCATACTGCTGGCGGCTAGCGCCAGTCCATATCAAAAGCGCAAAGGCTTCGTGGGCATGGGCAGACAGACAAGTTGCCAATTATCTCGGGCTGACCTCGGCCTTCCTACGAACAGTCGAGGCGAATGCTAGCCTAGGATAGTTACATACCTAGAAAATTTCCAGACTTTTTTGAAGATGAGCAATATTGTTGTGGGCCTCTCCGGCGGGGTCGATAGTTCTGTAGCCGCCGCAACATTGCATCATCAAGGTCATGACGTCATTGGTCTGACCCTTTGGTTGATGAAGGGCAAAGGGCAATGCTGCTCCGAAGGCATGGTCGATGCTGCTCAACTCTGTGAGGAGCTAGGCGTTCCCCACCACATTGTGGATAGTCGCGAAACATTCCAGAGCCATATTGTGGATTATCTGGTGGCCGGTTATGAAGCGGGGATCACGCCGCTGCCCTGCTCGCAGTGCAACCGCTCGGTGAAGTTTGGCCCCATGCTCAACTACGCTCGTACCGAGCTGGGGGCCGACGCGATCGCGACGGGCCATTATGCGCGGGTGCAGTTTAATCCTGACACTCAGCGTCATGAGCTGCTGCGGGCGGTTGACCGCAACAAGGATCAGTCTTATTTTCTCTATGACTTGACTCAGGAAATGTTGGCAGCGCTGCATTTTCCCTTAGGGGCGCAAACCAAAGCGGAAACTCGTCGTCTGGCCAGTGAGTTGGGATTGCACACGGCCACCAAGCCAGAAAGCCAAGACCTCTGCCTGGTCGAGCAACATGGCTCAATGGGCAGCTTTTTAGACAAGTATCTCGCCCCGAAGCCGGGAGACATTGTCGATACCCAGGGCCGAATTTTAGGTCGCCATACGGGCATTCATCATTACACCATTGGTCAGCGTAAGGGATTGGGCATTGCCGCCGCGCACCCCCTTTATGTGGTCGCTCTAGATGTGGGGCGGAACCAAGTGATTGTCGGCGATCGCGCCAGTGTGAACTATCCAGACTGTACCGTCCACCGCGTAAACTGGGTATCGGTAGTTGCGCCGTCGGAGCCGCTGCGGGCAACGGTACAGATTCGCTACCGCTCAGTGGCTGTCGCTGCGACGATTTGGCCCTTAGCGGAGGAAGCCTCGGTAAGTCCAGCGGGGTCGCGGGTCAAGGTCGTGTTCGATGAGTCGCAGTTTGGTGTGACCCCGGGTCAAGCCGCCGTTTGGTATGACGGTGACAAGGTCTTAGGGGGAGGCATTATTGAGCCCCTGCCGGTGCAGCACCGATTGGCGGCTGCCTTAGCGCAAACGAGTCAGGCGAAATAACGGTGTTGATCGCTCAGTATCTCTCGGTGTAAATGCCGATTGTCGTTCCGCAAATGGGCATATTGAGCGCGACTACTGTGCAGTTTGAGAGGTCAGTGTTTTGACAACGACACCCGAAATTCATAGCGCCCATGGGGGCACCTTAGTTCACCGCATTGCGACCCCTGAAGCTCGCGAGAACTTCTTAGAAGCTGGCCAATCGATGCCCCGCGTGGTGCTCGATGAGCGCGCCGTTTCTGATTTAGTGATGATTGCGATCGGCGGCTTTAGCCCCCTCGACGGCTTTATGGGCCGTGCCGATTACGATACGGTGGTGACTGATATGCGCATGGCTAATGGTCTGCCGTGGGCGATTCCGGTCACCTTATCGGTGGATGCGGCGATCGCCGAGCCTCTGAAAGAAGGCACCCTGATTCGTCTCGATAACGCCCACGGTGACTTTGTCGGCGTCTTAGAGTTGACCGAAAAATACCGCTACGACAAAGCCAAAGAAGCGATCAACGTGTATCGCACTGAGGAAGAAAAGCACCCCGGCGTCAAAGTTGTGTACGAACAGGGGGCTGTCAACTTGGCGGGGCCGGTGTGGTTACTAGAGCGCGATCCCCATCCGTTATTTCCCAGCTATCAGATTGATCCCGCCGTTTCTCGGGTGATGTTTGCTGAGCGTGGCTGGAAGACTGTGGTGGGTTTTCAGACCCGCAACCCGATTCACCGCGCCCACGAATATATTCAGAAATGCGCCCTAGAAATTGTCGATGGTCTATTCCTACATCCTCTAGTAGGAGCGACTAAGCAAGACGATATTCCGGCTGATGTGCGGATGCGGTGCTACGAAATTATGATGGAGCACTATTTTCCGCAGAATCGGGTGATTTTAGCGATTAACCCTTCAGCAATGCGGTACGCTGGCCCTAGAGAGGCTATTTTCCATGCTCTCGTCCGCAAAAACTATGGTTGCACGCACTTCATTGTGGGTCGTGATCATGCTGGGGTGGGTGACTATTACGGCACCTATGACGCTCAGCACATCTTTGAGGAGTTTGCACCTGACGAACTGGGCATCACTCCCCTCAAGTTTGAGCATGCTTTTTATTGCACTCGAACCCATACGATGGCGACGACTAAAACCAGTCCTAGTCAACCTGAAGAGAGAGTTCATTTGTCGGGCACCAAGGTGCGTGAGATGCTGCGTCGGGGCGAACTACCTCCCCCTGAGTTTTCTCGACCTGAGGTGGCTGCTGAACTGGCTCGAGCCATGCGGGTCGCTCAAGAAGTCTAGAAAAGGGATTGCCCTGCGGTGATGCTGGGACGACGAGATTTTTTGCAGCGGTTGAGTGCTGCCCTAGCGGTGCTCGGCATTACCGATATGACCCTGGCAGGCTGGTCTTCAGCCTACCAAGCTGCTCTCGCGGAGCCGAATCGCTGTCTCGCCCTGCTGATTGGCATTAACGCCTATCCCGCCGGGGTACGGCAGGTCGAGGCCGGTGACCGAGCCTCCTTCTTGCAGGGGGCGCTGATCGATGTTGAGCTGCAGCGAGAGCTGTTGATCAATCGCTTTGGCGTTTTGCCATCCAACATTGTCACGCTGACGAATGAAACCGCCACCGTTAACCAGATTCTTGAAACGATTCAAGGACATCTGGTGGCTCAGGCTAAGCCCGGCGATACGGTGGTGGTTCACTTTAGTGGGCTTGGCGGTCAGGTGCAGTTGTCGTCAGGGACGACGGTGACCGAGCGCTTACCGACGTTGGTAGCGGTCGATAGTCAGCTACCGTCTACGGCATCTGCGGGCATTCAAGATCTGTTTGAAGAAAGCGTCTCTCAGTTGCTCCAGGGGCTGAAAGGCGTGAAAGTGCTGACGGTGATTGATGCGGGTACGGTCGCCCACCCGACCCTGCTGCGAGGCAACTTTCGAGTGCGATCGCGTCTAGTGACCCCCACCGGAGTGTGGCAGGCCCCCTTTGATACTCGCCTCACTGAACCCCATAAACCCTTAGATCAGCTGGCAACCAGTTGGCCGGGATATCTGTTGCGGGCAGGCTTGGCTGGTACGCCCGTCCTGGAAGGGAACTGGCAGGGATTTAGCGCTGGGCTGTTTACCTATGCGTTGACTCAGCAAATCTGGACGAGCCTACCGGCCCAAAAGCAGCAGTGGTTCATCCACAACGTTGATCGCAAGTTGTCGGCCTGGCCGGGGACTCACAAGTCCCCCCAACTGTTGGGTAAACAGGCCAGCAAAAAACAAGAATTACCCTTACTATCGGGGCGGTTACCGAAGCCCGCTGCCCACGGTGTGATTACAACGATTGACGCGCTTAACCGCACAGCCACCGTGTGGCTCGGGGGGCTACCAACGATATTGCTGCCCTACTGTGATTTGGGGTTACAGCTACAGCCTCTGCCGACCTTACCGCAATTGGCGGCGATGCCCCAAGGTACATTGATGGTCAAAACGATGACGGGGCTGCAGGCCAAGGCCGAACTACTTGACCCGCAAGATATGTCAGTTGGGGTGCCGCTGGTTGAGATTGAGCGCCGGTTTCCGAAAGAGATTGCGCTGACGATCGCCCTCGATCCCATCCTCGAACGGATTGAACTGGTGGATGCGACCAGTGCCCTGGCGGGCTTGTCGTACATCACGACCACGGCACCGGGAGAGAAAGCGGTCGACTGTGTGTTTGGTAAGGGAATGTTTATTCGTCGCTCGGTCGCCCAGCTGACCGAAAACGAAGAGGCGGCCGTGGCCGAACAGCCAGAAGACGACGTGACCCCCTTAGCCCAGCCCGGGTATGCCCTGTTTAATCCTGAAGGGTCTTTGATTACGGGTACTGCAGCGGAGGATGAAGAAGCGGTCAAAACTGCCGTCAGCCGCCTCCATGGTGCTTTGCGCAGTTTGTTAGCGGTCAAAATGCTGCGGCTCACGGTAAATGCGATCGCCTCCCAACTGCCGCTCCGACTGACGTTAGAAACGCGCGCTCCCAACAGTCAGCTATGGCTACTCGAAGAGACATTGCGCTCTCGCCAATTGACTGGCGCGGCTCCCACCAGTCCTCAGCGGCTATCGGTGGAGCGCGCGCTGAGCGATCTCAGCGAACCGACTCAACTGCGTCTACTCAACTCGGGCTCGGTGAGGCTGTATTACCTCATCATCAGTGTGGTCGAAAATAGTCGCTTATCCGTGTATTGTCCACCCACTAGTGCGTCCGAGGGGAGTGAGCAAACCAGCAGCGCGATCGCTGAGGCGAGTCGGCTACCGGCCAGGCAGGCAGTGGTGTTTCCCCAGTCGCAAGACAGTGCCTTTTCGCTGCAGCCATTGCTAACGACTGAGGTGTTTGCGATCGCCGCCACGCACCCGTTTACAGAGACCTGGAAGGCCATCCGCACGCCAGAGTTTCGCTCCCTGAGCGATCGGTGGTCAACGATTCCAGAACCGTTGGAGATGGCCAAAGCCTTGTTTAACGATTTAAGTTACGCCAGCGCACAATCAGTTGATGACACCTCGGGAGCCACGGAAACCTTAACGGTGTTGCGATCGTCGGCTTGGGCAACGCTGCCGCTGTAATGCGTGAGTTCGATCTGAGGTGGTGCCGGATGGCGCGATACTGCGGTAATGGCATACGCCCCAGAACTAGGTTGCAGCGTTGGGCAAGGTGATTTTGCCGAGGAGAGCAGTGAACTCTCAAGCTGCCAGGCACTGCACCAGGTGAATTCGGCACAAATCGGGGTACAAAAGTTGGCAGTGTCCTGATTCTAGAATCTTCTTCAGGAAAGCGGTGTCTATTTCCCGAAGAGCTCTGATGCGAGTGACAATTGCCAGCGTTAGAGGATAGATGGCTTGGGTACCCTGAAATTGGCCAATCAGAAAAAAATGAGGTGTATGTTAGCTATTAGTCACTTCATCTTTGAGAGACGATAGTATTCATGGATTACTAGCTACTGTTTCCAGTTTGCGAATCTGATAAACAATTGATTAAGGATACAGAAAACCAAATAAAAGGCATTTGACATAAAACCTCTACAAAGAAATATCATTAATTCGAGCACGGGCATTCAATGCTCAACTGGTTTTCGAAAATACGTTCGAAATCATATTCTCTAGAGTTGCTTGCCCCTTTTTTTGAATCAGTAGTCTATTACAGTCTTCTTGAAAATGATGAACTTTATCTATGGTTTAAATTGATAAATATGTCAAAACTTTCTTGATCTGAACCACAATAAAAGTCATATTAAGGTGTCGAATCACTCTGGATTATTTGAAAATATTTATAATTTGCCACTTGGCTTTCTGGGAGAAATATTGGGCTGTAATTCCAAAGGACAGTGAATATGAAAAAAGGAATTTGTACGCTTGCTAATGATGTTGTCTATGATCAGGTTCTAGCACTTATTAATAGTATTGAATTTCATGCTGGTTCAGAGATGCCAGTATGTATTTATCCATATGATAATCGCTTAGATAGGTTAAGAGAATTATCAGCAGAGCGCCCACAAGTCTTTCTGTTCGAAGATGAATCTGTGATAAATCGTTGGGATGATTGGGTTCAAAGGCTTTGGGATTGCCATCCGACTGCTGCGAAAACATGGTTGGCACTTAATGGGAAGCCAGGAATTCATCGCATGGGAACTCACCGTCGATTCTGTGCTTTTGAAGGCCCCTTCGATCAGTTTATTTATATGGATGCAGATGCTTTATTGATGAATTCTCCAACCATAATATTCTCTGCGTTAGAAGAATATGATTGGGTGACATATGATTTTCAATATAAAGATCTTGGCCATGTTTTTGATGTTGAATCTCCAAGATTGACTCATATTTTTTCTGAGAAAGATTTGATGTCAAAAACCTTTTGCTCTGGCTTCTATGCATCTAAGCGTGGCAGCGTTACTCCGAAAGATATTGATTTTTACTTGGATAGACTTGCTCAGGGTGAAGCTGAAGTCCTTTATCCTATGGCTCCTGACCAGACACTTCTCAATTACTTTGTCTTGAGCAAGCCAATTACATCCACCAACTTAGCCTTGTCACTAAGTCCTCGTGAGCGGACTGGCAACTCTGTAACTTCTAAGCACTTTGAGCAACAAGGAGGTTTGCTTTTCGATAAAGGAATTCAATTGCTGTATTTACACTATATTGGCATCTCTTCCAGAATATTTGCACGCTTATGTCAAGGAGAAAATCTGGAGATTCCCTATCGAGATATCTTCCTTCACTATCGATATCTAAACTCACCGGGAGACTTTCCAGATTTTAAGGAGGCACCTAAATCTTATCAACTGCCGCCTCTATCTATGACGAAAAGGCTAAAAAGAAAAATATCGAAAATTTTCAGTAGCAACTAAAATCGTTAGCATTTCCTTTTTTCTGAAGTCTGATTGCCCAAAGACATTATGAAAAACCATTAATTTTTAAAAGAGCTTTCTTATGATGAAAAGAATGAATCAATTTATCTTTAACTTTCATCGGCCAACTTATAGCTTGGTAGGTCGAGGTTATCGAAAGCTGAGAAGGCAATTTGAGTCTGAGTCAGACAAGCATTACCGCGAAAGAGAAGTCGCAGATTACTTGTTAATCTCTCAGACTAATTGTGGTCGGACATGGTTGAGAATTCTTTTGGGGCGAGTGATGCAAGTCACTTATAACGTCGAGAAAGTTAATCTACATTATCTATACTCTTTCTCTGAACTCAATCCTAACCTGCCATCAATTAAAGCGATTCATGAAAAATATGGACAATTTGGTTCTTACGAAACTAAGAAGATCATTTTGTTAGTCCGTGATCCACGTGATGCCTTGGTTTCACGATATCATCAACACAAACATGAATATTCCAGCTATCAAGATATTAATGACTTTATTTTAAATAGCCCTGAGTTTTTGTCATATATAGAAGACTATAACCTGTGGCGGCAGAATAAACATGAATTGGCAGATTTGCTGATTGTTCGATATGAAGATATGAGAGCAAATACTCAATATGAGTTGACGAGAGTGTTGAGATTTTTAGAGATAGAGGCTGCGCCTGAAATCATTGCTGCTGCGGTGGAGTATGCATCGTTTAAGAATATGCGATCAATTGAGATGAAAGGTTCTTCTGAGGTGAAAGCAGGAGTTTTGCGGACTTCAGCCATCCAGAGTGGAACTCTTTCTGACCAAAACTCTCTAAAGGTGAGGAAGGGGAAAGTGGGTGGCTATAAAGAAGAGCTGTCTGCGGAAGCAGTCACTTTTATGGATGATTTAGTTCGGGGACAGTTGAATTCAAGTTATGGATACACTTAGGTTTGAGTTTGGATGTTGAACGATATTAGGAGTGAATAAAGAATGACTCGTGGTGTTTATGTTGTTGCGAACGATCGCGTTTTTGATCAAGCGATCGCACTCCTGACGAGCTTGCGCTTACAAGATCCGGACATTCCCGTGTTCATGGTGCCTTTTGATGAAAACTATGAACAGGTTTGGTCGATCTGCAAAGACAAGTTCAACGTCCAGCTATTTCCAGACTTAGCTTTTTTAGACAAGCTGACTCAGGATATTGCTGAGATTTTCCCTCGGGACTTCCTCAAGCTGCCTAACAAAATGCGCAAGCTGAGTCTCTGGTTTGGGCCTCTAGACGAGTTTGTCTATATTGACACTGACATCCTGCTTTTTCAGTCTGTCCAAAACAGCCTGGACTATCTTGAACAGACTGACTTCTTTTGCTGCGATTTTCAGCGCAAAGGTCGTGGACTGGCGGAGGTTTTTACTGCAGTCGTGCCAGAGCAATCTATCTTTACTGAAGCAGAACTGCAGGATGTCTTTAACAGTGGATTTTGGGGTGGACGGAAAGGGATCTTTGCTTACGACGAGATGCTAAATCTACTACGAGAGTGTGCTGCCCATCGAGAATATTTTGATTTCTCTACGGGTACAACCGATCAGCCTGTCCTCAACTATTTAGTGTTAAAAGCAACGGAGCGACGAGTCAACATTACCCAAGCAAATCCTCATGAACCCGGTAATTGGGCCGGTAGTTCGCACTTCGAACCAAAAGAGCATCTTTTATATGATGGCGATCGCTTACTGCGATATCTTCATTGGGCCGGATGTCCGATGAGGCCGGATGGCCCTTACTGGGATTTGTGGCAGTCGTACCGGTTTCAAACTGTGTCTGAACCTCTACGAAATCTGGCACCGTTAAAGAAAGTCGGACTTTGGGAACGTATTTCCCAAAAAGTTAAAACTCTAAAGTAATTTTTTAACAGGAGAGCATAATGAGTACAGCCGGTAAGGTCATATTTATTCTGGGCATTGGTCGTTCGGGATCGACAATGCTAGATCTGATGTTAGGAAGTCATTCTCAAGGCTTTTCCCTCGGGGAGATTAGTAAGCTACCAGAAATATATAATCGCAATTCTGCTGTGGCTGAATTGTGTCCCAAAGGAACGTTTTGGCAAGATCATTTTAGCGACGAGGATGCCAAACAATTAGCTCTGGGGCTGAGTGGTCATCGATTGAACCCACTGATTCCCTTGAAAATAGACCGTTGGCTGCGAGAAATCACTGGGCAAGATGCCGTTCTCAATCCATACACGCTATTGCTCAATCGAATTCAGAAACCTGTGCTGATTGATTCGAGTAAATATCCGGATTGGGTCGCGCAACGTCTCAACGCTCGTGAATTTCGTCAAGGTCATTTGGATGCTTATGTGATTCATGTAGTGCGTGACGGTAGAGCGGTTTTAAACTCCTATTTACGCGCTTACCCTAACCTCACAGTAGAGACCGTCAGCCAGCGCTGGCTCAACAATCTTGAAGCGTCTGAGAAAGTTTATGGGTCGGTGGCGGCCGATCGCAGAATGCAAGTGCGATATGAAGACTTGGCGACTAATCCTACCAAGACGATGCAAGGGGTTTGTGACTTTCTGGGCATCCCCTTCGAACCGGACATGCTGGAATACTGGAAGCATGATCATAACTATATTGCGGGTAGTCGTAGTGCCAAGGCTCTGATGGCTCGTTATCGCGATCAGCCGGTTCCAGACGCTACGCAAGAGATTCATGGCAACTACTATTCTGAAATGGACTTGACGATTAAGTTAGATCAGCGCTGGAAAGACGAGTTAGGGACGGCAAAGCTAGAAAAATTCCAGCAAATCGTCGGCACCCGCAACCAGCCTTTTGAATGGAGCTGACTCGCTTGAATCTTTCTACAGTTCTACAGCAGGCTCCTGGCTAGGCCGGTATTTCCCTAGATAATGTGTATGCTTGCTGATTGCCTGTCAGCCATTCTTGCAGCTTGGCAATGTAGTGAGCATTAGCAACTTCGGCAATATCGTTGTGATCTGCTTCTGCAACTAGCCATAGCTGCTTAGGGGCTGCGGCTGTCGCATATAGCGCCTCGCTCATGCTTACGGGAACGGTCTTGTCTTCTGTGCCGTGGATGAACAGTGTGGGTATGGAGATACTGTCGATTTTGGCTAAAGAGTCAAACCGTTGATTGAGCAGCCATTTTGGCACGATACGGCTGTAGCCAGCGTGCTCCATCATGGCACTCATTGACGTGAAAGAAGCTTGGACAATGAGTCCGGCTGCTTGGGGTTGATGCTGTGCCAGCGCGCTCGCGATCGCGCCCCCAATCGAATGGCCAAAAATTACAATGGCCTCAGCCGGAATCCCCCGAGTTTCGATTAAGTAGCTCCAGGCCGCTGTCGCATCGGCATAAGCGCGGGCCTCGTTGGGAAAAGGCCCTGAACTGAGGCCATAACCCCGGTAGTCAATTACTAGCGCTGAGAGACCGGCTGCGAGCAGAGGCTGGGTCTTATTCAGGGCATCGGCGACGTTGCTGGCGTTGCCGTGCAAGACCAGAGCAGTTTTGGCATCGGGACATGCATGGGGTAGCCACCAGCCATGAATGTGTCCCTTACCCACGGGAATTTGGACATCTTCATAGGCTAGGCCAACAGAGGCGGGCGTGGTCGTCGGTGCCGGTTGGGGATAAAAAATCAGGCGCGTTTGTCCCAACCAAAGGGCAACACATAGCGCAGCGTAGGCAATCGCCGCAAATCCCAACAGTCCAAAAATCAACTGTTCCATTGCTGTCTCTGACTATCCGTTGACATCTGTCCCTCAGGTCAGCGTAACCCGGTGACGGGATTACCCGCGACCGGCAGCCGTGGATCACTCCCGATATAGCATTCGCAGACTGGCTAGGGCAGCTAGGTCAACTGAGGGGACTTTTGGTGCCAGTCGGTGGCCTGCTCATAGGCATAGGCCATCTCAAACAGCGTTTGCTCTTGCAACACGTTACCAATGAGCTGCAAGCCGATAGGCAATCCCGACTCATCGAAGCCACAGGGAAGGCTGATGCCGGGCAGACCTGCCAGATTGACGGGAATCGTCATTAGATCAATGAGATACATGCTGAGGGGATCATCCACCTTTGTCCCGGCTTTAAAAGCGGTCGTGGGCGAGGTAGGACACACCAGGGCATCCACTTCTTGGAAGGCCGCTTCAAAATCCTGCTTGATCAGGGTGCGAACCTTTTGCGCTTTCAAATAGTAGGCATCGTAATATCCGGCAGAGAGCGCGTAGGTGCCAATCATGATGCGGCGTTTGACCTCTGGCCCAAAGCCTGCGGCCCGTGTTTTGGCATACATCGAGATGAGGTTGCTATCGTCAGCGCGCACCCCATATTTCACCCCGTCATACCGGGCCAGATTGGATGAAGCCTCGGAGGGGGCAATGATGTAGTAGCTGGGTAGGCCATAGCGAAACCGGGGGCAGGAGATTGTCTTGACCTCGGCTCCGAGGGCTTCAAACTGGGCGATCGCCGCTTTCACAGCCTGATCGACTTCGGGAGCGAGCCCTTCACCAAAGGTTTCTTGAATGATGCCAATCTTACGGCCCTGACAATCTAGCCCTGGCTTGAGATTTTGGGTGTAGTCAGGCACTTTGACATTGAGGCTGGTGGAATCCTTGGGATCGTGCCCCGCGATCGCCTGCAGCACAATCGCCGCATCTTCCACCGTGCGGGTGAGGGGGCCAATCTGGTCGAGGGAAGAGGCGAAGGCCACTAGTCCGTAGCGAGACACCAAGCCATAGGTGGGTTTGAGGCCCACGACCCCGCAAAAAGAAGCGGGTTGACGAATCGAGCCGCCGGTATCTGAGCCTAAGGCCACAGGACATTCATCAGCGGCCACTGCTGCTGCCGACCCACCCGACGATCCGCCTGGTACACAATCGGGAGCCCAGGGATTGCCGGTGACCTGATAGGCCGAGTTTTCGGTCGAGCTGCCCATGGCGAACTCATCCAAGTTAGTCTTGCCCAAAGAAATTGCGCCTTGGTCGGCCAGTCGCTGGGTCGCCGTTGACTCGTAGGGCGGCACAAAGTTGTCCAGCACTTTGGAAGCGCAGGTGGTGCGGATGCCCTGGGTGCACAAATTATCTTTGAGGCCGATGGGAATACCCTCCAGCAATCCGATCGCGGCACCGGCAGCAATTTTTTGATCCACCGCTTGGGCTTGGGCCAGGGCCTGATCGGCGGTCACCGTCAAAAAGCTATGCAACTGGGGCTCTAAGGCTTCGATCCGACTCAAATAGTCTTGGGTGATCTCAACCGCAGAGCGCTCTTTTTGCGTGAGTTGACGATGTAACTCGCGGATCAACGACATAACTGGCCTCAGAGGTGATGGATTAAACGGGCTGAGGGCATGGCCGCAGCCGGTGAACAGGTCAGGACTTACGCAATTGAATCCGATTTTGGCTCCCTAGCCCCCAAATCTGAGGAAAATCGGATTCAACATCCCCCAAAGTTGGGGAATACAGGGGGCTCTTGCGTAAGTCCTACAGGTGAAGCGTTCAGGGTGATCGCGACTAATTCCCCGGTCATCGATCGCCGAAATGCCGTCGAGCTGCAGGCTTTAAGCCGCTCTCAAACTGGCTCAATCAGCGATGACTGCGCCACCAGCCTACCAGTATAGGAAAGGACGGCACCGCTCACCGCCGCACTTCTGAAAATTGCTGTACACAGCGCTGGCTACTTTGCCGAGGACACCGAGGCGTGCTCTGATCCATCGCACATCGGCAAAGGGGCTCCGCCGTCTGATCCTAATCGGCCGGGCGACTGCGATCTGGGCTTGGGCTCAGCCACGCGACCCAATTGCCGCTCTTGATCGGGGTGGAAAGCCGCGATCGCCCCATCCACTAGATTGCGTTTTAGAGCGCAAATATCGCAGATTTCAACAGTATATTTACTCAATCAAGGACGACCTTTCCACTGATTTGGTAGTCAGCAGGACACTAAAGCGACCATCAAACGCGAAAATTAACCCACCATCCAACCGTATTCTGGGGAGTCAAGGCACCGGTGGTAGGAGAGAGTTTTAAAAATTCGTTTTCACAGCGTACCTGGAACACTCCTTGGGTGTTTGGTGGGGGTTTTTTATCGGGCTTTGTGGTCGCCATTGCAGTGGGCGGACTGCGACCGACATTCACTGCGATGTGGCAGCAAAAACCGTCTTCAGGTGAAATCAATCCGGATGAAACCGTTGCGCTGGAACCGGCAGATCTGTCTGACCCTGCCAATGACGAGTCATTATTGCCGTCAGAACTGACCCAAGGCATGGGCGACCTCGCTCCCTATTTTACGGTGGTGCAAGCCGCCCGTCTCACCCGCGAAAGATTAGAGATGGAAGCTGCCGCTGATGCTAACTTCAAACGATCAAAGGAGCTGGCTGTACAGGGCATTGCCGTACGGGATGCCGGTCGTGAAGATGATGAAGAAACCCTGGCCGAACTGCAGCAACAGGAGTATTTATGGGAATCTGCCCTGCGACAGCTCGACCAAATTTCACCCGACTCGATATTGGCAGAGGCTGCCGCTGACCGCCGGGAAGACTATGCCGCCATTCTGGTTCCAGTCGCTGAGGATATTGACCAGCTGCAGTCGGTCTTTTTAGCCGACATTGCCGAAGCCACCGGACGTCCCCGGGCCATTCGCATCACGATCTGTCATCTATCAGGGGAATGTCGCGACTACAAAGGCGATCAGCCACCCGCAAGTCCGGCCAGCCTGATTAAGTTGCCGGTGGCCGTGGTGCTGATGAAAAAGGTCGTTGACGAAAACATCGATCTTTCAGAAACGATGTATGTCGACCCCCACAACTGGACGGAAAATGCCAACGGGGCCAAGATTTATGTCGATCATGAGTATCCGCTCCGAGAAGTGATGGTGCGCATGATCAAAGAGAGCAACAACATCGCCACCAATCAGCTGTTAGATTATCTCGGCTGGGAGTACATGGACGACACTCTGCAGGAGATGGGATACGAAAAGACCAAGATTCGCACTAAGCTGATTGGCGATCGCACCGCCCCCACCCGGAATCGAGCGGTGGGTCGCAATGTCATGACGAGCAATGAAGTGACTGAGATGATGCGCCAGGTCTATACCTTCTCTAGTCCGGGAGCCGATGAAATTCTCGATGCCATGGTTGGCCAGTATGACTGGGAGTTTGGCTACACCGCGATCAGCCAACTGAGAAGCAAGCGGGTGGCCTGGATTGGGGAAAAAACCGGTCAGAATTCCAATGTGATCGGCAGCTCAACGGCCGTCAAAATTGACGACGAACGCTACGTGCTCACCGTTACCATTGACAACAGCGGCAATCAAAAGATGCTGCGACAAGTCATTGGGGATGTGGTTCAGCATATTTTGGACGACGGTCATTTAGTGTCCGTGAGCCGCTAGTTCAGCTAACTCACGGCGCTCACGGCGCGGTCGGAAAATTGAGTCTGGCTGAATCCCTGAGCACGATCGCTCGACGGGTAAGAATTGATATTCTGAAACCCAGGGTCTGTGGCGATCGCGGTAGACCCTGGGGCAGACTGCTGCTGGAGATTTTTGGGGCCGTTCGCACGATTGCATGCTGGTGATCAGTAAAATATGAGCCGACGGCGCGAGGGATAATCGCTGACTGCACGATGGGGAGTCACCGATTACGTTGGGCTGAATTGGGGGTCGCGATCGCCGCGGCTGGATGTCTGTCTCAGATCGCGACCCCAGAGGTGATAGCGCAGGCAGAAGAAACCTTTGCCACTCACTGTGATGAATTTAGGGAGCTTGCGACAACGGCGATCGCCGACCTGCAGCAATCGGGTGAGAGCCAACTCCGCCTGCCGGATCGCCCTTTCTATGACAGTGCTTGGGTGGCAGAATCGCTGAATGGTGAAGCGGTCATCATCGATTTTGTGATTGCAGAGTTTTATGTGCCGCTGGTTTACGTGTCTACGGATGATCCGCAAGATGTCCACGATACTTGTACTAACGGCGGGCGAGTGGTCAAATCACTGGAACCTCATTGGTATATCTGTCAACGTGACTGGAACTAAGTGATTTACGGGCCATTTAGTCTCCTGGAGATGGCAGGAGATGAATAGCCGGAGATGCTATCGCAGATCACCGTTGAGTGAGGACGGTTCAGTGTGCTGAGAGTCCGACACAGCAAGGACTTTATCTCTGATGTCAGGTGCTTGAGAGGCGTCAGTGCTCTCCTGTATCCGCTCATCCGAGTCATTTCGGGTGTTCTCAACGCTGGGCTGCCCTTTGACCCCAATCAGCGACTGCCAATCGCTGGCCGGAATCATGATTAACCCAGTATCTAAAGAATCGGCCTAAAATATTGGCAAAGGCGGGCTTTTCTTGGAATTCATTGTTATCATCATTGGCGCTTCTACCAAACATCTTTCTTGAATTTGTAACCCACAATTTTTAGAAGTGTTTTCTTCAGGCTATGCGGCAGACTGAAGTCGCCAATCTCGTCAGATCCCCCAGACATCAAAATAATGGTCAACGCAGCCTCTAACTTATCTCCCGAAAAGCTGTCAACTAAGGCACTGGCAGCAGCGGGACAATTTCGGGCGATCGCACTATGGCTGAATGAGCCGCTGATTCCAGAAAAAATCTACGCTCAAGTTAGCCAAGACCAGCGACCGGGCTGCATTCGCATCATTGTTGAGTTTGAGCGCCAACCGCTCCAGAAGCCGCTGACTCAATTTATTTGCCATCTCATGTGGCAGCTCAATTCACCGCTGATAGAAGGTATTCATCTGCTGGCTCGACCCGTCGGTGAGCGCCAGCCGGTCTGGCAGCAGCGGATTCGGGTGATGACCCCGGCCCTGCGCGAGCGGCTGAAGCGAGAACAGGGCAAAGGCTCGGCGGCAATGCCCCCCACGTTGGCGGCGCGCAAGTCAGCACCACGATTGCCAGGTTTAACGGCGCGGCTGTTAACCGGTCAGCTGAAAACGCTACGGGCCTCTATGCTGACGGGGTCGGCAGTGGCGGCGTTTGTGTTTGGCTGCATGATTGAAGTCGTGATGTCGAACCGACAAGAGCCCGCCCTGCCCTTTCAAAATCCAGCGACGAGTGCCGAGGTGCGATCGCAGCCCTCAAATACCCCCCCGCAGGTTCCTGCTCGCGAGCCTCAGCTCCCCGCGATCGCCCCCGAGCCCACCGTGTTGGTGGATCGTCAGACGCCTGCTCAACCCCAGGGCGCGGCAACGGCAGAGACTACCGCGATCTCGTATCAAGTAGAGCCGGAGCGCGATCGGCCGAATGTGGTCAATGCTGCCCTGGAGCCTGTGGGCGTGCTCAAGCACGAGCGCTTACCGGCCCCCCAAGACCCCACCGTCACGCTGCTATTTGGGGGCGATGTGGATTTGGATGGCCTGCCCTATGAACAGTTAGTGCAGGAGGGGCAGCTGCTCTCCGGCTTGCCCGCCTATCGTCAGGCCGATGTGGCCATGGTGAATCTGCAAGACCCGTTAGCGACCGCCGCGACTTCCCTCGAAGAAGAACTGTTAGAACGGCAGCGACCCGATGCGATCGATTTGCTCAAAGCGGGCGGCGTTGATGTCGTGAATCTGACTGGCGACAAATCTCTGTCCTTTGGGGAGCAGGGACTCGCTGAAACGTTGGATACGCTTGATCGCAACGGCATCTTTCGGGTGGGGGCCGGCCGCAGTGAGCGCGAAGCGCGGCGTCCGGAAATCATGGATGTCAAGGGGCAGCGGATTGCCTACCTCAGCTATGACCGGGATTTTACCTTGGCGGCCTATGACTCGGTGAGCGGCGTCAATGCCGTCAACATGCAGGAAATTGTGAAAGACATTCAGGCGATTCGCGATGAAGTGGATTGGCTCGTCGTCAACTATCGCTGGTCAACGGAGCCGCCTCAAACGCCTGCCGAGTCACAGACAAATTTGGCTCGCCTCGCGATCGATCAGGGCGCTGATCTAGTCGTCGGTCATCATCCCAATCAGCTGCAGGGGGCCGAAATCTATAAAGGACGGCCCATTGCCTACTCCCTAGGCGATTTCGTTTTTGGCACCAGCGCCGAGGCCCCGACAGCAGAAACGGCGGTGCTGCAGGTCTCATTGCGCGATGGGCAAATGAAGGTGGATCTGATTCCGGTCAAGGTCACAGGTGGCCAACCGCAGCAAGCGAATGAAACTGAAGCGGAGCAGGTATTGGCCAAAATCCGCTCGGCGTCGAGCGAGTTTCAAACCCCGATGCCCACCTCCGTAGTGCTAAATGCAGGCACGGGCGTTTCCACAGAGGAATCCGCGCCAGCAGGGGCTGATTCGTTCACTGGGGATACCGAGGAGAACTCCTCTCCCTTTGATGCCAAGGATTTGAGTCCAGAGCAGGAAACCGCTCCCGAGGCCGCTCCCCCGCCATCAGAAGCAGCGCCACCACAATCGGAAACGGCTCCGGCCCCATCGTCCTCACCTGAGCCCGTCGCTGAAGATGAGCTGCTGGATATTGAGATTGAGGCCATTCCCGAAGACTTGCTCAAGGAATGGGGACCAAAGGACAGCCCCAACACCATTTATGAGCCAGAATCAGCGCTGCCTGACAGTCTGCGTGTGAAGCCGAAAGACAGCCCAGCCGCTCAGCCGAAAACGATCGCTGAACCGGCAGAGGATGAGTCGGCTGCACCGCCACCGGCCCCAACGACCGCTGCCGAGCCCACAACGTCTGCCCCGGCGACCCCCGAGGCGATCGCCCCCTACAGTGAGCCCCTAGGCGGGCCGATGAGTGTTTTATCGGAGCCCCCTGCCGCCATGAAACCTGCCACCAAAGGATCCGCGTTAGCCCCGCTGGCTCAAGCGGGAATGCCCATCAGTCAAGTTTTTGAACCGCTGAATACGGTGCCGCCCAGCACCGATGCGCCGGTGACCGTCGAGATTCAACCGGTGGCGGTAGTCAACGGACCTGAGGCTCATTAAAGACTGGGCGATCGCGCCTGCTTCCCCGGCCCTGGCTGGTGGTCGCCGTTGTGGTAATTCAGCGAAGCGCATCCCGATGCTGGGCAAGCGCTGGCTGAAGGGCATTTTATTGATCGGCAAAACTCGAATGTGTTATGCCAATCGTCCATGACGCGGGCGCGCTGCTCCCAAAGATGCAAAGGGGAGATTGGTCTGCGGATGAGGATTGATGGGCCAGGATGACCTCTGGCAGGGAATTGAGCGTTATCGGTCGGGAATTGACCCATCCTACGGCTCTATTTTTAGTCCTCTACGGCAGAAGTAATACCAGTTCTCAGTGATCGGACTTCCAATGCAATCTTGGAAACGCCGGGGAGCCGAGGGGCAGGGGAGCAGATCTGTAACCTTGTTTCAGAGAATCGGTGTAAGACGACCCTGACCGTTTCTCTGCCCCCTTGCCTCCTTGCCCCCATGGCCCCTGTTGAGACGGTTAAAATCCAAATTTTGCGGAGTCCTCACCCGGCAATATGAAGCAGTCGCTAAAAAAGAGTTGCATTCTTAGATTTTTGCGATACGCTTTGGGCGGAATCTACAGCGGTTGAATTGCTCTGTATTCCTCGATGTCTGGGTCGTTGCTCTGTGTGGCGATCGCCGGTGTATCGCGTTTCTCGGGAAAGTGATAATGAACGCCCCTATCAATTCTGATTCTCAATTGTATTCCGGTGCTGGAATGGCTAGTGCGACGGCCCCGTCTAGCTACTCACCGGCGGTGCCGATTTCGGTGTATCGCGAGCTAGCGACAGAACTCAAGCTGACGCAGACCACCCTCGATGCCCTGACTCAGCAAAACCAACAGTTGCTGCGCCAGAATACGCTGCTGCGCACTGAAATTCAGCGGTTTGTGCAATCGGCCGAACAGCTTGGACACTTTGCTGGGATTATGCCACCAGAAGCCCCAGCTGCCATGCCGAATCGCGTAATGATCGAGCGCGAAGAGCCCTCAACCCATTTTGATTTGTTCGCTCAGCCGCCGGTTGCGCCGGCTGCTCCCCAAAGCCCTCCGGCTGAGGCTGCAGTGCCGGTGGCACCGCCTGCGGAACCGGCCCCTGCGACCGCCCCACCGGCGGCAGCACCCGTGACCGAGCGTGAGACTCGGACTCAGGCGATTGTGCCCCATCCCAAAGTCCGCAAACGCGATCGCCCCAAGCCCAATCGAAGCCAGGCGAACAAGCAGCGATTGTTTACCGAGCAGCCAGAAGGTATGCGTCCTCTCAGCAAGGTGGCTTCGCGGTCTGACATGGGCAACTTGTGGCTGGCTACAACGATTCTACTGGTGGTGGTTTCGGCCTTTGGCGCTGGTTTCTTGATCATGCGACCATTGCTCAGCCGTTAACTTGTCCCAATTCTCAGTGATCGGCCTCCCCAGGCAATTTGGGAAATGCCGGAGAGCTGAGGGGTGGCGGGCCAGATTTGTCGTCTTGTTTCAGAAAATCGATATGAAGGGGCGTTATCTGCCTGCGCTTGAGTCTCAGTATGCGCTGCGGCAATTTTGTGCGTTCACAGGTTCCCTCACCGAGTAGGATCAGGGAGTTGAGCCGAGTTGGCAGTAGGGGCTATGAAATTTGTGAAGATGCAGGCGATCGCGCGGTGTGTTGTCCTCAGTTTCTTGCTGTTTGCTCTCTGTTTGGGCATCGGGCTGTCGCCTACCTATGCGACTAGCTATGACCGACAAAGCCTGCGGATGTCAGATTTTTCGAATCGAGACCTGCGGGGCGACGACTTCACGCGGGCCGATCTCGCGAATGCCGATCTGCACAATGCTGATCTGCGCGGGGCACGACTGTTTGACACCACCTTTAGTCAAGCCGACATGACTGGGGTCAACATGACTGGGGCCACCTTAGACAGTGCCCGATTCATTCGCACCAACTTGACGAATGCCATCCTCGAAGGGGCTTACGCCTTTGACACTGACTTTCGTGGGGCGATCATTGACGGGGCGGATTTTACCGACGTGCTACTCGACCCCAGGGGCAACGATCTGCTCTGCGAAGTGGCCCAAGGTACCAACCCCGTGACAGGGCGCAATACGCGCGACACGCTGTATTGTCCGTAGTCACAGCGAGGCCGTGGACTGGGGCGCGTCATCAGGGATCGAAGCTCGGCTGAACCGCTGGTTTACCCCTGTCAATCCGCCCCTGGGTAGAGGTTTCTCAAAGCTGACTTCACTTAAGTTAATATCTGACCTATTGCCACCTTACGTAGAGTCGCTATGACTGCTGGGCCACGTCAACGCGCGCGCGATCGCATCGTGATTATGGGTGCTGGCTTTGGGGGCTTTCAGGCGGCGCAGTCGTTGTCGGGGGCGGCGGCGGATGTTTTGCTGATTGACCGCAACAATTACCACACCTTTATTCCGCTGATTTATCAGGTGGCGACGGCCCAGCTGGAACCGAGCTTGGTGGCCTATCCCATTCGCACCAAATTGCGCCGGATGAAGAACGTGCGATTTATGCAGGCTCAGATCGGGCGCATTGATTTTGTCAACAAGCTGATCGATACGGGTTCAAACCTGATCTCCTATGACTATTTGGTGATTGCTACGGGTACGCAATCGAGCTACCACGAAGTTCCTGGAGCCCAAGAGCACAGCTTTTCACTCAAAGGCCTAGTGGATGCGATCGCCCTCCGCAATCATCTGTTGGCTTGCTTTGAACAGGCTGCTGCCACCCCTGATCGAGAGCTGCAACGACAATTGCTGACCTTTACCATCGTGGGG
This sequence comes from Leptolyngbyaceae cyanobacterium, assembly GCA_050042805.1. Classification (GTDB taxonomy): domain Bacteria; phylum Cyanobacteriota; class Cyanobacteriia; order Phormidesmidales; family Phormidesmidaceae; genus Halomicronema. The sequence continues at coordinate 45,548 of JBHJJI010000130.1, forward strand.
GGCGGAGCGACGGGGGTCGAAGTGGCTGGGGCCTTGGCCGAGTGGTGGCGGGGCGCAGCAAAGCGGGACTTTCCTGAACTGGTTGGCCTGGGGCGGATTGTGCTGGTGCAGTCAGGGGCCAACTTGCTGCAAGAATTTTCGCAACGATTGGGCAACTATACCCATCGTCAGCTCACCCGACTTGGGGTCGAAGTGCATCTCAATACCCAAATAGCGGCGGTCACCGCTAGCCAGGTCAAGCTCTCGAACCAAGTGGCGATCGCGACAGCGACCGTGATTTGGGCCGCCGGTACGCAAGCCGCCTTGCCGACTCTGGCTCAGCCCCTGGAGGCAACCCCGCAAGGGCAGATTATGGTGAGCAATACGCTGCAGGTGCTCGACCATCCGAATGTGTACGCCATTGGCGATGTGGTGCATCACGCCGCGCAGAGCCCAGCACCCGCCAGTGTGGCCCCCGCAGCCCTGCAGCAGGGGGTGGCGGTCGCGCGTAATCTGCAGCGCCAGATGCAGGGCCAACCGCCGCAGCCCTTTCGCTATTGGAACAAAGGCCGGTTAGCCATTGTGGGTGGCTATGGCGGCGTGGGGCGCATCGCTGGAGTTGATTTTGTTGGCTTTTTGGCCTGGTTGATGTGGCTGTTGGTGCATGTCACCTATTTGCCGGGGTATCGTAGCCGTCTTTTGGTGTTGCTGACCTGGGTGCAAAACTATGGGCTGGGCGATCGCGCTCTGCGGCAGCTTGTGCCAACGGCAAAACCACGATGAACTGACTGGTCACCACTGACTAGGGCCAGCGCCGCGATCGCTGAGGTTAAGGATGGGTGAGGCCGGTCAAGTCCTGGCTGGCTACGGCAGAATATATCGGAGGGATATTGCGTCATCATTTGACGACCCATCAGTACGGCTCTTTCTACTCTCTACCCCCTACCTCTCTACCTGCTATGAACTACCTTCCCCTGGTTGCTCGCATTGCGCTGTCGTTAATCTTCGTGAACGCTGGTATTCGGCATCTTTTAGGTTTTAGTGGTTTTGTCGAGTCGATCGCCCAAACGCTGCCGCTGGCAACTGTGCTGGCGGCTGGCACGGTGGTCTTTCAGCTGTTGGGGGCACTGTCGCTGATCTTGGGCTACAAGGTCAACATTGGCGCGACGCTGCTGATTTTGTTTCTAATTCCGGCCACGCTGGTGTTCCACAACCCGATTGGCGACCCGAGTCAGCTCAATCCTTTTCTCAAAAATTTGGGTCTAGTGGGGGGACTGCTCATGGTGATCTATGCCGGAGCCGGAGCGCTGAGTCTCGATGGGACGCCTTCGCGTTCGGCTCGATATGGTGACATGAGCACGTCTGAAGACGCCTAATCGGCTGGCAAAAAACTCTGCCTGGCAATCGGCTCTCAGCCAAATGCAGTGTGCATGGACTGAGGGCATTCTGCATCGCTAGAGCGCGTCACCAGTTACTGGTGTTTAGACTAAAAAGCTGAAGAAAGGCGATCGTGATGAGACTCAGGATCGCCTACCCGAGAAACTGAGAGATGCAAAACCACTCAGTCCTGGGATATGACCTACGATACTCTGCGCAGCTTTCGAAACCGCGCCTACCAATATCTGTGCCGAGCCCACGATGCCACCTTTGAGTTGATGGACGCGGCCATGACTAGCCGTTCGGTCTACAGCTTTGCCGAACTGACGCAATCGCCGCTGTTTCGCAGGCGCTGGTCGAGCGGCTATGAAGCGCTGCAA
>JBHJJI010000131.1:0-4026 GCA_050042805.1 Leptolyngbyaceae cyanobacterium
CTCTGACACCCTCAGCCCAGTTAAACTGCACAAGGTTCGAGGTTTGCTCCGCAACTCGGCGTAGGTTACTTTCATGGCATATCCTGGGTCGATGCTCCTAGTTTTAATTCTATCGGCTCAATTTCCGATAAGGTCTAATGATTTACTCCTGTGCTGGAGGAACTTCTTCTGGAGGAACTTCACCCTCTGGAAGAGCCTCGACCTCTGGAGGCGTCTCGACAGCCGTGCGCGTGGTTTCTTGCAGGTAATATTCACCCAGGTCGATACCGCTGACCACAATCTCTTCATACTGCAAAATGCCCGTCACGCGCACGGTGTCGTTCACCGCCGGAGCCGCTTCTGCGCTGCGCACCCACACTGTACCGGTGGCATCCGTGAGCTGATACAGCGTGTCCTCTAATAGGGGCGCAGCTTGCAGCACAGTGCCTTCAATCTGCAGAGTTTGATCCACGCGATCGCGAGACAGGCTCTCAATCGGCTGGGTCGACCCCATCAGTTGCGAAACGCGATCGGGCAGATGAACGCCGATCGCCTCACTGGGGGCCGAGGTTTCAGACGGCTGACTACAGCCCAATAGGAGGAATGCTAAGGACAGCCCGCTCCACTTTTTAAGCTGCCAGATCTGTTGCAACATGCCGAATAATTTAGGGTAAGCGGCCTCTAAATCTGAGACACTAGAATTCGTAAAATTAGGCCGATGTCGATATCAAGGGTGGCACCCAACCGGGATGCGGCTGAGGCGGCTGAGGCCCGTGTGGGTGACTCAACGCTTTCTGACCAACAGCGTAACTCAGGATTTTAATGACGCAAATTCTGGACGGCAAAACTCTAGCAAAAACCATTCAGGCAACTCTAGCGGAGAAAATTGCGGGATGGGCGACCTTAGCCGGTCGTCCACCGGGGCTTGCCGTTGTGATGGTGGGCGACAATCCGGCCAGTGCTGCCTATGTCAGAAACAAAGAGCGGGCCGGCGAGCGCGTCGGCATTGCGTCGTTTGGTCAGCATTTGCCCGCCGATACGACACAAGCGCATGTGGCTGGGCTGTTAGCAGATTTCAATGCGGACGATCGCATCGACGGCATTTTACTGCAGCTACCGGTGCCTGATCACTTAGATGCCGTCGCTCTGCTGAATGCCATTGACCCGGATAAAGATGCTGACGGTTTGCATCCCGTTAATCTCGGTCGGCTGTTGCGCGGTGACGCTGGGTTGCGGAGCTGCACCCCCTTTGGCGTGATGCAACTGCTGCAGGCTCATCAAATTGATCCGGTCGGCAAATCCGCGATCGTTCTGGGTCGCAGTATTCTCGTCGGCAAACCGATGGCCTTGATGCTGCTGGAAGCTAACGCCACCGTGACCATTGCTCATTCCCGTAGCCAAAATTTAAAGGCCCTGACTCAGGCAGCGGATATTGTGGTCAGCGCGATTGGGCGACCCGGCTTGCTCACCGCCGCCCATGTCAAGCCGGGCGCCGTCGTCATTGATGTCGGAATTAACCGAATCGAGACGGCACCGGGTCAGTATCGTCTGGTCGGAGATGTAGACTATGAAGCGGTTAGTCTTGTGGCCTCGGCGATTACGCCGGTGCCGGGAGGAGTTGGCCCCATGACCGTCGCCATGCTTTTGCACAATACGGTGCAGAGCTATTGTCGTCGCGTGCCGAGCTTACCCAGCGACCAGTCTCTTTTGTTTTAGCAGTTGCAGCTTGAGTAGGGTGATGACCTCTTCTATCGATACTACGTTTGACCTCAAAGCCTATTTGCGCGATCGCCAACAGCAGGTCGAGGCTGCCCTAGATGCCTCGCTGCAGGGGCAATACCCTGAGACGATTTATCAGGCGATGCGCTACTCGCTTTTGGCCGGCGGCAAGCGGCTACGCCCGATTTTGTGTTTGGCCACCTGTGACCTCATTGGCGGCACCGAGGCGATGTCAATGCCGACGGCCTGCGCGCTAGAAATGATCCACACGATGTCGCTCATTCACGATGACCTTCCCGCGATGGATAACGATGACTATCGCCGTGGGCAACTCACCAACCACAAGGTCTATGGCGAAGACGTCGCTATTTTGGCGGGCGATGCCCTCTTAACCTATGCGTTTGAATGGGTCGCCACTCAAACGCAAGACGTGCCCGCCGATCGCATCCTGCAAGTCATCGCCGATTTGGGCAAAGCGGTGGGCGCTGAGGGGCTCGTCGGTGGCCAGATTGTGGATCTTGCTTCCGAAGGCTCCCCCGACGTGAGTTTAGAGACTCTCAACTACATTCATACTCACAAAACCGGCGCGCTGCTGCGAGTCTCAGTTACCTCGGGGGCGATTTTGGCGGGCGCTGACGCAGGGCAAGTTGAGACGCTGGCGCAGTATGCCGATCGCATTGGTCTGGCCTTTCAAATCGTGGATGACATCCTTGACATCACCGCTACGTCAGAAGCATTGGGCAAATCTGCTGGCAAAGATTTAGCCGCCCAAAAGGCCACCTACCCTAGCCTGTGGGGCCTCGAAGAATCACAAAAGCAAGCCCAGCAACTCGTCGAAGCGGCTAAAACCAGCCTCGCAGACTGTTTTGGCACTCCGGCCCAGCCCCTGATCGCCTTGGCCGATTTCATTGTTAACCGGACCCATTGAGGAGCTCTAAATCAGCTATGCAAGACATCGGGGATATTTTGCAAAACCGGGTGTTAATCGTGGCGTTGGCCGCCTGCCTGCTTGCTCAGTTTCTTAAGCTGCTATTTGAGTTGGTTGTGCACCGCAAAATCAACGTGCGGGTGCTGGTCGAAACGGGCGGTATGCCCAGTTCGCACTCAGCGTTGGTCACAGCTCTGGCCTGCGGCATTGGCCAAACCTGGGGCTGGGCCAGTCCGGGCTTTGCGGTGACAACGATATTTGCCGGAATTGTGATGTACGACGCGGCAGGGGTCAGGCAGGCGGCTGGCAAACAGGCGAAAATTTTGAATCAGATTATCGACGAGCTGTTTCGTGAAAAACCCGAATTCAACGAAGATCGCCTGAAAGAACTCTTGGGCCATACCCCGGTACAGGTGATTGTGGGTTCGATATTGGGGGTATTGGTGTCTTGCTTTGCTGCACCGGTGCTGTTTTAAGCCAGGGTGCTCGAAGTCTATATTGGTCCATGTCCAGCAGGGGGCAAATATTCACATCGTTCGGTGGAAAGGAAGCCATAGAAGCCGCGATCGCTTTTTCATGGTTAGGCAATTCAAATCAGCGATCGCCTTCGCGGTGTGAGCCCAAAATTTACAAAAATCAACAGATTGTTAAGCCTCAAAAATCTGAGCTGGAGGGCTAAGCGAGGTGACTTTCGTCGCCTAGATGCTGATATAGCAGTGAATGCAGCTTTGACAAAAGAAGCTGCTCAATTTCTATGAATATATAAAATGTCAAGTTCAGGAATTTACAGCATCTAAAAATAGATAAATATACGCTGTGCTTTTCTCGCGGTTTGTCGGAACTCTAAGACTCAGACACGATGGCTTGTTAAGCTAATATCAACCGCAAAGTGCTCTTTGGGCGGAATATTGGGCAAAGCCTGTCTAAGGAAATCAGGGACGCTAGCTTTCTCCCTCGGGAAAGGGGTTCATGTATCGCCCCCAGGGGACGCCTAGCCCTAGTGTGAGGCCTACCGGCCAGACCTCCGACTGAGTTCAATGAGGCGGTCTGGCAAATAATCCCAATGCGATCGAGACTGGAGCAGCAGCCGATTTGTATGGCATCGGATACACCTAAGTGAGTGACTGCGCCCTGACCCTGAGAGTCCATACTCCAACGCATCACCCTTCCCATCGTGGGCACTCATCCTCTCCATAACCACAATCCCCCTGCACAGATACCTTATGCATTCCAGCCCGACACCCACACCGCCCAGTCAGCCTTTGGGTGCCGTGCCTGCGGCTCTGCCGGACAACGAAGCGGCCAGACTGCAAAAACTGATCGATTATCGGGTGTTAGATACTGCCCCCGAAGCCGCCTATGACGATATCACCCAGCTGGCGGCTCACATTTGCGATGCA
>JBHJJI010000132.1:0-13438 GCA_050042805.1 Leptolyngbyaceae cyanobacterium
CCTCCAGCGGTAGGCGTTGGTGGCAAGTCCAGGAGCGATCGGGGTGTTGCTGATAAAACCGCAATTCCCACGTGACGGTTGCTTGAGCGTCAATCAGATCCGCCGCCAGTGATTTGAGACATTCAGCCTGCTCTGGCGAAAAGCCATAGGCCAGACTTAAATGCAGCCAGTCTTTGGGGCGCAAGGGCGACTTGCGCGTGGGGGAGGTGGCCGTGCAGACGAAGTCGAGCACCAGCTTTCTCAACCAGTCGGATGAGAGTTCTAGACCATACCAATCGGGACGAAAGGCGAGGGTTTGCACTTCGAGCGCTGAGGTCGGCTGCGATCGCCGCAAACGCTTAAGCGATCGCTCAAGCGCTTGAGTATATCGAGGCATCGCACTGCTGACGTCTTCAAAAAAGCCCGTCAGCGTGCAGTGGGGCATATAGTCATGGGCGGTGTTGGGGCCGCAGAGGTGACGACTCTTATCGAAATACGTGTCGAGCTGAGCTGCCAGTTCACCCACTGGACAGGCATACACAATAAATCTAGACATTAATGACATCAGTCACATCGGAGGGGTAGCCTCCGCCTAGCAGCAGGTCGTTGGATTCACACATTGCCTAGTAGACTGCGGCACCAAGTGCAAACTGATAGCCAGAGATGGGGTATCAGCGTCGCCCCAACCTCAGCAGCCGAGGAGAGTCTGCCAGCTTTAAAGAAGCCGTGCGGTTTTTCTCCAGCCGATTGCCCCTCTAAGGTGCTGCTGATTCCTCTCAACCTGTTTGGCCCAGAATGCTAGCGGTTGTTTAATTCGCCGGAGTTCAGAATGCACCTTAAGCAAAGCATATGGGAGGCGGTCTATGGTGCTATTAACGCCGGTTTATGGCGTTGTTAACCCCGGGCGATCGCGCCGCGATACACGAGCTGGCAGCCTGCTGATCGAATTAGCCGCTGGTGAACGATGGCATGCTGATCTATTGAATACTCAGGTTTTTGCTGAGGTTGGAATACTCCGTCACCAGTCCCCGACGAAACGTCACAGTACTGTTGTCAAAGTTGAAGATTTCTTCGCAGCTATTGTCAACGCGGCTCACCGCTGTGGGGGTTGTTTGTTCAGCGTGCAAAACTGCCGTGCGGTTAGAGCCTAAGCCCCAATTCGCCGCTGCTTCAGTACTCCCTGCGGCTGGCACCATCGATACTTTTAAGTTGCCAATCAGGTTGGTATAGCCCACCACCCGATTGTTCACCAGTTCGACGATGCTTTCGTTATAGTGCAGTGTCACGGCATCTTGATAGGTGCTTGTGCGGGTGGGGGTGCCCTGAGCTTGAAACACTTCCTCTTGAGTGGAACCCAAGGTCCAGGTATTCGCCCGAGGCTGCACCGACAGCGCCACCTGTTCGTCGCCTAACACGGTGAGGTTGCGATCAAGATCGCTATAGTCCACCACGTAACCATTCTGCAGCTCAACCGTGCTGTTGCCGTAATACATGACCTCTTTGCAGGTCGTGCTGTGCTGGTTGACACGAATGGGCATGCCTTGAATTTTGAGCACTAACTCGCGATCGGAGCCAATCGTCCAATAGGATTGGGCGTTGGGTTGACTCGCCGCCCGAGAATCGACATTGCTCTGGGCGTACTTCAGATTGCGATCGTATTCAACCAGCTTTTGTTGCGCCACATCGTAATTAGGATGCGACGGTGAGACCGACTGCATACTGCTGATCGCCTGCTGCCAGAGAATCGCCACCTGGCTCCAGTCTTCTTTGAAGTCGGCGGTTTGCGTCAACTCAGCGGCGCTCATGGCCTGGTTAAACGCTTGACGAAAGGGATCGTCTTCGGCCAGGACAGATTGTCGTTCGCCTAACCGGAGCTGCAGCGCTGGCCACAGTTGAGAGGCCCCCACGGTCATGCCCACTCCCAGGGTGAGCCCTAAAAGTGTCCACAACACTTTATTGCGTAGAGCGCTGCCCTGACGCTTCAGCTCGAAGGTATAAAGCGGTTGAGACTGATAGCCTTCGAGCTCTGGATGGCGTTCATTCGGCATAGGAGTAAATAGGAGATGGGGCAAGTGTAGATGTGCTAACTGATGGGGACAAGCTCAGGGACCCGTCTCACCGCATCGATAAAGTCTCCAAATATCTTAACTGCGCCCAATTCAAGGTAGCCACGGTTATGTATATTCCGCAGCACATCAGTCGTGAAAAATGAAAATTCAGTAAACTTGGGGTTGTGCATCCGGCTACAGACTGCATCGAGTCTGAATGTGACTGTTAGTTGACGTTCCTAGGCGATCGCCCTCATTACATCAGGCCTACTGCTCAGGCCCTAGCGCTCGTAGCGCTGTCTCAGCCATCTGTCGAGCAAACATCAAGTTCTGGTAGCTCAGTATAAAGACGTGCTCATTTTCACTCAGTACCAGTAGTGAATCTTAGCGTTCCATAACAATGAATAGCAATGCAGTCCAATAGATGCATCAACTTTTGCTGCCATCCAGATAGGTCGGCAGGTCGACAAAACCGCTATCCCAAGGGTGAATAGAATATTCAACTTCCTCAAGCAAGGGCTTTTCAAATCAAATAACACCACTGAAACTGCAAAACATTATGAATTTTCTGTGAACTAGGCGGAATCCATTATATTCAGGGTAAACACTTAGACTATGCTCTGTGTCAGTTAGGGTGCATCTGTGTTTCTTCAGATGCGCTTCTTCAGGTCAAGGGCTCCAGACCTGATTGCATTTGTCCAAACGTCACGGTAGCGATCACTATGCCGAGATACTGGTTTTTGTTAAGTGCCTTTGTGTTGTCGGGTCTCTCTGTAATGACAGTGCGACTGGATGCGGGCAAAAAAGACACGACCTTACAGTCTTTGGTGTCTCACCCTAAGGTGATCGTGTCTCCCTTAGTGCACCTGGAAGGGCAGGCAGGCGATCTCTACACCGTCAAAGGGCAATGGACTTTGCAACCCTATAAACCGATTGTGCGAATGCGGCAGCTGAGCTTCAGAGAGCGGGCTCAGCTAATGCGACAAAAGCTGGCAGCCCAGGATGCGATCGCCCAAGCCCAATCGCCGCTGTCGGCAGATGCGCCTTTAACAGATGTGCCGTCGTTTATTTCTCGGTTTTCTGACAGTTTGGCGCGGGTGAGTGACTTGGGCAAAGAGTTATTGGTTGTGGTGCCTGCTGGCGTCAGAGGGATTACCTTTCACGACCATGATTTAGAGACTTCTTGGTATGACGATGGCCGCAACCTTCGTCCTAGCGAGTGGCAATACTTCGACGAGTCAGCGATTGAAATCCTGACGAGCTTTCGTCGCATCATCGGTGGTGATATTGATGAGTCTCAGGACATCGACTTAGCCACAGGCGAAGACCTCCCTCCGTGGTTTGAGGATCTTGAAGTGGCACCGGGTGGCGGCCGATACTGGCTTGAAGATCCTCATGCGGCTTGGTGGTAAGTCTAGTAGACTACAGCGCTGAGTCACAGACTATTGCCGATGGCTTGGGCGCGGGGCGTAAGGGCGGCAGAAAACCTGGCAGGGTTGTGTTTTTTCTGCCGTGGAGTACCCGTGTTTTTGTCCGCGCGCTTCTCAACCCAGCATTTGCCACTCTATGCTCTGAAAATAGACTCCGCGTAGGGTGGGTCAATTCCCCCACAGTTCGCTCAAAGTTCCCCACCAGTCAGCCTTCTGACCCAACACTCCACACCCGCAACGAACAACCACATGTTCATCGTTGGGAGTGGCGCGTGAGCGTGATGGGCCATTACTCCGAAAACAACCTGGATCCGGTGCATCGCTACGCAGATGACACCCGACGACTTTCATGGTTGGGAGTGGCGCGATCGCATCATGCACGCTTGCTTGAAATTGCGCTCAGCATTCTCGACACCGCCGTCACTCCAACAAACAAGTGATGGCTGTGACTAAGGAATTTTCCGCTAGCCACTTTAAACTTCATCCTGGCGGCCTGTATTAGGGGATGATGAAGACTAACGCCGTTTTACGCAGCCCGTTGAGGGGAAAGTGAGGCGGCATGATGCGGCACCGAGAAATAGCTAAATGAGTGTCGTTTGATTATCGATTTTTATCAATGATAAACGAATCACAAATTGACTTAAGCCAATTCACCCCTAGACGAACGTAGAACCCTGCCGCTACACTTGATGATACATAGACTTAATTCAATCAAAAGTCAGTCCGCATAGATTCACGCCTGAAATTTTAAGTTGGCCTACCGGGTCAAAATTTCGAGCTAGGACACTGAGGAGCCTGTCTTTGGCTGAGTTGGGTTACGCCAATTGCCCCTCTGTGCTGACATCAGAACCCCATGATTACTGAAACGAGTTGGCTGATACCGCTTTATCCCCTAATGGGGGCTTTGCTCACCATTCCCTGGTCACCGGCCTTGATTCGCCGCACGGGGCCGCGACCCGCTGGCTACATCAATATCGCCACCACGCTGATGGCGTTCATCCACAGCCTGCTGTCCTTTAATGCGCTGTGGGGCAAGTCATCCTATCAGTTTTTCTTCGTGCCGTGGGTACAGGTCGCTGATCTGAACTTGACGATTCCTTTAGAGGTCTCGGCCATCACCGTTGGGGCCTGCATCCTAATCACGGGACTCAACCTGCTGGCGCAAATTTATGCCGTCGGCTATCTAGAGATGGATTGGGGTTGGGGGCGATTTTTTGCCTTTATGGCCTTTTTTGAAGCGGGCATGTGTGCGCTGGTGCTGTGCAACTCGTTGTTCTTTGCCTACATGCTGCTAGAGATTCTGACGCTCGGTACTTACTTGCTAGTGGGCTTTTGGTACAACCAGTCACTGGTGGTGACTGGGGCGCGCGATGCCTTTTTGACCAAGCGGGTCGGCGATTTAGTGCTGCTGATGGGGGTGTTGGCTATTTATCCTCTAGCTCATACCTGGGATTTTCGAGAGCTCGCGGTCTGGGCCGAAACGGCCAACGCTGATCCCAGGCTGCTGGCGCTGCTGGGCATTGGATTGATCGCGGGACCGATGAGTAAGTGTGCTCAGTTTCCCCTGCATCTGTGGCTGGACGAAGCGATGGAAGGGCCGTTGCCCAGCACGATTTTGCGGAATGCGGTGGTGGTTGCAGTGGGCGCTTGGGTGCTGTTTAAGGTGGAGCCGGTGTTGGCCCTGTCGCCGACGGCCTTACTCGTCACGACGATTATCGGCGCGATTACGGCACTGGGGGGAGCCCTGATTGCAGCGGCTCAAATTGACCTCAAGCGCTGTCTGTCCTACCTTTCTAGCGTTTATATGGGGTTGGTCTTTATCGCGATCGGTGCCCAGCAACCAGAAACCGCTTTGCTAATGGTGTTGACCTATGCCCTGGCGATGGCAGTTTTGGTGATGGGGGCAGGCTCCATCATTATCAATGTCATTACCCAAGATGTGACCCAAATGGGGGGACTCTGGGGACGGCGACCCGTCACCGGGATGGCAATGTTGACCGGGGCCTTGGCGCTGGTCGGTCTGCCACCGCTGGGCGGCTTTTGGTCCATGCTGAAGCTAATGACTGGTCTCTGGTTAGATCATCAACTGGCGCTAGTCGTCATTGTATTGGCCGTCAATTGGACCGTGGCCTTTGGTTTAGCTCGGGTATTCGGCCTGATTTTTGCGGGCGAACCGCGGCAAATGACGATACGAGCGCCGGAGCCCCTTTGGCTCATGGTGATGCCCATGGCCATTACGGCTGGCGTGACGCTCCATCTGCCGCTGATTCTGGGTTCATTGGGCCTCTTGCCTGATTGGGCGGCGCTGAACAAAGACATGGGTTTGGCCCTCATCTGGTCAAGCATTCTCGGGTTTGCCGTGGGAGCCGCGTTATATATCACGCCTCGGGTGACGAATCCTGAAAAACTCGTGCCGACCGGCTTGCAAAACCTGTTTGCCTTCGATTTTTATACGCCGCGTTTGTATCGCTCCAGCGTGGTGTTTGGGGTTGATGTGCTGTCTCGAATCACGGACTGGCTCGATCGCTACCTGGTCGATGGGGTTGTCAACCTGGTGGGCTTAGCGTCGGTGTTTAGTGGTGAAGCGCTGAAGTACAACAACAGCGGACGGCTACAATTTTACGCCTTGACCATTTCGTTTTGCGTGGCGGTCATCAGCATCATCATGAGCTGGCAATACCTGCCCGGCATCTTTACTGCCATGCTGTCTGGATTTTGATCGCAGGCGATCTCCCGATTTTGAACGACGACTCAGTTAGTTGATGGCTCTTTTATTTGGCTTACGATCATGTTGAGTGTTCTGATTTGGCTCCCCATTATTGTCGCGTTGCCGATCGCCTTTTTGCCCCAGGTGACGGCCAAGCAGGCGCGGGCGATCGCCCTAGCTACCGCCGGGTTGACCGTGCTGTGGTGTGTCTGGCTGTTTACCCAGTTTGACCTGAGTAATCCGGGCTTTCAGTTTCGCGAGTTTTTGCCCTGGCTGCCGCTGTTGGGGCTGAATTACGACCTGGGGCTAGATGGGCTCTCACTCCTGATGGTGGCCCTCAACAGCCTGATTACCTGGATGGCCCTGTGGAGCAGTCGCAGCGAAATTGAGCGCCCCAAGCTGTTCTATGCCCTCATGCTGCTGGTCAACGGCGGGGTAGCCGGAGCGTTTTTGGCGCAGAACCTGCTGCTGTTTTTCTTGCTGTATGAAATTGAGCTGGTACCCCTCTACTTATTAGTCGCGATTTGGGGCGGGCAACGGCGCACCTATGCGGCGACTAAGTTTTTGCTGTATACCGCCGTGTCAGGGGCATTGATGCTGGCCAGTTTCTTGGCCACTGTCTGGCTGACGCAGCAGACCGATTTTTCCTACACCCCGGCCCTGGGGCAAACGCTGCCGATGACCGGTCAGGTCGTGTTGCTCGGGATAATGCTGGTCGCCTTTGGCATCAAAATTCCCCTCGTGCCGTTTCATACCTGGCTGCCGGACACCTATGTGGCCGCTTCGACCCCCGTCGCGATGGTTTTGGGGGGGGTGCTGGCTAAGTTAGGCACCTACGGCCTGTTTCGGTTTGGGCTCGGGATGTTTCCCGATGCTTGGGCGACGTTATCGCCCTATTTAGCGGTGTGGGCCGCGATCAGCGTGTTGTACGGGGCCATCACCGCGATCGCCCAAAAAGACATCAAACGCATGGTGGCCTACAGTTCCATCGGGCACATGGGCTATGTGCTGCTCGGCGGGGCGGCGCTGACCGACTTAGGTCTGACGGGCTCGGTCAGCCAGATGGTGTCTCACGGGTTGATTTTGGCGATTCTCTTTCACCTGGTGGGGGTAGTCGAAGCCAAAGTGGGCACTCGCGAGCTAGATGTGCTTAACGGGTTGATGAACCCCATTCGAGGTCTGCCCTTCACCAGTGCGCTGTTAATTCTAGGCGGCATGGCCAGTGCCGGCATTCCGGGGTTGGTCGGCTTTGTGACGGAGTTTTTGGTCTTTCAAGGGGCCTACAGCATCTTTCCGTTGCAGACCCTGTTGTGCGTTGTCGGCACCGGGATGACCGCTGTTTACTTCGTCATTTTGCTGAATCGTACTTGTTTCGGCAAACTCGACAACGACATCGCCTATTTCCCCAAGGTTGATTTTATTGAGCGGTTTCCGGCTTTGGTGTTGGCGGTACTCATTTTGTTCTTAGGCGTGCAGCCGAGTTGGCTGGTGCGTTGGGCTGAGCCAACGGCGGTGAGTTTGGTGGCACAACTCACCCCAGCCCCCGTGGCGATCGCGCCCACCCTCCCAGCGGCCATTGCCACGGGCTGGCCTGGCCAACCACCTGAGGTGTCATTACAGTAACTCCCATAAACCTTTGGGGACGAGGGTGGGGGAACCTTGGCGCAGTTCCGCCAGCGATCGCCAGCGAGCCTTAAAGGTGCGCTTCCCCTCCCTCACTACCAGAGTGGGTTGGTCATACAGGTGCTCATCGACAAACCGACCATCATACACAAACACGATTTGGTGTCCCGGCTCTCCTTCGTAAACGTAGATTGATTCCACAATGCCTAACTGCTTCACATCCACGATGTCAGCCCCCAACTCTTCGCGAATTTCGCGAATGACGGTGGTGCGACTGTGTTCGGTGAAATCAATGCCGCCCCCCAGCGGTCGGGCAAACCGTTCGCCGGTCACCTTATCGGTGCCTTCTTGTACCAAAATGCGATCGCCCCGCCGCATCAAACAAATGGCGATCGCGCGAATCCGTGGCTTTTTGGCCATCACCGTCGCTCCTCTATGCACTCCCCAACTTTTCCCTGAGCCTGCCCGCGCCTGCCCGCTTTGAGCTTGATCGCCTAACGATACTCTCCCCTAAACACCATGACGACCACCCTACCCGCCGCCGAAACCAACCTGATTCCGCCCTCAACACATCCCCATGCCGAGGTCATTCACCGCCTCGAAGCCGGGGGCTCGATGCTGCCGGATACGCCCGACAACCTAATGCAGATTATCGGCATTTATAAGGCCTACGCCGTGCCGATGGACTTTTACTGGCGGGATCTGCTGTATATTGCCGAGCGCGTGTTTCTTGATCCGTTACCGGCCTTCAAATACTTTTTACCGCAGGAATATCTTGACCTGCACAATCACTATGCCGGTGAGACCGCTGATCTGCGCATCTGGCGCGGCGAAGCTACGGCCCACCCCGAACTGCTGGAATTTATGGCCGAGGGTGAGGTCAACCGCAAGTGGCCTAAGCTGTTCCACCATCTCTGGCACGATCGCGTCAACATGGAGTTTGCCGAAGCCTGCATGAAGGCCATGCTATGGCACCAAGATATGGGCGGTCGCTACAACGATTATCTCTACACCGACGAATACAAGGCCAACTGCGATCGCGCCATCAACGCCTACTTCAAGCGCAATCCCCTCATGCTGGGGCTGCACAAGCTGTTTCCTGACATGTTCTACGAGAAATGTCGGGAGCTGTCTTACTACTCGAACTTAGGGCTGTTTTGGGAAGTGATGGCCCCGGTCTTTTTCGAAATGAGCGACATTTACGACGAAGGCGGCTTTGCCGGAGTGCCCGCTGCGATGGATTTTTTGGTGAACGGCATTTTTGCTGTGGCCGGTCGCCCCATCTACCACCATGTGTATGTCGGTGATGAATGCTTTGAGCTGGTGCCCAAATCAAAGGGCTTTACCTGGCTCTACGAAGCGGCCTTGCCCTATGTGGAATCGGTGTTTTACCGCACGGCGCCCTTCCGGGGCACCAAGTCTTACAACGCGCAGGCGGGTCAGGTGCCCCAAGATCAAAACGACTTTCACTACGGCATTTTGTATGCCGATGTCTTCCCCGTGGGCAGTGCGGGCATTCCACCCACGCTGCTGATGCAAGACATGCTGCACTTTTTGCCGCCCTATTTGACCGACTATTACCAGCAGCATTGTCGGGGTGAAGATGACGTACTGATTCAGCTGGGCATTACCTTTCAGCGATCGATGTATAACGTCACGTCAGCGGTGATTCAAGCCTTGCGGGGGGCGTTGCTGTATCCCCTGGATGACCCCAACCCCCGACATCGCCTGGCCAACCGCAAGTTTTTTGAAATGCAGATGGATCGGTTCTTGCGTCCCGAAGCTCGCCTCAACGAGATTCAGACTCAGGACTATCGCTAGATGTCACTGTTCGCGAACGATCCAGATTCGCATCAGCCCACCCGATGCTGTCCGCCCGAATGGAGGAGACCCTATGCGCCAACTCTTAGATCGACTCGATCCCTTTTTTGCCGCAGCGGCGATCGCGATCGCGGGGCTCACGGCCATGTCTCAGGTCCCCTATCCGATCATTGCCATTAACCTTGATCTGCCCGAATTTCGTGAAATCTTGAACCAGTAGCCTGGTTTGTTCTGCAGTCGTTGTGAAATCTGCCCTGAAAAAACTATGCCAACCATCGTTGATATCGCTGTGAATAATGAAGGCTTCTCGACCCTCGTGGCGGCGGTGACCGCTGCTGGACTGGTTGAGACGCTGCAAAGTGCTGGCCCCTTTACGGTCTTTGCGCCCAATGACGACGCCTTTGCCAAGCTGCCCCCCGGCACGGTGCAAACCCTGGTGCAAAATCCGCCACAGCTGGCTCGCATTTTGACCTACCACGTGGCCATGGGCAAGCACACCAAAGATGACCTGATCAAGATGGGGCAGATCGATTCCGTTGAGGGCGCGCCCATCCCCATTGACGGCACCGAAGCATTTGAAGTTAAGAATGCCACGGTACTAGCCGCCGACATTGAAGCTGATAACGGCATCATTCATGTGCTGGACAATGTCATTTTGATGGGGTGAGGTGAGGGCACCTCAGGGGCGCTAGAGGTATCGGAAACCGATAGCTTGTCGAAGAGCACTAAATTCGGCGCTCCTGTACAGCTGGCAAAGGTGCTAATACAGAATTTTCTCTCAAGGTATAAAATTACCTGCTTTTTTTGGTCGATGGCGGGTGGTGAGGGCGATCGCTCGCCGCATTTATAATCAGTATTAGAAAACCCAAAGCTCATGTGGTTGTCAAAACCCTATTTTTTTGGTGAAATAACAATAGACTAAGTTATATTCCTTTCGGATTTGCCATAGAACCTTGTCAATACTCTCTTGTCGTAGTGTTGCTTGAGAAAGGGTATTCCTAACTGGAATTTGGCTGACGTCGTTATCTCCTGATAACTCCTGTATCACTGTGGGTAAGGTTCGCCTTACCCATTTTTTTGGGAAATTATCAGCTCGCTACCGTCGTCGTCTCAGGACATAATCTCAATACTGGTAGCGGGGGTGAGCGGCTCGGTTACCCCTGGTGCTCTAGTGAGGTTGCATTAGCGCTGATGATCGATGCCTTGAGGGGATTGGCTGCAGACATTCCGGTGGTGGCGTTTACGACGCTGTTGCTGGTGAGCCTGACCTTGCCGCCGGTGTTTGAGCGATTGCGATTGCCGGGCCTAGTTGGCCTGTTGCTGGCGGGGGTCATGCTGGGGCCTAGCGGTTTGGGCCTATTGGACGCCGACGGCGAAATTGAAAAGTTTTTTGCGGATGTCGGCAAGGTTTATCTGATGTTCGTGGCGGCGCTAGAGATTGATCTCAAAGAGTTCAGCCGCAATCGCGATCGCTCCCTGGTCTTTGGTGGCCTCACTTTTATCATTCCACTGGTGGGCGGCATTGTTTTAGGACGGCTGACGGGCGCTGGCTGGCCTGCAGCCGTGTTGATTGGCTCGCTGTTGTCTTCGCATACCCTGCTGGCCTATCCCATCGTTATGCGGTTGGGCGTCTCGCGCGAGGAATCCGTGACCGTCACCGTTGGAGCCACCATCTTTACTGACATTGCCGCGCTGCTGGTGCTGGCGGTCTGTGTTTCAGTGCAGGGGGGAGATTTTTCGCCCCTAGGTCTGGGGGTACAGCTGGCCGGTTTAGGGCTCTATGCCGTTGCGGTGCTGTTTGGGCTGGATTGGGCGGGCAAACTTTACTTTCGCAAAACGGGGGATGAGCAGGGCAACAAATTTTTGTTCATCTTGCTGGCGGTCTTTCTCGCAGCGATGGGGGCACAACTCATCGACCTTGACAAAGTGGTGGGCGCGTTTTTAGCCGGATTGGCCGTGAACGGAGTGGTGGGCGATGGCCCGGTGAAAGAGAAGGTGGAATTCTTTGGCAGCGTGCTGTTTATTCCCTTCTTTTTTGTCTGCACCGGTTTGCTGCTCGATGTCCCCGTATTTCTAGAGGCCTTGACCGATCGCCTCGGCCTGACGGTAGGCATCGTGCTGACGCTGATTGTTACCAAATTTGTCGCTGCCGCGATCGCGGGCCGCTGGTTTCGCTATAGCTGGATACAGATTTTGACCATGTGGTCGTTGTCGTTGCCGCAGGTGGCGGCTACTTTGGCGGCGGCGTTAGTCGGTCTGCAGGTGGGGTTGATTGACGCCGCCGTCTTTAACGCCGTCATCGTGCTGATGTTGATCACATCGCTGCTCGGATCGATTACCACCAGTTATTTTGCCCGGCAGCTGCCGCTGCCGCCGACCCCCGTTGAGCCCGCTGATGACCCCACCTGGAATTGGCCCGCCGCGCCATCCAGACCGGACCAGCCATTTGTCGTTGTCGTGGCGATTGCCAATCCGCTGACGCAGCGCAATCTGATCGAAATGGCGGCCCTCATCGCCCGTTATGAAAACGGTCACATTGTCCCCCTGGCAATTGCCCCGGCTCACGTCCATATGGATGACGCCAACCTCTCGGCCACGCTGGTTCAGCGTCATGATCTGCTGCAAACGGCCCAGACGATTAGCTACGAGCGGGGCACCAAAGCAATGACTCAAGTCCGCATTGATGATGATGTCGCCCAAGGCATTAGCCGCACTGCCCGAGAACAGGGAGCGCAGCTGATTGTGATGGGGTGGAGCCCCACTGCAGGCTTGCGGGCGCGACTGTTCGGCACGTTGATCGACAGTGTGTTTTGGTCAGCCCACTGTCCGGTAGCGGTGACCCGTTTGCAAAAGGCTCCGGTAGACATGCGGCGAATTTTGATACCGATCAAAATGATGACCCCCCAAACGGTGCGAACACTGCGGTTTGCCCAGGTATTTGCCTATACCCACACGGCGACGCTGACGCTGCTGCATGTGAGCGATCGCGATCGCCCCCCAGCTGAGCAGCAGGCGTTTAAGCGGGCTCTAGCGGCACTGATGCAAGAGGGGCCAACGGTCGAACATGCCATCAAATTTGTCCGCCACGACGATCCCGGTGCCGTGATTCTCAAAGCGGCGCGCCACGTAGATCTGGTGATTTTGCGATCGATGCGGCGGCGCACGGCGGGTGGACTGGCTGTGAGCAACGTGACCCACCAAGTTTTGCAGGGATTGACCGGGTCGGTGGTGTTGTTTGGTGAGCCGCACTCATAGCGTCTCTGGGCTAGGCAACTATCGGTAGCGCTGGGCCAGCGTTTTGCCGGTTATCTTTCATCACTCCCTCAGACTTTCTATTCATCGGGCGCAGTTCAGCCTTTAAGATTGAGAAATCGGCAATATTGCAACTCACTTGCCGGTTGCTGTCGCTAATTTTCACCTGAGCCCCTACCATGACCCTGGATGTTCCCTCGATTCTGCAAGTGTTGCGCCCCGTTCAAGATCCGGAGCTGCAGAAAAGCCTGGTGGAGCTGAACATGATCCGCAACGTTGCGGTGGCAGGCGGAGATGTCAGCTTTACCCTCGTGCTAACGACTCCCGCCTGCCCGCTACGCGAGTTCATCGTCGAAGATTGTGAAAAGGCCGTGCGCCAACTGCCCGGCGTCAACACGGTGAATGTCGAGGTGACGGCCGAAACCCCCGCGCAGAAATCTCTGCCCGATCGCCAGGGCATCGACGGCGTTAAAAACATCATTGCGGTTTCGAGCGGCAAGGGAGGCGTCGGCAAAAGCACCGTCGCGGTGAATCTGGCGGTTGCCCTAGCTCAAGTCGGGGCCAAGGTGGGCCTGATC
>JBHJJI010000133.1:0-10327 GCA_050042805.1 Leptolyngbyaceae cyanobacterium
TCTTCCCTGTTAGATGCATGTAGCATGGCTTGGCAAAAAATCACCGTTTTGTGGAAATGTCACCTACAGCCGAGAAATTACTCAAGCGTTGCTAGAGCGCGGTTACCAGGTTACCTTTCTACATTTTGATCACGGTCAGCCACAGCCTGATACCGTTGGTGCTTGGGGACGCTCCGAGTCGGCACCTCTCTGTCAGGAAGTGGCCCTCCCCTTTCTCTTTAAGTCGCAAATTCTGACGGTGCCGGCCTGGAAGTCGGGCAAGCTGCTGCATGACGCTTTAGAACGATTCAAGCCCGATGTCGTCCATGCCTCGCTGACGCTGTCGCCCTTAGATTTTCGGTTACCCGAAATTTGTGCGTCTCTGCAATTGCCCCTAGTGGTGACGTTTCACCCGGCCTTCGATCGCAAGCTCAGAACCCTGAGTTCCGGAGCCCAGCACGTCACGTATCAGGTCTACGCACCGATGCTGGCCCGCTGCGATCGCGTGATTGTCTTTTCTAAACTGCAGCGTGATTTATTGATTCGCTTGGGGGTGCCACCGGGGAAGCTAGCGGTGATTCCCAATGGCGTCGATGTGGGGAAGTATTCACCTGGCCCATCGGCGATCAAATCGACCCTGCAGGTGCGCCAACTGCTGGTCTACCAGGGCCGCCTCTCCCCTGAAAAAAATGTTGAGGCCTTGCTGCGGGCGTGGCGACAAGCTCAGATGGGGCCGGACTGTCTGCTGGCGATCGTGGGGAATGGCCCTTTAGAGTCGTCCCTGAAGCTGTTCTATGGGCATGACTCATCGATTCGCTGGCTCGGGTTTGTCAAAGATGAAGCCCGCCGCATCGATATTCTGCGAGGGGCTGATGCCTTTTTGCTACCTTCCCTGGTGGAGGGACTATCGCTGTCGCTTTTAGAAGCGATGGCCTGCGGTACGGCCTGCATTGCCACAGACGCGGGAGCCGACGGAGAAGTCCTGGAAGATGGTGCAGGCATTGTCATTGACACCCAACGGGTAAGCCATCAGTTACAAACCCTGTTGCCCCTCTTTCGCGATCATCCCGAAATGACGCGCCTGTTAGGCCAGAAAGCTCGCCAGCGAGTGCTAGAACGCTATACCCTGACCAAAAACGTCTCTCAGGTAGAAACGATTTACCACGAGCTCACGCCGCCGACACTGGCCTCTGAATCCTCCTACATGATGCTGTAAGGTAAAGCACTGGGTTTTGAGCAAGTTTCTGAAACAGCAAAAATCGATTTTTGCCGTTACTTTCAGGTGAATTCTGAGAGCCAGAGCTTACCAAAATTCAGGACTGGGCTTTTTGGTGGGTAGAGCCGTTGTGGTGGCCTCCTCAGCGGCGCGGGCGATCGCTGCCGCCATCTTTGAGGCAAAGGGTCTAAGCACCGACCAGGCGACCGGCGACAGCCAACCACGCAAACTGATGGAATAGGAAATCCGAGTTCCCCACACCGTCGATTCCAGCCGATAGACGACGCGCTCCTCTAGCCCCGGCACCGGAAACAACCGAACGCTAATCAGTTCATGGGGCGAGACGCGCTCGATAAAAATGCGAATGGGGATGGGCAACCAGCGCGGGAACACCCGATAAATCAAACCAGGTTTGGCCACCAGGCCACGAGGTGCGTTGGTGCTCTCAATCAGTGGATGCCAAGACGCCAAATCAGCCAGGTTAATCAGCGTTTGCCAAAGCGTTTCGACGGGGGCTGAGCTGAGCGCTTGATAGGTCTGATAAAAAGACTGCCTAGCGTCAGCGTCAGGGGGATGAGACGGGCGAATTGGGCGAGGGGGTTGCCGTCTAAAAAAACGAAAAACTTTCATAGCGAGGAAATGTGACGATGATCTTAATAGAAAGAACGTTTTCTAGCCTGCGGTAATAGACTGGCATCGTCTCCCAGCGACGTTTTAGAGTCGTATTGCCAAAATTTTGAACCTGGGGAATTGTAAGCGTTAATACATTGACGTCAATGTCCTGCTAATGTTCAATCACTAGCGGTGCCGATTCGGGTTCCTGTCTCAAAAAGTTAGGCTTCTCAATATTGAGAAATGTTTTTGAGGAACCATTCAACCCCCAATTCACGGTAGGGTAAAAATCGTTCAATTCCCTCTAGGTCAAGGGATTGGTTGTATTTGGGCGGCGGCTTCCATGGGTTCTGACAGGTCGTCAGTATCCCGCTTCAAAACATCCTTGCCCGCCATCAAAAGTGTGGCATACCTAGGGGGGATTTGCAGCTAACCGGCCCTGCTTGACGCGATTTTCAAGCTCGCCTTAACGCTGTTATTCACTACATCACCCTGCTGATTAGGATTGTCACCCTATGACGACTTTTTCCGCGCCTCAGCGCTCTCAATCTGCCTCGACTACACCGGCTGCTCCCCCGGCTGATTCTCGCGATCGCGTCAGTCAGTTTATGCAGGGTATTCAAGATGAGATTTGCCAAGGACTAGAAGCGTTAGACGGGAAGGCCACGTTTCAGCAAGATCAGTGGGAACGACCTGAGGGGGGCGGTGGTCGTTCGCGGGTCATCAAACAGGGCGGCGTGTTTGAGCAGGGCGGCGTCAACTTCTCAGAGGTGTGGGGCGAGCAGTTACCCCCCTCGATTTTGGTGCAGCGCCCCGAAGCGGCAGGTCACGGCTTTTATGCCACCGGCACGTCCATGGTGTTACATCCCCATAATCCCTACATTCCCACCGTTCACCTCAACTACCGCTATTTTGAAGCGGGGCCGGTCTGGTGGTTTGGCGGCGGCATTGACCTCACACCTTACTATCCCAACGTGGCGGATGTGCAGCATTTTCACCGGACGCTGAAGGCCGCCTGCGATCGCCACCATACCAACTACTATCCGGGCTTTAAGCAGTGGTGTGATGAATACTTTTACCTCAAGCATCGCAACGAAACGCGCGGGGTAGGGGGCATTTTCTTTGACTATCAAGATGGGTTGAGCCAACTCTATCGGGGGCCGAATGAGACTGGCAAGGCGGCTCAGTACAGCCAGCAAGTGGGCGATTTGCCCCAGCGCAATTGGGAAGAGCTGTTTGCCTTTGTGAGTGACTGCGGCCAAACCTTTTTGCCCGCCTATGTACCAATTGCGGAACAATCTAAAGATCGACCCTATGGCGATCGCGAGCGTGATTTTCAGCTGTATCGCCGGGGCCGCTATGTGGAATTCAACCTGGTCTATGACCGAGGCACGATTTTTGGCCTACAAACCAATGGCCGCACAGAATCGATCTTAATGTCGCTGCCCCCCCTCGTGCGCTGGGAATACAGCTATCAGCCCGAACCCGGTACACCGGAGCAGCAGCTGTATGATGTGTTTCTTAAGCCGCAAGACTGGCTATCCGACGGCTTTAAGCTATAGCTTGGTAGCTGGTTGAAGTCAGGGATTTGCGCTTAAATACCATCCCATGCGTGGAAACGTATTTTGTAGGGGTTGGGCAGTGCCGAACCCCTACAAGCGGTACGTTATTTTCAAGCACCTCCCTTGGTCGGACTGCAGCCGGATCTGATCGCGAAACGCCTTATCGCGAAACAGTTTGCCGAGGCTGCAGCAAAGGCGTGCGGGGATTGAAGGATTCAATCTCTCTCAGCTCTTGGTAGAGGGCCCGTTCGCGATCGCTCACCGCAGGCGGCACCACAATTTCTACTTCAACAATTTGATCGCCTCGGCGATCGCGGCCTACTAAATAGCCACGCCCGGCCAGCCGCAGGCGCTTACCCGTCTGCACCCCGGCGGGCATTGTGAGTTGCACCGGCCCATCCAGCGTCGGTACCGTGATGGTGCCGCCGAGGGTGGCCTCACTAGGCGTTACGGGAATGCGGCAAAACACATCGTTGCCCGTCAGCTTAAATAGCGGGTGGGGTTCTACTTCAATGCGCAGGTAGAGGTTGCCCCCGCCGATCCCTTGGCCCTTGAGGCGAATGCGCTGACCGGTGACCATACCAGGAGGCATCTCGACCTCGATCGCCCGACCATCTTCGAGCCGAATCCGTTCTTGTCCGCCCGCATAGGCGCGCTCTAGGGGCACGGTGAGTGTGGCTTCGGCATCTCGACGCGGATTGGGGCGCGCCGCTGCCGTTCGGGGCTCACTCGCTGAGCGGGGCGACGCGGGCTCAGGGCGATAGCGCGGGGCCTCTGCTGAGCGTCCGTTATTGTTGGCAGAAGAGTCACCCCGGCGGTTGAGCAGCTGATCGACAAAAGAATTAAAGTCGCCCAGATCGCCAAACTCTAAATTGTTGAACGAAAACTGACTGACCCGTTGACGAAAGCCCTTCTGTTTCCAAAAACTGCTGTATTCTTCGTACTGCGATCGCTTCTCCGGATCAGAGAGAATCTCATAGGCCTCACCCAGCAGCTTGAACTGTTCCTCAGCGGCCTTATCGCCGGGGTTGAGGTCAGGGTGATACTTGCGGGCTAGCTGGCGATAGGCCTGCTTCACCTCGGCGGACGAAGCGGTTTGATTGACCCCTAAAATTTCAAAGTAGTTGCGAAAGTTTTGCATAAACGCAGTTTCAGCGTTGACCCATCCACATGGCTCAAGTCTTGAGTGTTCTCAGCTAGCAAAGGGAGCTATAGACTGCTGGCAAGGACCGCTACAGCCACTCATCCTCGTCTCCCCAATCGTCATCATAGCGGTTGCTGTAGCCCGCAGGCGGGGCAGTGCTGGGGCGATCGCGACCCGCCGATGCGGGATCACGGGAGGGCAAATCACGCGGCGATCGCGACGAGGGCGGCGGCTCAGGGGGACGATTCCAATCACGCTCATTGGGATTGCCAGCCGGGGGCCGCGGTGCGCCATAGGGGGCCGACTTACCCCAAGGATCAGCGGCGGGACGCGCGTCTGGATTGGGGGCACGACCTCGACCTGCATCACCATAGCCGCTGGCATCGGCACCATAGCGCTCCGGCGGATAGTTCTGAGCGGAGGGTGGGCTCGGATTCGTCGGGGGGCGACCATAGTTGGGATCGCGGGGACGATCGTTGCCGTAGATTGGCGGCTCATTCCAACTGGAGCGAGCCGGCGGCCGATAGGGGTCACTGCTGCCTGGTGAGCCATAGGCGTTGGGCTGATAGCGCGGCGGCGGCGGGGCGCTGTAATAGTCGTTGGCAGGGGGCGTTCCGGTGAGGCGAGGGCGATCGTAGTTCCAGGCATCATCGTCCCAAGCGGGACGCCGCGACCAGCTATCTTCGTTGCGATCGTACTCATTATCGTCGCCGATAAAGGTGCGCTTCAGGGTGCCGCCAATTTGGCCGAGCAGGTCGGTTTCTTCGGTGTCGTCTTCGTAGAGATAAGCTTCGCGGTTCAGCTCATAAACTTCATCCTGCAATTCGGCTTGGGTAATATCGATGCCGCGCTCATCGTTATTGGTCAGACTGTCCCGCAGCTCTTGAATCAGGCGCTCAACCCGACGGCGGCGATCGCGGGCAAACTGCATGCCAAAGTCAAGCACGACTTCCCGCAGCACCCGCTCAGCCTGGTAGGTCAGGGCCTCGGCGCGGTTGCGCTTTTCGACCTGTTCACGCTTGAGGCGATCGGTGTCTGAAAACTCCTCGGCATCTTTGATCATCTGCTGCACCTCTTCTTCGCTGAGGGTGGCAGAACCTTGAATGGTCAGGCTTTGTTCGCGCCCGGTGGTGCGATCCATCGCGGAAACTTGCAAAATGCCGTTGGCATCGATGTCAAAGGCCACCTGCACCTGGGGCACGCCGCGCGGTGCCGGGGGAATGCCCATCAGCTTGAAACGGCCCAGAGCCTTGTTGTCAGCAGCCATTTCGCGCTCGCCCTGCAGCACATGCACTTCCACCATCGTCTGATTATTTTCTGAGGTGGAAAAGATGTCCGATCGCCGCACCGGAATCGTCGTATTGCGGGGAATCACCTTTTTCATCACGCCGCCAATAGTTTCCAGCCCCAGGGATAAGGGGGTGACGTCCAGCAGCAAAATATCCTGCACTTCCTGAGTGAGAATGCCCGCTTGAATGGCAGCCCCCACCGCCACCACTTCGTCAGGATTGACGTTTTGATTGGGTGGTCGCCGAATTAGCGATCGCACCATGTCATGCACCATCGGCATGCGACTACCGCCGCCCACCAGCACCACCTCGTCGATCTGGTCGGGGGTCAGTCCAGCATCGGGCAGCGCCTGCTTCAGCGGCCCGCGTAACCGGCTCATTAGGTCGCCACACAAGCCTTCAAACTGCGATCTCGACAGAGTCGTCTCTAGGTGCTTGGGGCCGTCAGCGGTGGCGGTGATAAAGGGCAGGTTGATTTCCGTGACGTTTACCCCAGAAAGCTCAATTTTGGCCTTCTCAGCAGCTTCGGTCAGGCGCTGCAGCGATTGGCGATCGCGGCGCAGATCCACGCCTTCCGCCTCTAGAAAATCATCCGCCAGCCAATCCACAATCTTTTTATCAAAATTAGTGCCGCCAAGCTGCGTATCCCCCGCTGTGGACCGCACCTCAAAGACGCCATCACCCACATCGAGAATCGACACGTCGAAGGTGCCGCCCCCCAGGTCAAACACCAGCACCGTTTGGCTGTACTGCTGATCCAGCCCATAGGCGAGCGCCGCCGCTGTCGGCTCGTTCAAAATCCGCTTTACTTCAAGACCGGCAATGCGACCAGCATTGCGCGTGGCCTGCCGCTGCGCATCGTTGAAATAAGCGGGTACGGTAATTACGGCCCCGGTCACTGGCTGGCCCAGATAGCGACTCGCCTCTTCCGCCAGCTTCCGCAGAATCATCGACGAGATTTCTTCGGGGGCAAACTCTTTTTCTAACCGGGGACACTGAATCCGCACTTCATTGTTGTCGTCCCGGCGAATGGTGTAGGGCACGCGCTTCGAGTCAGCGGAGAGCTCGCCGTACTTGCGACCCATGTATCGCTTCACCCCAGCAAACGTATTTTGGGGGTTCAGGACTGCCTGCCGCCGCGCCATCTGCCCCACTAGGCGCTCGCCGTCTTTGCTAAACGCCACGACCGAAGGGGTTGTCCGCATACTTTCTGCATTGGCAATGACGATGGGCTTGCCGCCCTCCATCACGGAGACCACCGAGTTGGTTGTACCCAGGTCAATCCCAACAACTTTGCCCATTCGTCTCGTGTCTCCTCGTTCGTCCCGTATCCCTAACTGGCTAATCGTCTCCCAGCTTGTCGCGCCAGCGTCGACCCTGCTGTATGAAACGCCACCGATGGCTGTCGGCGATCCTGCCTATCCTCCAACCGCTGCTGACTCAATCGTCATGATCATCAGCGTTGTCAGGATGAGGACTGCTCTTATTACACCATCAATATATATGGTAGACCTTTGCTTTCGTCTCCTGAGGGATATCCGCACTCAGACCCAGGATGAAATTCACAATTAAGCGACCATGTTGATCGCGTTGCGGGCACTTGATATCTTGACTCAGCGATCGCGCTGCTGAGCATCAGGCATTACATCAGAAATGCCATGAACGGCTGCTGTCCCCGTTAGGTGAGGCCACACTAGGCGCTAAGCGCCATGCTGCCGTTCAATAAATGAACGCCCTGCCATGAGCGCGGCACTGCTGGTGGTATAGCGATACCCATCATTCAACACGTCTAGGGCCGAATTGATGATCCAGCATTGATACCCCCGTTCGTGAGTGTGGCTGACGCCAATGATCCAACCCGGCATCGCCGAAAGTTGAACAAACTGAGTGCTTTCCATAAAACTGCCCATTGTTAATTTAATCTTAAGCTACGACTGGGTAGAAAACGAATCCGCACTCGCGGCAAGACAATGTTGGAGAATTTCACATTGCATCATCGCGATCGCCGCTAGTAGTCTGCGGCGTGATTTTACCCACCATTGCTGATGGCAAGGGGCCGGGGACAAGGGGGCAGAGAAACTG
Organism: Leptolyngbyaceae cyanobacterium; assembly: GCA_050042805.1. Lineage (GTDB taxonomy): Bacteria > Cyanobacteriota > Cyanobacteriia > Phormidesmidales > Phormidesmidaceae > Halomicronema. The sequence goes on from JBHJJI010000133.1 coordinate 7,885, forward strand.
AAATGGTCGTCTTACTTCTGCCGTGGGGTACTTGTGAATAGCCCATCTCAGTCCTCAGACTCCCGATGCCCTCTTGGCCACGCCGGGGAACGTCCAGGGACAGGGGAAATTTGTTGTCTCGTTTCAGAGAACACGGGGTAATACCAGTTCTACAAAGTAGCGCTACAGACCGAGGATCCCCCGCTGTCGCTGCCCCCTTGTCGAAGGGGGCTACACATATTTTTGATGTGTAGTCCAAATTCAGCGAATCAGTATAACGCCGTCCTAGCGGATCGGCAGAATGCAACTCGCCGTCGCGTGGTAGTTTGCAAGGGATCTCTTTAACGACAAGCAATACGGGCACATGTCTAACCGATCGCTGGGGCTAGCGCCTGAGCTTTACGACTATCTGTTGTCAGCGTCGCTGCGCGAGCCGCCGGTGCTGGCAGAGCTGCGCCAGTACACGGCTAGCCATACCATGAGCCAAATGCAAATCTCCCCTGAGCAGGGGCAGTTCATGGCGCTGTTGATTAAGCTCGCTAACGTGCACCGAGCCTTAGAGATTGGGGTCTTCACCGGCTACAGCGCACTGGCCGTGGCCCTAGCGCTGCCGCCGACTGGCCAGCTAGTGGCCTGCGATGTGAGTGAAGACTACACCGCGATCGCCCGCAAGTTTTGGCAAAAAGCGGGGGTCGCCGACAAAATCGATCTCCACATTGGGCCGGCCCTGGACACGCTGCAGCAGCTAATCGACACCGGCGAGGCGAACACCTTTGACTTTGCCTTTATCGACGCCGACAAAAGCAACTATGACCAGTACTATGAGCAGGCCCTCATTCTGGTGCGATCAGGGGGACTGATTGCGATCGACAATGTGTTGTGGTCGGGTCGCGTGGCCGCTGCCGCCGTCACTGACAATCGCACCCGGCGCATTCGAGCTTTGAATCAAAAACTCCATGGCGACGATCGCATTGACCTGAGTTTGCTACCCATTGGCGATGGCCTGACTCTGGCACTCAAGCGTTAGAATTGCCGCGCTCAAAGCACATCCCAGAACAGGCAATTGTCCGTCAGAGTTCAACAGTTTCTGTCGGGTTTGGGCAGTGCCAAACCCCGACTAATTTTCGCGGGCCGATACCTGCTGGCTGCTATACATCGCATGCAAGACGAGTGCTGGATCTACCCAGTTTTCGTCATATTTCATGCCCCAGTGCAGGTGGGGCCCCGTTGTGCGTCCGGTCATGCCGATGCGGCCAATGCGGGTACCCGTGCCCACCGCTTGCCCTTCACGAATGCGGAGATTGCCACCGTTATCGACCATATAACGCCCCCCGCCTTCCGTGACGACATGACCCTGCATGTGGCAGTAGATATGCATCCAGTTACCCGACTGCACCACCACCGACGTGCCACAAGAACTGTCGTCAGACACTTCGATCACTTGCCCGTCCCACCAGTTGCGAATATAGCTGCCCATCGGAGCGGCCATATCTAACCCATAGTGAAAGCGCTGGCTGCCCCCGTAGGGATCGGAACGGTAGCCAAAGGGCGAGGTGTAAGCCTGAAAATTTTCTACCGGAAAGGAGGCTTCGTGCCAGAGATTGCCGACCGCAACATCAGCCGTGGCTAAGGGCTCGACGGCTCGCCCGGTTGCCTGATAACCAAAGTGAACCAGCACCGTGACCAAGGCCGCAACCAATACCCAAAACAGCGTCGAAACGTGACGTGCCGGGACAGTTTTTGGCGGAATAGACAGGCCTCGACCAGACTCAAGACGCCCAAGATGAAACCAACGCTTCATGATTAAGAACTTAGCCGGTAGGAATAACAGTTGAAGGATTGCATCGATCAAGTGACGGATAATCCAACGACGATTAAGAATACCTCAGTTTCCATAAAAGTCTCACTCCAGCCATCGCCCCATCAGTCCTGCGAGAGGTCAGAATAGCCGCTCAGCAGCGCTCTGATCAAGGAACACACAACCCTGTGATATCAAGGTATTTGCCAGATCTCGTAGGATTTCCACCAGGCGGTTCACCTCAGTTGTTAGGACAACTGCGTCGAAAAAATTTACACAGCGATCGCGCGATCGCGCTCATTCCTCAGACAAAAATGGCTTTACCCGATTTGGACACCTAAAACTGGACTTCGCCATCCGTTAAAAAGTGGTTGTCCAAATCAGCGCGTTCACTTTTTCGAGTAGCCATTCTGGCTCTAGCGGCAAGGTAATTGAGGCATCAACGCCATTGAGCGATTCTTGCCGATCTTGGCGACTGCGCAAGGCCAAGATTTTCACCTTAGAGGTAATCAAGGCTTCCCGCAGCGCTTCGACGATGCGCCTGCCGTTGATACTGCCCAGATCCATATTGATAATCACGACGGCAGGCTGTAAGAGCGCGACTTGCTCAACCACCCGCGAGCCTTCAATCATCCAAATGACTTGATAGTCAGCTGCCGTTAGCAG
>JBHJJI010000134.1:0-25510 GCA_050042805.1 Leptolyngbyaceae cyanobacterium
ATTGCCGAGCCGCTCTCCATGGGGGGCACGGGCATTTTTATTCTGCTGAGCATCGGCTGGGCCAACTGGTTGGGCTTCACCAGTCAGCAGTTGCAGACCCAGTTTTTCTTAATTGTGATCGTCTTCTTGGCGGTCGTTTGGTTAGGGGCGATCTTGTTTTTGCGATCGCAGTATCTCGAACTGTTGGTCAAAAGCGCCCAGCGCGGTCTGCTCAGCATGACGGATGCGAGCCTGCGAGTGCTGAAAAAAGCGTTCATCGAGCAGCTCGAAAAACCTGGTTCCGAGGCTGACAAACGCTCCTGCATTGAGCTGCTGGGGCAGCTTGACCCCAAAGGCGTCGGTGAAGTGCTGGCCCCTCGCTTGACGGCCCTGCCTGCCCCGCTGCGACGGCAGAGCTTAGAGGCGATGCTGGCCTATCCGAATCGCGACCACATGGTCAATGTGCGCCAGCTGATTGAGACCGAACAGCCGCCGGAGATCCTAGCCCTGTCGCTGCGCTATATCTGGCTCACCGAAGATAGCCCCGACATTGACAAGCTGCAGGCCTATTTGAAACCTGAGATTGACCCTGTTGTACGGGGTACTGCCGCTTCGCTCATGCTACGCCATGGCAACGCCCGCGAAAAAAACGAAGCCGTCAACACCCTGCGGCAGATGCTCACCCACGATCGCGAACGCGAGCGGGTGATGGGCTGCCGGGCCTTGGGTGAAGCCGACTATCTGCAGTCGCTGCGGCTCTACATTCCCAATCTGCTGCAGGATGAATCGCTGCGGGTGCGCCGCGCCTTACTAGAGGCGATCGCCGCCACCCACCTCAAGGAGTATTACCCATCGCTACTCAAGGCCCTGCAGTATAAATCGACCCGTGAGGCCGCCAGCCAGGCCCTGACCCGGCTCGGCAACGATGCCCTGCCCCTGCTCGAATCGGTCGCCCTCGACAGCTACAAGCCTGACAGTTTGCGCAATCAAGCCTGGCAGGCGATCGGCAACATTGGCACCGACGCCGCCATTGACTGTCTGCTCCAAAATCTGATGACCACCTGGGGCAGCACCCGCCGCACCCTGTTGCGCATTTTGCTGCGACTGGTACAAGAGACGGGCCTCAAGCGATCGCAGGGCATTGATGCGGCCCTCGATCGCTTTGGTCGTGACGGCGTAGAAGAGTTGATCAACCAGGAACTCACCTTTATCGGCCAGATTTATGGCGGGTTGATCGATCTCTCTGACGACACGCTAGCGGGCCGAGAAATCGGCCTGCTGCAGCGATCGCTCGAAGAGCTACAGGGCGACGCGATCGAACGCATTTTTATGCTGCTGCGCTTTATCTCACCCCCAGCGGCAATTCAAGCGGCCCAGGTGAGCTGGCAGGGAGGCACCGCCTCTAACCGGGCTCGCGGCATCGAAATTTTAGATAACACCCTCGACATTCCCAGTAAGCGGGCGATCTTGACGATCTTAGATCGCCGCGCCTGGACAGAAAAAATCGAAGTTCTCGCGAGCAGTCACCTATTTGTCTATCAATCCCTATCACCCAGCGATCGCCTCCGCTATCTGCTCGATCTGCGCTACTTCCTCTCCGACTGGGGCTTAGCCTGCTGCTTCCACCTCGCCCGTGCTCAACGCTGGAGCCTCAGTGCCGAAAACACCGTAGCCTGCCTCAAACATCCCACCGGGTTTGTGCGAGAAGCCGTATTGTCGTATCTGCAAATCGCTTCGCCCCGCGTGCTGCGAGAGCTCTTGCCTTTGATGCGGCAGGATCCTAACGACCTCGTGATGAACCAAGTCGAGCATTTGATGACAGAACTGCAGATGATTTAGGCCAGAAGATGATTTAGGCCAGAGCGTCATCGTTCCCTGCGCAAAGTCATGAGCTGAACTTGCGGGCAAGCGGGAAGATAAGGGAGCTGCGCTTAAATGACATTCCATTTGTGGAAACGTTTTCTGCCGGGGTTTGGCAGGTATCTGTTTAGCGTCCAGCTACTGTCGATCTCCCTCAATCCCCCTAAAGCCCTGCGGGCATGGCTGCGCGTAGAAAAAGGGGGAAGTCCAAGCCCGTGAGTGGCTAGCCTACTTTTCAAGGGGGCAGTGACAGCGGGGGATCCTAAGATCACGCTAAACAGATACTTTGGCAGTGCCAAACCCCGACGATCGGTACGGTATTCTCAAGCAACTCCCTAAGTGGAGAAGCGTTAGCTGGCTCTATCAGCATCCTGGGCTTGTCAAGCCTCCTCGACTGCCAGTCTCATGCCAACCCACCCTGGTCTATCCGGCTCTCCCTTGCACTGATAGGGCTAGGAGTCAATTCTTGAGTACCTTGGAACGGCTATGTCACAATGGACAGCATTACGCTTTAAGGAGCAAGGACGTGCTGGAAGCACAGGTTCATGAACAGTTGCGGGCTTTCCTGCGACATCATGGCAATGCCGACTGGCCTCACCATCTCACGATGGCTCGCCTTGCCGCTCGGGCCTTGCGCTTGGGGCGGAGTTCCTTAATGCAGGTAGGAACCTCAGCCCTGTTTCAGGGGCACTATCGGCTCAGCTACCTGATCTCGTTGCTGCTGTGGCCTGATCCAGCGGTGCTCGTGCTACCAGACACGCTCCGGCAGGCGGTGCTCTACGGCGATATCCCCCGATTACAGGAATGGATGCCCAGCCAAAAACCCGTGCACTGGGGTGACGCCTGGCCTGGTGAGCATTTTCAGGGGTTATTTATCACCAGTCCAGAAGCGTGGCTCAGCGATCGCCTCCACCAGCAAAAGCGATTTCCCACGGGTGTGCCGGTCTTTATCGATGGAGCTGACGACCTCGAACACTGGATTCGCGATCGCCTCACCGTTACCCTCGATGCCGACACCTGGCAAAGCCTCATGCAGGCCTACCCCCAACACCAGGCGCTGATTCGCGATGCCCGCGTGCAACTGACCCACAGTATTTTTCAGCATCCGCCCAATCCTTACCACTGTCACCTGATCGAAGCGGCCGAGCGACAAGCCCTGATGGCCATTCGTCAGGTGCTGTTAGACGACGATGCCGCACAGATCGGCATGCCATCTCGATGGCAACAATTTTGGGCTCAGGTCGACCGGGCAGAATCTTTGCAGTGGGCGCGGCTCAACCGCGACACCGGTCAATGGACTTTAAACTGTGCGCCGATTGATGTCGCGCCGTTTATCACGCCCTGCTGGGCTCAGCAGCCCCTTGTGCTGATGGGCGGTGCTTTAGATCCGGCCACCGAAGCCACTCAGTTTCGGCAGCAGTTGGGACTGGGCGATATGACCTGTCTCAAGTTCAACCCCGATCGCCAGACCGAAGAAATTCACCTGTATTTGCCCGATCGCATTCCCTTTCCCAATACCGCTGAGTTTCAGCCCGTGCTGCTAGAGGAACTCGCCCACCTTGTCGTCGCTGGCACCAGCCGAGCCGGACTCACCATCGTCTTGGTGAATGACACACCGTTGAAAGGACAGGTGGCCACGGCGCTTGCGGCGCAGTTTGGGTCACGCGTTCAGGTCGAAACTACCAACATTTCTGAAACTGGCGTGCTGGTCACGGGGTGGCGCTTTTGGCAAACCCATCAAACCCAACTGCCGCGCCCGACGCTGCTAGCCATGGCCACCCTGCCCCTACCCTCGTTAGAGAATCCGCTAGTGGCCGGACGTGTCGCCTACTACACGCGATCGCGGCAGGATTGGTTTCGCCTTTATCTGCTGCCCACAGCGCTCACAGAGCTACAGCGCGCGATCGCCCCAGTGCGAGCCAACCAGGGTATCGTGGCCATTTTAGATAACCGCGTCAATCATCGCAGCTATGGTCGCCAAATTTTAGAAGCCCTCAACCCGGCCATTCGCTTTCACCAGCGTCAGCGACTGTGGCTGTCAGAACCCACCGCTTTACCGCCCAATCAGCATCGCTTTTAGAACAGGGTATGATGCAAAATAACCGGCGTCGCCCCACTGATGGGACAAGACATCGGTTGCTGACATTTCTCATAGGGTCTGTCATGGGAGAAGCCAAACGCCGCAAAGAACAGCTAGGAGACGACTACGGCAAGGATGAAAACATCTTGCCCTGGATTCCACTCACCAAAGGTCAGAGTGAAAAATTTGTCGCCTGGACCACCCGAGGTGCCTGGATTGGCATTTTTGCCATGGTGGCCCTCTGGCTCACCGTTCGGTTTATCGGCCCTGGCTTTGGCTGGTGGGACGTTGATTTCTAATCGTGAATTCGGGCTATCGCTGCGGGCGACGATCGCGGGCCACCGTAATCAGTAACGCTGTCACCACGAGCCCCCCGGCGACGCAAAAGCTGAGCACGACGCCCACCGGCAGCTCAACCGAGCGCAGGCCCAAAAACTCAATCGCCACTGGGGTGGCGTTCTGCACCGAGACGATCGCGATCACCATCACCCACAGGGCCAATATCAGGACAAGCAATAGTTGTTGCATGGTGCCATCTCTCCGAGCTATGGCTATTCTGCCACTTTTGCTGGGGGCGATCGTTCATTTCCTGGCGCTAGTCGTCAGGCCGTGGGCCAGTGCCGCCTGTCAACTCGGTCGCTGGGGCGATCGGGCTGGTCAACATCGTGATTGAGGCTTGCCTTTCAGGACTGCCATTGGGTAGAGTATTAGACCGGGCGTATGAAGGAAAATCATGGCTAAACGAGTTCAAGTTGTCTTACAAGAAGACATTCGCAAATTAGGTATTTCAGGTGACTTGGTAGAAGTCGCCCCAGGGTATGCCCGCAATTACCTGTTTCCCAAAGGGTTGGCAGTGCGCACGACTCCAGGCGTACTCAAGCAGGTAGAGCGGCGACGTGAAGAGATCCGCCAGCGTCTAGAGCAAATCAAAGCCGATGCAGAGTCCATGAAGACCGCACTAGAAACCATCGGCATGTTTGTGATTAAGAAGCCGGTCGGCGAAGAAGACGCGATTTTTGGTACCGTCACTGCGGCTGATGTGGCTGAAGCGATTCAAGAAGCCACGCAAAAAGAAGTGGATCGTCGCGACATTACCGTTCCTGACATCAACAAATTGGGCGAATATCGCGCCACGATCAAGCTGCATGCTGAGGTAACCTCAACGATCAACATTCGGGTCGCCGCCGACTAGAGCATTCCTCAGCGCCCAAAAATACTTCAGCAGGCTAGGTCAGCTTTAGCACCTAGCCTGTTTTGTTGTGTAAAGTTTGTGTTGCCGAAAGGCCTCTTCACCGAGGCTGGCGATCGCGGGGGGCGGCAGTTGAATTCTCAGGCCAGCGGCCCATCAACAACGCGCATAACGCCCCGCCCCAGGTCGCCATCTGATCCGCTGAAAGCCGCTCTGCGAGGGGATAAAACCTGACTAGCCGGAAGCTTCTCCATCGTGCCTCCTGGTTCCCCATCATTTGATTCGGGCAACCTTTGCTAGTAGGATGCAATGATGCATACCGCTTGTAAATCAATTTAGTAAACGACCTGTGCGTAAGACTGTTATCGCTGGAAATTGGAAAATGCACAAAACCCAAGGGGACGCACTGACGTTCCTGAAAGGGTTTATGAGCCAGATCGCCGAGACACCTGACGATCGCGAAGTCATTCTCTGCGTGCCTTTCACCACGCTCGGAGCATTGTCTAAAAACCTGCACGGCAGTCGGATCATGCTGGGGGCTCAAAACATCCATTGGGAAGATGACGGCGCTTACACCGGCGAGATCTCAGGCGACATGCTGACAGAAATCGGGGTTCGTTACGTCATTGTGGGTCACAGTGAGCGGCGGCAGTATTTTGGCGAAACGGATGAAACGGTGAACGAGCGGTTGCTAGCGGCGCAACGTCACGGCTTGAGCCCGATTTTGTGCGTCGGCGAAACGAAAGAGCAGCGCGATTGCGGTGAAACCGAAAACATTATCAGCAAGCAACTGGCCCGAGATTTGGTGGGTGTGGATCAAAATAACTTGGTCATTGCCTACGAGCCGATTTGGGCCATTGGCACGGGAGATGTTTGCAAGTCGAGCGATGCCAACCACGTGATTGGCACGATCCGTCAGCAGCTTGATCAGTCTAACGTCCCGATTCAGTATGGCGGTTCGGTCAAACCAGGCAATATCGACGAAATCATGGCACAGCCCGAAATTGATGGCGTGCTGGTCGGTGGGGGCAGCCTAGACCCCGAAAGTTTTGGTCGCATTGTCAACTTTACGCGATCTAAGCTCGCCGTTTGAATGCGATCGCCTTCAAGATTTCGACCTTCATCCCACGACAGTAGGGTTCAGAAAACATCGCCTGCCGGCAACCTATGGGAGACCCGGTAACACCAGTTCTCAGTGATCGGACTCCCGATGCAATCTTGGCAACGCCGGGGAGCCGAGGGGCAGGGGAGCCAGATCTGTAGCCTCGTTTCTGAGAATCGATATAATCCCAATTCTCAAAGCTTAGATGCCACTGCAATCTTGGCAACGTCGGACAGCTGAAGGGCAGGTAGGGCAGTTTTGCCGTCTTGTAACAGAGAATCGGTAAGTTCACGCCCCCAGTCCCCAACAGCAGCCAGTGCGTCCGAGAGCAAAGTCACCCAATTAGAGACTTCACGCGACCGCAGAAGTTACCGGTATTTCAGCTTCCGGCGCTGTCAGCACGCCGCGCAAAAAAGCCCGCAACAGCCCCGTCACGACCGCTGGGGCTTCTACATGGGGCAGCACACCGACCTCAGGTACCACATGCACTGCTTGAATTGCCCGCCGATTGAGCGCCGCCAGTCGTTTGGTTTTGCCGGGACGATTAAACCGCGCTGCTTCACCCACAACAAGGGTTGTCGGCACCGTGAGCTGACCGATATAGCGGGTCAGATCGAAGCAGACATCGCCTTTCAGCGAAGACAATGCGGAGTACTCCGCGTTGGGCTGCTGCGTGCAAGCCGTGTAGGCATTCACAATTTCCGCCGTGATGCGATCGGGGTAGGCAAACAAAAAATTAACGAGAAACTGGGTGACTGCTGCTTCGTTCGCGGCTCCCAACTGATACACCAGGCGATCAATGACCGGCGTTCCGGCCAAGACGGCTGGCAAACTGTAGGCGTAATCAGCACCAAAATCATCGTTGCCTGACGGCGACACGAGAAATAGCGCTTTCAGCAGCTCTGGTCGCTTGATAGCCAACTGCACCACGACGCCGGCTGTCAGAGACGTCGCTGCTACTACAGCCGGAGTGCCCGCGATCGCTTCAATCAGGTAGGCAATCATCTCGCAGTAATCTTCGGTACTGTAGCCGTGTTGCGGATGCGCTGATTGCCCCCACCCCACCAAATCGGGCGCAATGATGCGATAGTCAGCGGCTAAAGCGCCATACACCTTTGACCACTCATAGGCTGACGACCCGCCCCCCAAACTATGTAGGCAAATCAGCGTCCCCCGATCTGGTGAACTGTCTGGCGTATCCCACAGGCCTCCAGCAGCCTGGGTGTAATAAGCCATGACACCCAAGGGCGTTTCCAGAACCTTTTGTTCAAATCCGGGCGGTTGAAATGTCAGCATGTCCAAGTTTGTGGTGAGCTTCTTAATTGAAGCATTCAATCAAAAAACTTCGGGGTCAGTGGCCGCCATCTAACCGTTAGCAAGGTTGCCCAGTGAACGCACTGAGCAACCTTGCTAACGGTTTGTTTTACGGTGCTAATGAGTGGGTCGTCCTAATATCGTAGGGTGAGTTATCGCTTGGCGTGACGCCCCAAAACCAATCCAGGTAATGTTCACAACACACCCTACAGCATCGTTGAATGAGGACTTTCTACTGGGCAGAGGCGATCGCCCCCGTCATCTCGCGGCTATAGCGGGTGACTTCACGACGGCTCGGCCACCCAAATCGGGCCATCGATCCCCAAGCGCGCTAGAGCGGATGGTAGAGCGCGTCGGGCTAAAGTCGACAGCGCTCTTCATTGCTGCAGGCCGCTAAACGCGCCTGACGCTCAGCCACCAGCGTTTGCAGATCAGCGCGGCCCGTCACCTTAAGCCGCCAATCGGCCCAGATATCATAAATCCAGTCGACTAGTGGCCCGACCAGAGGCCACCGGGTCGGAGCATACATCCAGCCGATGCCCAGAATGCTGTAAATGCGCCGAAACACCTCAACATTTTTAATCGCAGTGCCGTCAGGCAATATCGCGTGAATACGCCCCATGGCCGCCTCAAAATCAATGCCGCCGTGATCAGCGGGCTGGTAAGCGTCGTTGGCAATATCAACGAACTTGACCAGCCCTCGACCCGCGTCTTTTTTCTGTAAAAAGTTCACTTCGCGCACGCAAAGCGGACAGTCGCCATCGTAGAGCAGTTCAATTTGCCAATTCTGGTCAGGTGGGGCAGCCGCGCGATCGCGAGAAGGAGCAGAAGTCATAGTTGAGATTCAGGGCAATCAGCACCCTGGGTAGTGACGGCTATTCTTTAGTTTAAGAAATATTGCTGTCCTCTGGGGCGATCGACCCGCATGAGTTGGCAAGCTACCTACTCGTGATTGGCCACTGGGCGAATTGAGGCGAACGGATGGCCGCAGCGTGGGACACTGTCACTATTCTGCCCCAACCGTGATCTGACACCTTCCATGCCCATTCTCACTGCAGAAGAAAACGCCGTAATTTTGCAAGCAGTTTTACAAGGGGGGCAGCAAGCCCGCCAAGCTGCCGCCGAAACGTTTGAAGTGTTTGAAAAAGGTTACGAAGACTACGTCACAACCGTAGACCAAGCGTTAGATCGCTTTTTTGCCAAAACCTTCGCCACCCAGTTTCCGGCAGACGGTGTCGTGACCGAAGAAAACCAGGCCTCGGCGGCAGCCTTTTTGACCCGCTGCGATCGCATCTGGTTTATCGACCCCATTGATGGCACCGAGGATTTTATCAACCACGGTCAGCATTATTCCGTGATGGTGGGATTGTTGGCTCACGATCGGCCTTGCGCCGGGTGGGTTTATGCGCCTGCCCAACATCGGCTGTATTGGGGAGGGCACCAGTGGGGCCTGTTTCAACAGGATGGCCAAGGACAGACAGTACCGCTAGAGCCGCAGCCGCAAACCCTGGAAGACAATACAACCCTGCTGCTGGGCGATCGCGACCAGCGCCACTTTGGGGCCGCGATCGCCCAGCGACTACCCCAGCTCGTCTTTGACTCCTTGGGGAGTTTTGGTCTCAAAGTTTTAGAGGTCATCAAGGGGCAGGCGGGCCTCTACGTCTATCTCAATGGGCGAGTCAAGCTGTGGGACACCACAGGGCCGTTGGCCCTGGCAGAGGCGGCGGGGCTCGTCTGCTGCGATTTAGACGGCCAACCAATTCGCTTTGACCCAAACAGTGTCTATCCACAAAGCCTGATTCATCGGCAGCCCATGATCATTGGCTGGCCTGCCCACGTCGAACGGTATCGGCCTGCCCTGCGAGAAGCAGTCGTCGCCGTGCGCTCGCAAGAGTTAGGATTAGGTATTCCCAAACTCACGCTGTAGGCCAAAACGCTTGCCCTATAGCGATCTCCGTCTGGTTTGTGCAGAAATGATGGATATTGACAAAGGTTTGTGGGTAGTATGAGTTCAGATTTTCAACCGTTAATCGGCAATTGCCGCAGGTTAACCAGAATTCGTAATCGCTCTCATTTTCGCTCCTAGCCCCATCCCTGAAATTCCTATGCAGACAGTAGCCTTTAGTGAGCTTTTTCCGCTTTTTGACGTGGCCAATCCTGAAACGGTGGAATGGCTCTTGTCTGTTTCAACTGAGCATGAGTACCCAGCTAACCGAGCGGTTTTGATGGAAGATGCTTGGGGCAATGCCGTCTATTTTATTGAGTCAGGCTGGGTCAAGGTTCGTCGCCACGCAGGCGATAGTGCCGTCACCCTGGCAGTGTTAGGCCCTGGCGATTTCTTCGGGGAGATGGCCATCTTAGATGAATCGCCGCGATCGACAGATGTCGTTGCGCTAGCCCCTGTCAAGCTTTTGAGCGTTTCGGCCCAGCGCTTTATTCAAACGTTGTTTAAAGACTCCCAGCTACACCACCGCATGCTCCAACTGATGGTGCAGCGGTTACGCCAGACCAACTTCCGGTTTCAGCTCCGTAACCAACCCCCAGCGGTCAAACTGGCCAACACTCTCGCCAGCTTGAGTGAATCCTACGGTCAGCAGAGCGATCACGGGGTCGCCATTTTCAACATTCCGCCCCATGACTTGGCTGATGTCGCCGACATTTCCGAAGAAGAAACCAGCAAAATCATGGAAAAGCTCATTGAGAAAGGCTGGATCAAAATCGATGAAGCCCACGACGCAATTTTGCTCACAAATACTAAGCAGTTGAGTCAGCTGGCTGGCAAGGGCTAATCACAATTCCCACGGTTCAGACGCCAAAGGCAATCTTGACAACGCCGAGAAGCCTTGGGGCAGGGGAGCCAGATTTGTAGCCTTGTTTCAGAGAATCGATATTACCCAACGGGCGATCGCGTTCTACAAGTCATCGGAATGGTGGCAAGAGCCCATCAGCCGCAAATTTTGACCTGAAGTGGGCGATCACCAACATGATGCGGCCTATCCTCGTTTGCAGACATTTGTAACGGCCTCTGTAGAGATCAGTTACGAGACTGGCTGACAGCTTTGAAACCCGTGATAGCGTGAGCTTTAATGCACCCTTTTCAGTTCTACTAACGCCGTCTAAGTCAGTCGGAATCGATTCCGTCGGGTGGGGCATCGCTCTGCGTGACGCATCAACGCTTGGTCGCAAGTGCGTCGGGCTGTTCACTAAAACTGAATCAAGGCTGCTTTGCTGCAATTTGTAGGAGTTTTCGATGACGCTCCAAGTTCCCCCACCCCCTTCGATTTCACCCCGTCAGTTGGCGCTGATGCGCATTGTCGCCTCCATGGCTTGGAGCGATGGCAACCTCGCCCAAGAGGAAGTCGATTTGATGCTCACGCGCTTTAGTGGCCTGTTTGCCCAAGATCCTGAGCGGCAAGCCGCCTTGCAAAAAGAGCTGCGCGACTACCTGATGCAAAACATTCCCCTCGAAGAGTCTGTCCCCAAACTACAGACTCAAGAGGAACGAGAATTTGTGCTGCGACTAGGCTACGAAGTCATTAGCAGCAGTGCTCGCACCCCCGAAGAAGCCCTGATTAATTCTGAAGAAGCAGATGCCTATCAGCGGCTCGTCGGGCTACTGAATCTTGATGCAGCCACGGTGAAACGCTTAGAGGCCGAGGCCCAAGCGGCCCAATCAACTGACTCAGTCGTCGACAGCATGACAGCACATCTGAAGCAGTTTTTTGCGCAGGGATAAAAGCCATTTTCAGTGTTTGGACTGCCGAGGCAATTTTGACAACGCCGAGACTCAGGGGCAGGGGGCCGGATTTGTCGTCTTATTTCAGAGACTTGGCATTAGGGCAGGTCTGGTTTCAATTCAGCGATCGCAGCTCTGCTGTGAACCTTGAAATTCATACCAGCCTCCCCTTCGAGACGGCCCCTCGTGCAGCGGCTCCTGACCCTGGTGAGAAACGTTGCGCTTGGAGCCGAGCATGGCATGGCGGGCGGCAACACCACCATCCCAGTTTGCTTTCTCCCTCACATCCCGGTCTAAGACCAGGGCGTGGAAACTGACGCCGCAGCCGACTAGGGCAAAGCCACCACTTGATCGTGGGTCTTGGGGCGATAAGACTTTGCCACATAGTGATCGACGTGGCGAAAAATTGCGATCGGAGGAGCCATCCGATAAGAGAAAAATTCCACCAAGACCGTGTTGTTGTCCTGAATTTGCACTTTTGGAGACATATCTACCAAGGGCTGTTTTGTGCGCCATTGCCACGTTTTATCCGGTGGGGGCGTAGCGATCAGCTGGTGATAGAACCAACGACGGTTAAGGCCACTGCGACCAAATTCTTTCAGCTCGCGCAAGAGAATAGATGCGGCCAGATAAGACCCGGCTGTGCGATCGCCTGCCATGCCGTCCATCACGTTGCCCAATGCACCGTTCGGATGGGGAGGAATCGTGCCGGAGGAGGAACTGGTCAGCGCATCTTCAAGAATGGCTGTGGTGCTCATCAGTTCGGGCAGTGCCCAGGTAACCCCCATGCCACCCTTGGGTTGACGCTGTAAATACGTCACGAGACGCACCTTGGGCTTGAGCGATAGCCCCGGTAGCTTATAGATGGCCGCTGCCGGATTGGCCGTGCTAATAAACCAGCGGCCCTCAGTGTTGGGGGCGGTTTCATCCTCATCGTCAAACCCGCCGACGCGAAACAAATCTCCTAAAGCATCTAGCGAAGTCGGTTCAAACTCCGCGATCGCTTGCTCGCGTTCACTGCTATCCGCTACTGGGTTCTGCTCTGACACCGGTAGCACCAGCTGTGATTGCACATGCTGGCGGACCTTTTGCAGAAGCACTATCGAAAATTTTTGCAAGGCCATAGCGTAGCTTGCGAAAGGGTCTCTTAGTTAGTTATCCCGAAAGGTTGAGAGAAGCGTTCAATATCACCTTAGGCTAACGGGTTTTACGCATGCTTGCCGTCAAGATATTTGACTTAAGCAACGGGATAGAGGGATCAAAGCGCTCATTTTAATGCATGATCCCCGACTTCTCTCGAGAGGGTTCTGAACCGAAGGTCATGGCAAACACGAGAGGGCTTTTCATAGAGTGAGTTACGGTTTTTGGGGAACATCAACCCAGGCCCGCCTCTGGTGCGCGTTGTGGGCCAAGTCCATCATTAGCTGAGAGTATACCCCCTCAGTGATCGAAGGCGCGTGGCTGATGCCCTGGTCAATATTGTTGACCCAGTGATCAACCACTCGAATGAACGGCGCTAAACGGCCATCGTCGTAGGTTTTAGGAAACGCCAAACGCTCAGGAATCGGCAATTCTTGCAAAGCCTCTCCAGCAGCGGCCCCAAACAGTTTGAAACCGTGAACATAGTCTTTGAGATTATCGCTACCCAGCACCAGGGTGCCGCGATCGCCATACACCTCTAGCCAGTGACCACGCCCGCCATAGGTCACGGAGCTAATGGTCACCTGCCCCGGCACACCCCCCGCCAGCTCTAGCATCAGTGTGCACGTGTCATCGGCATCCACCGGCTTCAGGGTGCCGGTCACCGGATCAGGCCGCTGGGGAATGGCCGTCGTCAGGTTGGCACATAACCGCTGCGCCGGGCCAAAGAGCCAGGCCAGATAGTCGAAGGTGTGCGAGGCAAAGGCCCCCAAGGCACCGCCGCCTTGATCTTGACGGGCGTACCAGCTCCAGGCGCGGGCGGGATCGGCTCGCCCCGGCACCATCCAGTCCACCTTGACCAAGCGCAAGTTGCCTACATAGCCCGATGCCAGCAACGCCTGCAGCTGCTGCCAGGCAGGCACGAAGCGAAATTCAAAATCCATTGTGGCAACTCGCTGGCGCTGCTGCGCTAGGGCTTCAATCTGTTGCGCCTCTTGCACTGAAAGCGCCGTGGGCTTTTCGATCAAGATGTGTTTGTCGGCAGTTAGCGCGGCGATCGCCATCTCCAAATGCAAAAAGGGTGGCGTCGCAATGCTGACGACATCCACTTCTGGCAATGCCAAGACCTGGGCCAGCGTGTCGCAGGCGTGGGGAATCTGGTATTGAGCCGCGATCGCCTGCGCCTTAGCCAGATCGCGGTGATAAACCGCCACCAGCTGCGTGCGGTGGTGCGCTTGCAACCCTGGGATATGAATTTTTTGGCCAAATCCTGTCCCCAAAACGGCCACCCCAATACGTTCCCCGGTCATGTCATGCGCCTCAGTCATTTTTCAAAATATTGAAATTCAGTATAGATAAGGTAGAAATTAGGCGTGAGCAACTCGCAAGCAGCAGTCAGAATGCGGCAGTCAGAATGCGGAAAAGCGATCTCTCCATGCGGCACTCGCTGCTCTAGCCCCCAGCTCCTCTGCCTCTCTTCACCCTCACATTCCCCATCCACCCTACTACCCATCTTGCCCCCGCCCCCTATTCAGTGTTGAATCGATCTATGTCCCCGCTAGCAGCACTGCCATGAGCTTGGTTCTCTACAACACGTTGACCCGTCAAAAAACGCCCCTCGAAACCTTAGAACCGGGCAAGGTCACGATGTACTGCTGTGGGGTCACCGTTTACGACCATTCTCACTTGGGCCACGCTCGCTGCTACATCACCTGGGACACCGTGCGGCGCTATCTCATGTGGCGGGGTTATGACGTCCACTACGTGCAAAATTTTACCGATATTGACGACAAAATTCTCAACCGCGCCAAGGCCGAAAATTCCTCCATGCAAACAGTCGCAGAGACCTACACAGCGGCCTATTTTGAGGATATGGCCCGACTGAACGTGCTGGAGGCCGACGAATATACCTATGCCACCCAAACCCTAAACGGCATTCAGCGACTGATTACGGAACTGGAGCAGAAGGGATACGCCTACCCCGCCGATGGCGATGTCTATTACGCAGTGCGGAAGTTTGACGGCTACGGCAAGCTCTCGGGGCGCAAGCTGGACGATATGCAGGCCGGGGCCAGCGGGCGCGTGACAGCCACTGATAGCCCCAAACAAGACCCCTTTGACTTTGCCCTGTGGAAGGGAGCTAAAGCGGGTGAACCGTTTTGGGAGTCACCCTGGGGACCGGGACGACCGGGCTGGCACATTGAATGCTCAGCGATGATTCGCGATCGCCTGGGTGACTCCATCGACATTCACATGGGTGGCAGCGACCTGGTGTTTCCCCATCACGAAAACGAGATCGCCCAGTCAGAAGCCGCGACGGGCCATCCCCTCGCCCGCTATTGGCTGCACAACGGCATGGTCAATGTCGGCGGCGAGAAGATGTCTAAATCCTTAGGTAACTTCACCACCATTCGGCAGCTACTCGATGCGTCCGATGCGCCCGATGCCATGGCGGTGCGGTTGTTTTTGATGCAGGGCCAATATCGCAAACCGGTGGACTTTACCGATGCGGCGATCGCGGCAGTTAAAAATGGCTGGCAAACACTTTCCGAGGGCTTGCGGTTTGGCCCTGACTACGGCGCGAAGCTCGGGTGGGCCGATGTGGACGATCCCGACTTCAACAATCCCGCTGCGATGCGCATCGATCGCGAGAGTCCGGCGGTGCAGCAGTTTCAAACCGCGATGGATGACGACTTTAATACGTCAGAAGCCCTCGCCGTGCTGTTTGACCTAGCCAAGGAACTGCGAAGGGCGGGCAATTTGATCACCCACACCGGGGCGGCTGATACAACTGCTGAGCAGCTACGACAGCGCTGGCAAACCCTAGTATGTCTGGCTCAGGTCTTGGGCCTAGAAGCTCGACCAACAGCGCCTGACACGACGACTGGCGGCATCACGGATGAGGCGGTGGAGACCTTGATTGCCCAGCGCCAAGCGGCCCGAGCGGCCAAAGACTTCGCCGAGAGCGATCGCCTGCGCGATGAACTGCAGGCTCAGGGCATCACGCTGATTGATAAGCCGGGTGGCGTCACTGATTGGCACCGTTAGACCACAAACCGCTTTGGCAAAATCCCCCCGATCCCTCTCTCCCCGACTCCCTGGGCGATCCCAAAATTGCGCCTGAGAATCACTTGCGCCCGCCAAACAGGGCCAGTTCAAAGGTTTTGAAAAAACAATCGACATCGCGAAAGCCGATATCGCGTAGCCACTGACACTGTTGGTCTACGGGAGCGAGAATGTTCTCAACTTTGTCATCTCGCCGATAATATTTGTCGGCGATCGCCTCACGCTCAACAGTTGGATTCGTCTGGGCGTGAAAGGCGTACAGATCATCGATAAAAAATTCATCAAACAGGACTTCCCCAGCAGTCGTTGCGGAAGCCACATGCTCCAAATTAAGGAAGACGCCGTCAGGGGCCAGGCGATCGTAGATCTCGGCATACAGGGTCTGCTTGCGATCGTCGGGCTGATGATGAATGGCAAATCCTGAAATCACCACGTCAATCGCCCCCTGATCGGCCACGGACTCAACCCACTCGGCAGTGCCGAAATCGGCAACTCGCACCTGCGCCTGGGGTACATGACTGACCTGGTGACGCACCGCCGCCAGCATCGGCTCCGAAAAATCGACAAAAATTCCCCGCGCGGTAGGAAAGCGATCGAGCAGATATCGTCCCAGTACGCCATCGCCACAGCCCAGATCGAGAATCGTGAACGGCGGGCGACACCATTGCTCAACAATTTTGCCCATGATCGCCATCTGCAAATCAGCGCCTGGAATCGCGCTACGCACCCCCTCCAAAAAGGAAAGCGCGACTTCTGGTGTTTGCCACTGGCTTTTGGGAGCGGTCATCGGGGCCTCTTGGCGAGCATTTTCTCCATCCTAACCGGCGCTTTGCCGCCAACCGCGATCGCTGACGTCAGACTACGGATGAACTCTTGACACCATGCGCAGCTGAAATTCCCAGAAATTTATTTAATGAATGACAAGAGATCAAAATCTTGACGAATATTTATTAGAGATCGATCAAGCAGCGGCTCAAATTCCAGAAACGGTAGCAGTTTTTGGCGGTTGCGAGTTTTGAACCAGACTGGAATCAGCTCTAACATCACCCCAGGGAGTACTCGCAACACTGCTCCATAAAGCCAGAGAACTCCCTTTTCTTTGATCATGTCCTCATACATAACATCGACAGCAGGCGAATTTTTCATCTTGAGATACGCCCGAAACGTACATTCACTCGTCCACCAAAATAGGGGCAAGATCTTAAGCTCGTCGTACATGCCTGTGTCACAGCCGTAAATTACATGACCGACATCGTGTGCTCGCAAGATTTTGGCAAAATCTGATGGTTGCGTTGCCGGATCGGTCACATGAGGATTGAGAGCGTAGTACTCGGCTAGACCTTCTCGTAAGGTTTGCGTACTTTGCCCATCTAAATAACAAGGACACTGATCCATGATTAAATTCCGAAACAGTAGCGTATCGAAATAATAGCATTTATGGATAATGTCAGGAAAAAGTCACCCGGCAGGCCTCGCAGCAACGCCTCTCACCAAGCGATATTGCGAGCCACGCTGGAATTGTTGGCAGAAGTTGGCTTTGAGGCGATGAGTATTGAAGCCATTGCTGCCCGTGGCAAGGTCGGCAAGACAACTATCTATCGACGCTACAGCAGCAAAGAAGAGCTAGTGGCTGATGCTATTGAGAGTATGCGAGAAGAAATTTTAGTTCCTGATACAGGCAACCTTTGGGCTGACATTGATGCGCTGATTGAAAACGCGGCGAAAATCACACTAACTCCACTGGGGCGACAAATGATCGCCATGATCATCAGTAGTGCCGCAAGCAACTCTGGGTTTGCCCAAATCTATTGGGAAAAATACCTACAGCCGAGACGACAATCTTTTGCCATTGTGATTGAACGGGCACAAGCCAGAAATGAGGTTCAACAGGATTTAGATCCAGGGTTGGTATTCGACACTATGAGTGGAATCATGCTTTATGCATTGATTTTTCCACCGACATCGGAATCTTGGTCAGCGTATGTCCGCCGTGCCCTAAGCCTGCTCTTAAGCTGAGTTGCGAGTTGGCTGAGCTGGAAATGACATCAGTTAATTCTGGGTTGGCCATCACCGATCAAAAAAAAGACAGCCTCGAAAGGCTGCCTTGAACTGTCGGTTCGGGTGAGGAAGAAAGTGTAAGCGTTAGCGTTAAAGCGATTCGGTGGGAATGGCTTCGGGCTGCACTGCGATCGCCTGCAGATTGCCGTTGCGACGGACTTGCAGGTTCAAATCGGCCCCGATCGCGGTTTCCTCGACCTTTTTCTGCACATCGGCAGCAGCAGCGATCAGCTCACCATCGACCGAGATCAACACATCACCGGGTTGTAGGCCCGCTTTAGCCGCCGGTGAGTTACCCACGACATCTACGATCACCACGCCTTCATCCGCGTCGATGTTGAAGTTTGTATCTTCGTTGAGCGCCGCCTTGGTCTGCTCGTTGAGCTCCACCATACGAATTCCCAAATAGGGATGCTCAACCTGCCCGGTGGTAACCAGCTGATTGGCAATCCGATCCACCGCATTAATCGGAATCGCAAAGCCAATGCCCTGAGCGTTTTGAATGATCGCCGTGTTCATGCCAATCACCTCGCCGCGCTCATTCAGCAGGGGACCGCCGGAATTACCGGGATTGATCGCGGCGTCGGTTTGAATGAAATCGACCCGTTTGTCGGCGACGCCGATTTGTCCACTGGTGCGGCCTGTGGCGCTAACAATGCCCACGGTCACGGTGTTATCTAAGCCTAGGGGGTTACCGATCGCGATCGCCCATTCGCCTGGCTGTAGCTGATTCGAGTCGCTCAGAGGCACAGTGGGCAGGTTGTCGGCATCAATATCAATCACCGCCACATCCGTCAGCGGGTCAGTGCCCACGACGCGACCATCGACCGTGCGGCCATCTTTCAGCGTGACCTGCACGGTGTCAGAGCCTTCCACCACGTGGGCGTTAGTAAAAATCGTGCCCTCTTCAGAGACGATGAAACCCGAGCCCACGCCCTGCTCCACGCGTTCGCGCGATTCCGGCAGGTCGCCAAAAAACTCGCGAAAGACCGGATTATTTTGAAAGGCTTCTGGCACCTGACTGGTTACCGTGCGCGACGCATCAATGCGCACCACGGCTTGACCGGCCTCTTGCACAATAGCCGCCACAAAACTAGAGGTGCCCAGAGCAGCGGGGTTGGCAGGGGTAGCGGCGATCGTGGGGGCAGCCGCAGGCAGTTCGGGAGTAGACGGTTGCGCCTCTAGCCGGGGCTGCATCGCCTGCAGGGCACCCGTCCCAGCGGTGGCCAGTCCAGCCCCTACCAACATGAAGAGAAAAGCCTGCCCGGTGCGCTGAGCCCACCGAGCTGACTGGTGTGAAGGGAACGTCGATTGCTTGTTCAGAGGGTCGTTCATGTCGTGGTTCACAGGGTCTTTCATGAATATCACCCCATGGTGTGCTGGGGCTTTGCTGTCTAACATCCCTACTGTAGACAGGGGATATGACGGGGCTGTTGCAGCGGTGTGATAGTGCTGTGAAAGTTTGCTAACTGCCGGTTCAGCGAGCAGGAAATCAGCCCCCAATTCACCTAGCCGTCGGAATCATGCTGTCAACGACACCTGGCGCGATCGCGAATCCGTATCCTGGGTAGCGTTTTGCCCCTATGTCCTCTCATAGGATGGGCAGAGTTTCGGTCGCGGCTATGCAAACTCCCTTTCAACGCATCGTTATCGGCATTTCCACCTTTGTCCTGACGGTCGTTGTCGCCGTCAGCGGTTACGTTCTCGCGGGCTGGACCCTGCTCGATTCCATTTATATGGTGGTCATCACCATTTTTGGCGTCGGCTACGGCGAAGTCCAGCCGCTCACCTCAACCACGCTCAAGGTGTTCACCATTTTGGTGATTATTGCCGGGGTGTTATCGGTGGCTTATACCGTTTCCGGCTTTGTGCAGCTCATCACCGAAGGCGAAATTCGTAAGATTATCGACGTAAAACGCATGAACAAAGATATCGAGCTATTGGAAGATCACGTCATCATCTGCGGGTTTGGCCGCATTGGTCAGATGGTCGCTCGCCAACTCAAGGAGGCCCATCAGCCTTTTGTAGTGTTGGATAATGCCCCCGAACGCATTGAAATGGCCCGTGACGAGGGGTACTTAATGCATTTGGGCAACGCCACCGACGAAACCAATCTGGAGACCGTGCAAATTCACAAAGCGCGGACGCTGGCCACCGTGTTGCCCAACGATGCCGCTAACGTTTTCATTACCCTCACTGCCCGCGAGCTGAACCCGAACCTCACCATTTTGGCGCGGGGAGAAATTCCCTCCACCGAAAAAAAGCTGCGGCTCGCTGGCGCTAACCATGTAGTGCTGCCAGCCACCATTAGCGCTTCTCGGGTGGCCCATCTGATCACTAACCCGTCAGCCGTAGACTTTTTATCTCAGACTGACGGTCAGGTGGGTTTGAATGAACTCTTGGCCGAGCTCGATATTCAAGTTCAGGAAATGCCCGTCGACCAGGCCCTGGTGGGGGGCACCATTGGCGATGTCGAAATGCGCGGCAAAGGCACGTTTATCATCGTGGCCCTGCGGCGAGCTGATGGGGAAGTGATTGTGCACCCCGGCAACAACCTCTATCTGGCCAAAGAAGACACCCTCATGCTCATGGGCCATCCCGGCGACATGCCAAATTTTGCCCAAAAAGCTGCGATCAAACGGGAGATGCGCTATCGCGGTGCTCGCTTGCGATAGTGGGGGTGAGCTGAAGCGCTACGGTTCAGTAGAGACAGGGGTTTGGGACACCACATCCACAAGCGTCCATTGAATCGAAGACCCGTCGGCAGGCGGATTCTCGATCGGCGTTTTTTGCACTAGCAGTTCATAGTCGTAGCCCGATTCGTAGGTAAACCCTTCAATCTGGCTGTAGAACAGCTGATAGTCTTCTTCTGGGGCATATCGCACCTGTAAGCAGTCTTGCGGCGCAACCCCCACGCATTCAGCAGTTTCTGGCCCAATGTACAGCGTGACGATTTCGGCATCGGGCATCGTTTCCGCTGAGTCTTCTGGAGTCGCCGTGCAGCCTGCGATCGCACTCCCTAAACCGAGCAAACCCGATAGTGCCAAGGCGGAAAAACGAGAACCGATCTGAGCTGACATGGCCGACTCCTTGCCCGGTGGCAACGATGGGAAAGTGTTTCAATACTGCCAGGGTTTGCCCAGTTCGAGACCGATCATTGCGTCTCTGACACTAATGCAACGCAGGGGAGCGGAGGAGCAGGGGAGCTACATTTGTCATCTGGTTTCAGAGAAGTGGGATTGATATCCTTGCGCAGCGGCTTGCATGCCCTGGCATCCCCCAGACATCTCTGAGCTAACTCAAGGGTTTGACGGCATCATGAAACTAGACACATAGCAGAATTTGGCATGAAGAAGTCGGTAGTCGAAATTGAAAAGCCTATTTGATGGTGGTTTCAGGCATTTGAGGTGACTTGCGAGAAACCCGTTTCTTGTATCAATACAACTACGGAATCGACCCTTTCAGCTCCAGAAACCGGGTTTCTGTACCGGTGTTCTAGGTGTCCTCAGCCAAGTGGCCAGCGATATATTTACTCGAAGTGATGGCGCGTCAACGTTCAAAATCTGATTTGCCGACCAAGGTCTGTCCCGTCTGTCAGCGACCTTTTACCTGGCGCAAAAAATGGGCCGACTTCGTGTATGAGTTGAAAGATTGTTCTGAGCGCTGCCGCCGCCGGCGATCGCCGGCGGCAAACGAGTAGACTGTGGCACTGCTCACACGCCCTTGCCAATTGCTAGAAACCCAGCGGGATGGGGAACGCAATTGGCAAGAGGCTATTGCAGTAGAGCCCTCGTCGCTGAGAGCGGCATTGAATTCAAGAGACCCACAGCGACCCAATTTTTCTCTGTTGCCAGCACGATCAATCTGTGAAAGCCCCTTGGCCTGAAGGCTGATCTGTGAAAGCCCCTTGGCCTGAAGGCTGAACGGAGGACGTTGCGAAGAGTTGATGCAGCACCACGGCTTGTCCTTCTGGGGTTTGACTATAGGTAAAGCCATAGGGGACGGTTGCCGAAAGCTCTCCCATGAGCTGCTCAAATACGTAGGGACTGCCGTAGACGACCAACCCGGCCAGCAGTTGGTGAGCGTTGAGCTGGTCAAAGCACTGGCGGGCATAGTCACTCAGTCCAGCCGTGCCTCTAAAAGGATTGCCCCGACTGAAAATTTGGAGCAAGGTCCGCTGTTCAGACGCCACAAGGGACTCAACGGGCACTGGGCAAATTTGAGGATCGACCAGTTGAGTAGCATACCCCCGTTGAGCCGGACGGGCGATCGCGGGCGCTTGAGGGCTGAGCCAATCGGTATTCAACACGTCGTCAACGATCACCAGCGATTGTCCCGTAGTTGCAGCGAGGAGTGGTGCAATCTGCCCCCGGCGCTGCGTAGACGCCTGCAGAATCTGGGCCAGGGTCTGTCGGGCGGTGGGCGTCGCCAAGGCTTCTAGTTGAACAGGCGGCGGGGGCACATGCTCCCAGGCGTGACAGGATTCGGGGGGAATGGCGAGGCCACTGCTCACCTTTTGCTTGGCGCGCCAAACCCGTTCGACTGACATCAGAATGCGTTCAGGCGCAACTCGCCTCGTGCGCACCGCTTCGCACACCGCCTCAATGGTGCCAGCGGGATCAGCAGGCATCAGCAAGATATCCGCCCCGGCTTCGATCGCCAGCACCGCCGCTTCGTAGGGGCCATATTGGTTCGTGATCGCCCCCATAATCAGGGCATCGGTGACCACCAAGCCATCAAAGCCCAGGTCTTGCCGCAGCAGCCGCGTCAAAATAGCAGGCGATAGGGTCGCCGGTAGCTGGGGATCGATGGCAGGCACCTGCAAATGAGCGGTCATCACCGCATCCACCCCACTGGCGATCGCGGTGCGAAACGGGGCGAGTTCCACCTGATCAAGCCGCTGATAATCGTGGGGAATCACGGGCAACTGCAGATGCGAATCGACAGCGGTGTCGCCATGCCCCGGAAAATGCTTGGCCGTCGTGAGCAGCGGCAACTGCTGCGCCCCACGAATGAAGGCCTGACTGAGTTTGCCGACTACATCGGGCGTGTCACCAAACGCCCGCACGTTGATCACCGGGTTGTCAACATTATTGTTGACATCAACTACCGGGGCAAGTATCCAGTTGAGGCCGATGGCAGTCGCCTCTTGGGCGGTGACAGCTCCCATTTGCTGCGCATAGTCACAGGCCAAGGCCAAGTCATGCTCGGCGATCGCCGCCAAGGCCATCGGCGGCGGAAAATGGGTGGCTCCGGCAAACCGCTGACCCACGCCTTCTTCAATATCCGCCGCGAGCAAGAGGGAAATTTCAGCCCAGGATTGCAACTGCTGCGATCGCACCCCGACTTCAACGGCACTGCCTCCAAGCAAGATCACGCCGCCGATGCCGAGTTTCTCAACACAGTGGCGCAGGTCAGCTGTGTTCAGCTCCCATTGGGGATAGCGACGCTGATGATCAAATAAAAATCCCGACGCGCGAACGGTGATGAGTTGCGCCACCTGAGCTGCGAGTGAGAGCCCCTCAGGGTCAGGCAAACCAAGTCGCGTCACTACCGTTCCTCAGTGGCCGCCGGGATATCGGTGCCGTAGCCTTCCTCTTCGGGGTCGTCCGGGTCACCCACCTCTGCAGCAGCAGGAGCCGAACTCTCACCAGTGAGTTCGTTAATGAGTGACAGCACCCGAGTGCCGCGCTCAACGGCCAGATCTTCGCGAAACAAGATCTCAGGCGTGCGGCGCAGGCGAATGCGCTGGCCCAACTCCCGGCGAATGTAGCCGGTTGCGGCCTGCAGCCCCGCCATCGTTTCCACTTTGGCTTCATCTGTACCATAAACGCTGACAAATATTTTGGCGTGCTGTAAGTCGCCTGACACCACGACATCCGTCACGCTGGCCATACCGGCCCCGACGCGATCGTCTTTGATCTCTGACATAAGCATTTGGCTCACCTCGCGCTTGATCAGAGATGCAACTCGGGCAACTCGCCGATCATTAGCCATGACACAGTCCTCTAAAAAATCTGGTTGACCGCTGAGCGCTGAACCGTCCTTCACTCAGCGCCCAACGGTCTTGAGATTGGCTGACCGACGACCCTCCCAACCTATGCTGCGGACAGGCCCAGCATGGCTCTCAGCGTCACGGACAGAAACACAAAGGCCGAAATTACCAGGCCGACAAGGGCGATCGCGGTAGTCGGCCGCTTGAGCAACGGCACGATGGGTTCAATCGCGTTGAAAAAGATTCCCAGCGAAAAAGAAATCAAAAATCTGGGATATCGTGAAACATTCTTAAAAAACTCTTGCATAATTCAACCCAGCGCGACTTTAACTTGAGCAGCAGCGCAATTGTTGGCGATAAATCACTGCGATTTCATCCTATCGCAGTTCAGGAGTGAATGAATTGACCAGACAAATTGTCCGCAGCCTTTACAATAAGTACATGCGTCCGCAGGGAAAACCTAGCAACTTCTCTGCTGCGAACGGCAGCATTCACTCCCAAATTGCCAATCGCGGGTTGCTAATGCCATGATGGCTGCCCTCAAAACCCAGATCACGCCCCGCCCTTTTCTGAAATGGGCGGGCGGCAAAGGGCGGCTGATTGAGCAATATCACGCCTATTTTCCGCAAAAATTTGGTCGTTATCACGAACCTTTTTTGGGCGGCGGAGCAGTGTTCTTTCACCTCTCCGCTCGATGTCGTCAAGCCGTTTTAGCGGATCTGAATGAAGAATTAGTCAACGTCTATTGCTGTGTGCGCGATGATGTGGAAACTCTGATTGACCTCCTGCAGATTCATCAAGACCGCCACTGCCACGACTATTACTACGATATGCGGGCGAACGGGGAATTGCGATCGCCGACACGGCGGGCGGCGCGTCTGGTCTACCTCAACAAAACCTGCTTCAATGGCCTCTATCGCGAAAATTCTAAAGGTCATTTCAACGTGCCGATGGGGCGCTATCAAAAGCCTAAGGTTTGTGACGCGGAGACGTTGCGTCACGCCTCGGCAGCCTTGCAACAGACGGAGCTAACCTGCGCTCAATTTCCCAGCATTTTAGACCGGGCCCAAAGTCCCGAAGATTTTGTCTACTTTGACCCGCCCTATCACCCCATTAGCGCGACGAGTAGTTTCACCCGATATAACCGGTACGGGTTTCAAGCCGCTGACCAGCAGCGACTGCACCACACGTTTGCACAGTTAGCTCATCGGGGTGTCAAAGTCATGCTGTCTAATTCTGACTGCGATTTTATTCGAGACTTGTATCAAGGCTTCTATATTCACCAGATTCAAGCCTCTCGGGCGATTAACTGTAAGGCCAAACGGCGCGGCAAGATATCCGAGTTGGTGATTACGTCTTACCCAGTGTTGACGGCCTAGTAGACTATGGCGTGATTTCACCCACTGTTGCCAATGGATAGGGAGCTCTGGGGAAAGGGAGCAGAGAATCTGGAAGGGTCGTTTGACTGCCGCACTCAAGGAATAGAGAGCTGCCGAGTTCACACCTGAGGAGATTTCTAGCAAAACCCATACCCGTAGGGGCGGGTTTTGTAGAGACCTTTTAGCGATGAAACCAGGCGTCTGGCTAAACCCACCCTTACAAAACCGGTAAATTCTCTCTTAGAAACTGCCTGAGGTGTTCGCAGAAAGGTCGGAGGTAAGACTCAGGCTGAGCAGTCCAAGATAGATCTGGGTCATGCTCGAATCGGTTGGTTAGAAACTGGCCGGCGATCGCGATGCGGTCGCTGGTTAGGGAGTCGCGCAAAAAAACATCCCATCCACCCTCTCATACCAGTTCTGCAAAATAGCGCTACAGATCGGGGATCCCCCGCTGTCGCTGCCCCCTTGTCGAAGCTATCCATTACGCACAAGTCGCTGTAAGGCCTATGGTGACTAAGCTTTATGGGCAAGTTGAGCACCTTCGAGTAGATGACTCAGCTTACTGAAGCCTCGCCAAAGCGTCTTCAGGCCTGGATGGCCATCGCGCTTACG
>JBHJJI010000135.1:0-23425 GCA_050042805.1 Leptolyngbyaceae cyanobacterium
GAGCCTCATCAGCAATCAGCTCGGGATCTATACGATTGTTGCCCATGTTGAATTTGCGGATGCGACGCTTAGGCCCAGAGAACAGATATTTTTGCTTGTCAACTATCGCAATCAAAGTGCTTTTATCCAGCATCGAAACGAAGGGTTGTGGAGGAGGTGCAGGCTGGATAAAACTAGCTATCGCAAGTGCTGTTCCAATCATGATTTCGATGAATCTTGTGACGACTGCTCATCTGACGAGGCTGACTTTTCAGGAGCTTTTATCAAGCTAGTAAAATTTGCGATCCTAGCATTGTGTTTTGAGCTCAATTCCGACACACTTATCTTAACTTTCGGATTGAGCAAACGATAGGCGATCGCGATGTTTCAGCAAGCGTTAGAGTACCTCTCTGGTAACGGCGATAAGTTTGTCACCGCGTTTCAGCAGCACTTGCTGTTGGTTGCCGTGCCTTTAGCGATTGGGATGGTGATCGGCCTGCCGTTGGGGCTGTGGAGTTCGCGATCGCCGGTGGTTTCAACTGTGGTGATCAACGGATTTAACGCGCTGCGGGTGATCCCGAGTTTGGCGATCCTGTTTTTGGCGATTCCAGTCCTGGGACTCAGCTTTGCCTCTGCCGCGATCGCCCTTACCCTACTGGCAATGCCACCCATTTTGATTAGTACCGATGTGGCTTTCCGGACGATTAACCCAGCAGTGCGAGAGGCGGCCACGGGTATGGGCATGTCGAGTTCACAAATTTTGCGACAGGTAGAGATTCCGCTGGCCCTGCCGGTGATTGTGGCGGGCATTAAGACGGCGACCGTGGAGGTGATTGCCAGCGCCACTCTAGCGGCCTTTGTCGGGGCCGGAGGATTAGGGGATTTTATTGTGCTGGGCTTTGCCGTGTATGAGCCCGCGATTCTCTTAGTCGGGGCCTTGCCAGTGGCGCTGTTGGCGCTGGCAGCTGAGATCAGCCTGACGTTACTGCAGCGATCGCTGCAGCCACCGACCCTAGCGAGGTAGTTCTGTAAGAGCGGGTTTAGCCTGAAACCTTGAGTTCATCGCGACCAGGCATAAAAAAACGCCCCCACAGAATCGTCGCTAGACATCGCCTAATTGCTCGCCGACTTCCAGCCGGTTGCCGTTGGCAAAATCCCAGCCGCTCTGAGCCTTTTTGCCACTCGGTTTGACGGTATGCAGCAGCAAGAGTCCTTTGCCAGTTTGAATGATCGGGCCAATCCCCTTGGCGATCGCCGCCACGGTTCCCGGTGCATCATCGGTCGTCAAGGTTTCGATCTGCGATCGCAGATCCTGTAACTCATCCGGCAGCTCCTCCCAGTCGGCATCGCCCAACGGCACCGTGGCTTCGA
The DNA here is from genome assembly GCA_050042805.1 of Leptolyngbyaceae cyanobacterium. Lineage (GTDB taxonomy): Bacteria > Cyanobacteriota > Cyanobacteriia > Phormidesmidales > Phormidesmidaceae > Halomicronema. The sequence continues at coordinate 1,351 of JBHJJI010000135.1, forward strand.
CCTTCAAATCTTTATCGCGAAAGGTGGTCACGCAGTTGGGATAAAATCCACGCACCTGATTGTGTAGCTGACGGGCCGATTTGCTCCAGTCCAGCTGATAGTCAGCTTTTTGGATCTGGGGGGCGTAGGTCGCCGCGTCGTCGTTTTGGGCGATTGGCGTGAGGGTACCAGCATCCAGTTTTTGCAGCGTTTCAGGGAGCAGTTCAGCGCTGAGTTCAGCCAGATCTTTCGCCAGATCCCAGGCATTATCTAACAGGGCGATCGCCCGTTTCCGTTCCAACAGCATCGGGCCGGTATCCATACCGACATCCATCTGCATCGTGGTGATGCCCGTGACCGATTCGCCGTGATAGAGACACCACTGAATTGGGGCGGCCCCCCGGTATTGGGGCAGCAGTGACCCGTGGGAATTGACACAGCCCAAGCGCGGCATGGCTAAAATTTGGGCCGACAAAATTTGACCGTAGGCCACGACCACAAAGGCATCTGCCTGAGCCGCCGTTAGCTTTTCCAGCGTTTCGGCATCTTTTTTGATGCGAGCGGGTTGCCAAACGGGAAGATTGGCAGCGGTGGCGATCGCTTTGACGGGGGAAGGCATCACCTGTTTCCCGCGTCCCCGGCGTTTGTCAGGTTGAGTCACGACGGCAACGACCTCAAAGTCGGCATGGGCGATGAGGGCTTGCAGGCTCGGGACAGCAAATTGCGGAGTGCCAAAGTAAATGATACGCATCAATCAATCAGGGGGGGTAGGGGCGAGGCATTCTCGCCGGTAATTTTTAACTGGGAACGATAGGTAACTCCGAGAATGCCTCGCCCGTACGGGATTTGTCGGTGATTGCGAGAATGCCTGGAAACAATAAATGATTCCGAGAATGCCTCGCCCGTACGGGATATTAGCGAATTCGAGAATGCCTCACCGCTACGGCACGATCGCGATTGTGACGCGACGGCTCAGCTGTAGCCCGCCCGTGCTGCCAATGGCGCTGTTGCCATAGCCAACGGGTACCCAATGGATCGTGTTGGCTCCCAATCGCTGCGATAGATAGCGCTGCACGGCGAGGGCCTGCTGATAGGACAACTCCGTCGCGGTGCTGTCCTCTGTTTCGGTGGCAGTGTAGCTACCCACGATAATCGTGGCCTCAGGATAGCGGCCCACATCTTGCAAAATGCTGTCGAGTAAAGGTCGAGCATTGGTTTGCAGGATGGCTTCGGCGGGGGGAAACAGCACATCGCTGGGCAACGTTACCCGTAAGGCATTGACCTGAAATAGCGGGTCCGGGACTTCTCCGACAGTCGGTTGCAGTGCGGGCGCGGCGGGCGGCGCCGGTTGGGTCGCCTCTGTGGGAGGCGTCAGACGACTCGCGGCATTATTGATGCGGTCTTCTAAGGCAATCTCGATATTGGGTAGTCCCAGCTGTCGTTCAACCGCTGAGGCGCGATCGCGTAATTGCTGCAGGTCGGTCTCAATCGCCTCCAGCTCCGCCTCAACCTGCTCTCGCTGGGCATCGGTGAGGGCGATCGGTTGCGTTGCCGGAGTCGGTGTTGCGGGTGCGGCTGCCGCCGGTGGCGTCTGAGGTGTCTGGGGTGCTCCACCGTCATTCAGCGCATCGCCAGACCACCAATCGGGCAACCGAACGACCTTTTGAAAGAATCGGCTGGTGCGCCGCGTGACGATCTCTTGGGCGGGTGGATCGGGATTGGGTGCCGGGAGAAATTGCGCCACTAACACGCCAAACAACCAGGCACCGCCGACTCCCGCGCCGAGTAACGCCCAGCGTACTAGCCACAACAACAGAGAACGCGTGCCCTGCCAGCGAGCTGGGGGCGTCGGCTCGCCAATCGGGTCAGTGTTGATCGTGGGCGATTGCAGCACCGTCTCGCCTGCGGGAATGACCTCGGGCTTCGGTGGCGGATTGTTGAAGGGTGGCAGTTCGGGCATGACGGCTACCGGAGATAAACATGGACGCCTTGATCCGGCCAGGGTGAATTTGAGGACAAGAACGGCCAGGCGCGATCGCGCCAACGGGTCAAGCGGTTAGTAGCTATAGCGTAGCGGGGATTGTTCGCTTTCAAACCGACGAGTCCTGATCTGATGCGGATCTTAGGCATTGCTCAAGGTGTTGCCTCAGCGGGACTAACCGGCACGTCAAGATTTGCTGGATCTTGCCTATAGACGAGCTGATCGCTAATTGGTTGCAGGGTCGTACCGGGATAGTAAAACTTGAGGATGCGATCGCTGCTCCAGCCGAGGTCACCCAGATTGTAAGCGCCGGTCTGGCTCATGCCGACGCCGTGACCAAAGCCGCCGCCGATAAAGCGATAGCCCACCAGTTGCGGTTCCGCCTCACCCGGCACTTGTTCATAGAGTCCACCGGTATAAAACAACAGGCTCAACGGCGCTTCGATGGCGCGAATGACTTCGTCCTTCTGCAGTGTCACGACGCCCACATCGGTCGCCACCTGTAAGGTCTGCACCCGTCCCGATGTAGCGCGTTCGGTCACCACCAGCCGCTGGACTTCGTTAAAGTTCGCGAGTGGATGGCTGCGTCGCTGCAGATAGTCTTTCAGGTCTTGACCGATTTTTTCCAACGTGGCGTCTTCGCTCCAGCGGAACGTATCCCAGGTCTCTTCGTTGAAACCTGCTTCTAGCGCTAGAAAAGCTTTGAGGTTCGTCTCATCACTCAAAGACCGCGCGGTGATATCCCAACTGCCGACGACGGAATCGATCACCGGCTGCAGGTAAGGTCGATCTGGCCCATTCCACACATGGCTAAAGGCCGCCGTGACGCCCCCCGCATTCGAGGAATACAGCGCATCCACCAGTTCATTGCCATAGGTCAACACCAGCCCTTGAGTGGTAGCGATCGCCCGATCCGTCACGTCCGCCGCGCCGGTAATGCCGCGATACACCTGGCACTGAGTATCGGCGCAGAGTTCGTAGTCGTCGATCACAAAGCGGCGCAGATTCCGTAGGACGTAGGTGCGCGCCAAAATCGCCTGGGCCTCAATGGTGGTGGGCGGTGCGCCGAGGCCGATCTCATAGGGCACGACGCCGCGCAAATAGGTTTCGATCGGCACCTGATTGACCAGGGTATAGGTGCCATAGGCATTGGGCTGCAGCCGCAAATTGCCGCCATACACCCGCACCGTTTCTTCGACTTCGCCAATTTTTTCCACCACTCGCACACGCTGCGCCCCAGTGCTGATGCTTACCACATCGCGGTTGTAGCGAAAGCCGTTGAAGATTGCCGCCGCCTTGGGTAGATCCTGCAGAACCTGGCTATCGACATACACGTTATAGCCAGCGTCCTGCAGATCTTGCAGCAACAGTCGCCGCAATAGGGGCGTGTTGTAAACATCGCGTCTGGCCCATACCTGCCAGTCGTCTGGTTGGGCAATTTCGGTTTCAATGCCGTTGTCTCGCCATTGATTGGCGCTGTCTTCGGCACTTTCAAAGCTGCGGTGGGTGCTCAACACGACCCGCTCGGTGAGCGCTGTGGTGTCTAAGGGGGTGGGCGTGGTGTCGAGCACGACCTGGCTAGTGGTCAAGGTTTCTAACTCGTCCCCCGTTTTGAACTGCACGGTGAGCTGATCGCCGCCACCGACCGGTTCAATCACCAGCGTCTTGGCATCGTTGCGGCCAAATCGCTGCACAATGCCAATCCGCAGGGTCGGATTTGACGCCGTTTGCGCCTGCGCGGGCAACGGTTCGACCCCGCCCCACAGCAGAGCCAGTCCGGCCACTGCGCCCAGCCCTTGAGAAAACCTGCCCGCATCCCATCGCGATCGCACCATAGCCTCTGAACTCTAGTCCTGCTAAAACGCTGCCCGCATTGTAGCTGAGCGATCGCCGAACCTTACAGATGAGTCTGAGTCCCCACCGAGCCTTGAGAAGGCTGACCTCAAAGCTTTTCTCCCCCCCTCAATGGCCTGGCTGTGGAAAGATTTCTAAACACTTGGCGGCTAATGGACGCGCTCACTCACCCGCTCGATAACAATGGAGTTTGGCTGATTTGGATGAACTTTTCCGTGCCGACCGATTCGCCAATGGATGCGCCGACTGAGCGCCTGCGTCAGCTCATGACCGCTGCTGACATTCCGAGCTTTCGGGCCCTAGCGCAACGAGCCGGTGTCTCCGACTGGGCGGTGAAGCAACTGCGTCGCGATCGCCTGCTGCAGATGCGGGTAGAAACTTTGCAAAAGCTGGCGACGGCCCTACAGATCTCGCTGCCTACGTTGCTGAGTCATTTCGGGGCGATGGAGCTGGCGGCAAAGGGTGCCGACACCCGAGCCAGTGATCGCATCGCGGCGCTAGAAAGCGAATATCAGCGGCTCCAAACTCAGCTCGAACACCAGGAAACGCTTTTGCAGCAGCGCTGGCAGCGGGAAGCGCTAACGATTTTAGAATCTTGGCTCCTGCAGTGGCCGACCGTCGTCCACGCCGTGACCAAAAATCCCGACCTGCCCGCTAGCCGCCTTGTCCCTCTCGTGCAGCCCGTGCAGACCCTGCTAGAGCAGTGGGGTATTGAGGCGATCGCTGCCGTCGGTGCAGAGGTTCCCTACGATCCGCAGCAACATCAATTGATGAATGGCATTGCCGCTACCGGCGACCTGGTGAAAGTGCGCTATGCCGGCTTTTGCCATGGCGAGACCCTGCTGCATCGCGCCAAAGTTAGCCCCGTGAGCGCCACTCACTCGTAAACCAACTGCTGCTAGCGTATTCGCCGTAAAGTAGTCAATAGCAATTCTCTGAGATCGGACTCCCGATGCAAATTTGGCAAAGTAGGGGGTCAAGGGGCAGGGGAGCCGATTTGGAGTCTTGCTTCAGAGACTCGGGAGAAGAAAGGCCGTGAACGTCCTCATATCGTTTCTCTTGGCTGAAGCTGCAAATGCAGATGGTTGGAAGGTGGAGAGTTGAGATGGGTAGCCGTTCTTGCCATCACTGCGACAGATTATGCCGCCTCGCGCCCCGGCTCCCTCGCCCCTCTCCTCTGCGCTCTCTACCCCTTACTCTCCACTCTCCACTCTCTACTCCTCAATGCGCTCCAATATCTTCCAAACTGCTGTCTTCTTTATGGTGAATCGCCAGGCGATCGAGCAGAGTGGCACTGGCTTCGTTCAGCCCCACTAGCTGCACCACGACGCCCCGCTTGCGGAAGCGCAACACGACCCGATCCACCGCATCGACGGAGGACTGATCCCACAGATGGGCCTGGGAGAGGTCAATCACCACCCGTTCTACCGGTTCGCGGAAGTCGAAAGCATTAATGAACGTTTCCACCGACACAAAGAAAATTTGCCCAGCGACCCGATAAACGCGATCGCCCGCCATGTCGGTTTGAGGCGAAACTTCTACCAGCTTGGCAATTTTGCGGCTAAAGAAAATGGTGCTGAGGGCAACGCCCACAATGACGCCAAAGGCCAGGTTGTGGGTCAGCAGCGTCACCGCCACCGTGGTCAGCATAACGGCAGTTTCACTCTTGGGCACGCGGCGAATGCTGCGCAGCGATCCCCAGCTAAAGGTGCTGATGGCGACCATAATCATCACCGCCACCAACGCCGCCATGGGAATACGCGCCACCCAATTGCCCAGCGCCAAGATAAAAATCAGCAGGAAAATACCAGCGCTCAGGGTCGAGAGGCGGGTGCGACCACCCGAGCGAATGTTGATCACTGACTGGCCAATCATGGCGCAACCCGCCATGCCGCCAAAAAAGCCGGTGATGACGTTGGCGACGCCCTGTCCCCGCGCTTCTTGGTTTTTATTGCTGGGGGTGTCGGTCATGTCGTCGATGAAGCTAGCAGTCAAAAACGACTCCATTAGACCGACCAGTGAGAGGGCAAATGCATAGGGCAAGATAATGCTCAGGGTCTCAAATGTGAAGGGCACCTGAGGTAGCGTCAAAACAGGGAGCGTCGTGGGCAATGTCCCCATTTCGCCCACGCTAGGAACATCGATATTGCCTGAGATGGTGAGTCCGGTAATGATGACGATCGCAATCAGTGGCGAAGGCACCACCGTCGTCAGCCGAGGCAAACCGTAGATGATCAACAATCCCGCCGCCACTAGGGCATACACCATCAGATTGCCGTCTTCGAGTTGGGGTAGTTGAGCGTTGAAGATCAAAATTGCCAGTGCATTCACAAACCCCACCATCACCGGACGCGGCACAAAGCGCATCTGATTGCCCAGCTTGACCCAGCCCCAAACGATCTGCAGTAGCCCCGTCAAAATCGTGGTCGCAAACAGGTAGTTAACGCCATACTCTTTAACCAAGGGCGTCATCAATAGCGCCATTGCGCCCGTCGCCGCTGAGATCATGCCAGGACGACCGCCCAAAAATGACGTGATAATGGCAATGCAAAAAGACGCGTACAGCCCCACTTGAGGATCAACCCCGGCGATGATCGAAAAGGCGATCGCCTCAGGAATTAACGCTAAGGCGACCACTGCCCCGGCGAGAATGTCTTGACGCGGACGGGCCAACCAGGCCTCTTTTTTCAAGACTGCTTGCATACGCTTTACTTGGGCTCAATCCCATAAAAACGCGATCGCTCGATGCAGAGCGATCGCGTGAGAACATCTTTATCGCTTGATCAGCCACTTTTCAGCAATTAGCGACACACAGTGATGAAAATCAACCACCGGCCTCACTGCAAAGCTTCAAGTCAGCATAAATGACTGTTTGACGTTTTGTATGGCTATTATTGGCAAAACGCTATGGATGCCCAAAAACCATAACGTACTGACGCCGGGATCAGGAGATCGCGGCTCACCGCTACCGTCAAACAGTCATCTCATCTCCACAATCTCTGCCCCGTTGCCCCGTCGCCCCTTTAGCTCTCCGACCTCTCCACTTCCCCAAGATCGCGCCCAACTCACTCGCTACGAAAGCCGACAAATACTTTCCCCACCCCGCTCAATCAGACCGTAGATCATCCCCGATGTGGAATGGCCAGTGGCGCAGCGACCATGGCGATCGATCACAATGACACCGCCGAGACCCTGCACCTTTTCCACCAAATATTCAATCCCAGCAGTGGCGGCTTCACCGGCATCCATCCCCTTGAAATAGATGAAGTCAGAAATCATTTTGCACAGCACCGTGCGCTGAAACTGCTCGCCATAGCCCGTTGCCGACACCGCACAGGTGGTGTTGTCAGCAAACACCCCCGCCCCCACAATCGGACTGTCCCCGACCCGGCCCCAGCGCTTGTTAACAATGCCACCCGTCGAGGTGGCCGCGGCGAGGTTACCCTGAGCATCGCGGGCGACCGCACCGATGGTGCCAAATTTGTGCTGCGGTTCGGCATCCTCGTGATCAAGCATCATGCCTCCGGCCTTTTGGGCGTCGCGCCACTGACGAATACGGGCATCCACCACGAAGTAATCATCGGTCATGACCTCGACCTCCCAGAGCTTGGCAAACTCCATCGCACCTTTGCCAATCAGCATGACGTGCTCGCTTTTGGCCAGTACGCGACGGGCTAATCCGATCGGATTTTTGATATTGGTAATACCGGCAACGGCGCCCGCCGCTAAATCTTGGCCATCCATAATGGCGGCATCCATCTCAACTTCGCCGTATTCGTTGAGTACTGACCCGTGACCGGCGTTGTAAAGGGGGTCATTTTCTAGCGCGATCGCACAATATTCAACGGCATCTAGAGCGGAACCGTTTTTGGCCAAAACCTCGCGTCCGCCTTCTAAAATGCGGTGCAGACTTTCCATGAAATCGGCTTCACTGCCCTCTCGTCGAATATGGGCTAACGCCCCCGAACCGCCGTGAATCATGAGGGAGAAATTATCAGGCATAACATTAAAGAAAAATGTAGGCAGGAAGTATTTGAAATTACCACACTTAAAATAAGACAGTGCTACTCAGCGCTGCGTCCTTTACACACCCCGTCATGATCACCCTTGACCCTGCTCTTTGTTTTCAACCGCCGTCGTCTTACTCGGTGATTGCCGAAGCCGAAACGCTACAGATTCGGACGGATCTGATGCTGGCTTTGCAACAGGCGATCGCGCAGCGTGGGTGGACTCCAGAAGAGGCGGCCAAAGCGCTGAATCAAACGCTGCCCCGCATGCAAAATTTGATTAACGGTGAGAGTAGTCGCTTCAGCATTGAACAGTTGATTCAGCTGTTGGCACTCACTGGCAAAGCCGTACAGGTTTCTGTACTGAGCTAACCGAGCATTCACCACCAACGCATTTCCAGTTTTTTTGTTAGGTAATTAACAGCGCTCTTTTGGGGGCGCTTTTTGTTAGGAAACCGTGACGATATAAAGGACATCCTTAAATTCTGGCTGAATCTATCCCCAGCAAATGATGCGTCTGATACCAACAAGAAATTGGGTTGGCGCTGGTCGAACGGATAGCTCAGGAGCGGCTTTCATCTCGGCTTAAGAGGGTAGCGATCGTCTGTTTCCGTTCTTGCAAGAATGCAGTATCCTGCAAGGCAAGAACGGTTTAGGCGAGCTTGTTTAAGCTTTTCCCTTGGCCTAATGCGCCTTTTTTATCCCGACTGTTGCTAATACCCTTGGCAGCGGCGAATTACTCTAGCCGTTTTTAAAAGCCCATCACTGAGTCATTTGTCGTCTATGAAAATTTATAATCACAACATTACTCTGTACACCCATGATCGGGCCTTGAGTAATTCACTTTATGCTGGCCGGGCTCTGGGTTTAACCACCCCCCAAGACAAAATTCAGTTACCCCCTGAACTGCTGCCCGAATGGGACGCGATCACGACTCACTACGATCAGGTGGGGCTACCCCATACCCATGATGTGATTTGGGATGTTTCGGTCACCAAAATGACGGACTATCCTGACCATGAAGTCAGCGTGTATTTCTTTGGGGATGTGATTAATACCCACGATACGTACCGCAAAATCTTCCAGCAGTTAGACGCACGCTCTTGTGAAGTGATTGAGTTTGTCAACTCCAAAAACAACTTCATTCAGCTAGCCGAAGACTTGGGCATTGCTGTCCCCAAAACGCTGCGATTTGACAATCTAGCAGCGGCCCAGGCCTGTGACAATATTCCCTTTCCTTGTTTTGTGAAGCCCGCTGTGTCTGATCATGGCTTTGGCATTATGCGCTGCCCCGATGCCGACACCCTAGCGAAAGCCTTCGCCCAGCTAGTGCCCGAAGAATCTCTCCAGATTCAAGCTGAAGTCAAAGCCTCGGCGTTTCTCAATATGCAATATCAGGTGACCGCTGAGGGTGTGAAGCCGCTTTTGGTGTCAGAACAGCTGCTCGATGGCTGCGTGCATCGCGGCAATCGGTATCCAGCCAGTCACGAACCCTGGGACGAAGTTGCCGCCTTTGCCCAATGGATGGGCGATCGCGGCATGAGAGATATTTTTGCGGTCGATGTGGCGGTGATTCCGGAGTCTACTGATGTTCGCTTTGTGGCGATCGAGTGCAATCCTCGCTTTAACGGGTCGTCTTATCCGACGATGGTGGCGCAGCGCTTTGCGATTCCCGCTTGGGGGAGTGCGACCTATTCCACCGGCCTGCGATCGCTGCGGGACTTGAACTTAGACGGCATTACCTTTGACCCCAAAACAGGCAAAGGCATCATCTTGATTAACTGGGGTACCGTGAAGGCAGGCAAGATCAGCGTGCTGCTAGCGGGCTCAGAGAGCGAGCAAGTCGCCCTGGCCAACGAGCTGCGCAGTCGCCTGTAGTTCACCGGTGCAGCGGCGGGGCGATGATCGCGTTACCAGTAGCGCCGAATCATGATTTCTAACTGATGCACCATATGACGGAGACGCTGAATCTCGGCTTTGAGTTGCGCATTTTCCGTTTTAAGTGCCTGGTTTTCTTCCCGCAGCGATCGATTTTCTTGCTGCAGGGATGGCTCGTTAATAGAGGCTGTCATGGTTGAGAAAAGAGGCGGAACCCATTTGCTGACGCTTGTTTCTGCTCTAGAACACAGACGTCTTCGTTCCGCTGATACTTGTGATCTTGCCTCACCCACCAAGTCAAATGGGTAAAGTCGTAATAAAGACACATGACGCAGCCGTTTGTCTTCCTCCTGCTGCATCCATGCTATCGATTGCGTCCATGGATAAATAATCCCGCTCAACCACCCATCCCTCACCCTAACGCCCGGATCGCTTGACCTGGAACTTTGGTCTCATTGGCGCGGCCGCAAAGGTCAAGGCACCTACACCCACAACCTTTTTCAACGCTGAAAACAACTCAAACATCGGCTTCCTCACGTTTGGTTACACGGTTTCAAAAGTCGCTTGACTACGAGATATCTTGCTATTTGTTGTGACTGCTCGCAGACTGACCGTCGATGTGTGTAAGCCGACATTTTTCAACACTATGAGCGAAATTCCTAGCATTATCTCTCACGTTTCTATTGGTACTAACCAGTTTGAGCAGGCGGTAGCTTTTTATGATGCCGTCATGCCGACGCTACGGTGTCGCAAGCTTGAAACCTATCCCGATGCGGTGGCCTATGGCAAAGATTTTCCCGAGTTTTGGGTGCAGACGCCCTTTGATGATCAACCGGCCAGCGTCGGCAACGGCTATCATATTGGCTTTTTAGCCGAGTCCACAGATCAGGTGGATGCGTTTTACGCGGCGGCGATCGCTGCCGGGGCACAGGGAGAAGGCCCTCCTGGCCCCCGCCCCGATTATGGTCCGGCCTACTACGGTTGTTTTGTTCGCGACTTAGACGGCCATAAAATTGAGGCGACCTTTTGGAACGCAGCGCTAGCAACTTAGAGCGCTGCGCTCAAATTAAAGAAACGCTTTCTGTCTGGATTGGGGCGTGTCAAACCCTCACGTTCAGGATGCTATTTTGGGGCAACTTCCTGAGCCAATACCCCATCAAAAAACATTTCTATGTTGGATCGTCTAGCCTTTCGGGCAATCGCCTTTCAGGCATGGCTGCAATAAGGCTGCGCTAGAGCGTTGACGAAGCCGTATCAAAGGCATTAACACAATGCACTTTTCAAGTGGTATTTTGCTGGCGCGAAATTGCCGTGCTGTTGTGACTGGCCGCCACCCAAAAAACCACAACGGAATCCCTAACTGAGCGCGTGATCTGCCGCAAGACCCGTATCTACTCCCTCATCAGACACTCAGGCTCTAGCCAAAATCAGGCCAAAAAGTGAGCTAATTGCAGGCAATGTGTGCTGGATCACAAATTACAGCCTAAAAAATCACTTATGGCATTTGATCGGGTCACGGGTATAACCTTGCGGGCTCGATAAACTATGTCATACGCAGGATTTTTTATGGCGATGGCTAAAGTGTGTAAGAAACCTTTGAAGAACAACCCTTTCTCAACTTACCGAGATCCGGTTACGGGCAAGTGGGTTGTGATCAAGTCTCCCAAACTAGCCTACTAAGACAGGTGCTGTTGAGAGGGCTGACTGTTAGCTAAGCACTCAGAAAGAGGCGATCGCGTGGGCGCTTCCAAGCAATTACGGCATCTGTCACTATAATCTTTGAAACACGATCGCCCTTGAGGACTTAGATTGAGTGACTTTTTTGGATGCTCGTGGTTTGTATCCGCCCATCGCGCCCTACTACACAGACTTTCTCCCAGTTTCTGAACGGCACACTCTATACGTTGAGGCTTCAGGCAATCCCAACGGCAAACCCGTAGTCTTTCTGCACGGCGGACCAGGTGGTGGCACGATGCCCCTTTATCGGCAGTTCTTTGACCCTGAGCGGTGGCACATCATTTTGTTTGACCAGCGGGGTTGCGGCAAAAGCCGACCCCATGCGGATTTGCAAGAAAACACCACCTGGCATCTAGTCGCTGATATCGAGAAAATTCGTCAGCATTTTGACATCAATCAATGGGTGGTGTTTGGCGGCAGTTGGGGCAGTACATTGGCGTTGGCCTATGCCCAGACCCACTCGGAGCAGTGCCGGGGCCTCATCCTCCGAGGCATTTTCACCCTGCGCCGGGAAGAGATTCAGTGGTTTTATCAATCTGGGGCGAGCTACCTATTTCCCGATGCTTGGGAAACCTACCTGGCTCCGATTCCGCCGGCAGAACGCCATGACTTGCTGACGGCCTATTATCATCGACTCACTCACCCGGATCCGGCAGTCCAGTTAGAAGCTGCTCGGGCCTGGTCAATTTGGGAAGCCAGCACCAGCAAACTTATTCCTGATGAGGCGCTCGTTGATCGCTTTGGCGAAGCCGCCTTTGCCACTGCCTTTGCTCGCATTGAATGCCACTATTTTATGAATGGTGGTTTTTTTGAAACGCCGAACCAGCTGATTGCCCATGCCGATCGCCTACGCTCCATTCCGGGTGCCATCGTCCAAGGTCGTTATGACGTGGTTTGCCCGATGAAAACCGCTTGGGAGCTGCACCAGGCCTGGCCTAAAGCGGAGTTTGTGGTGGTGCCCAATGCGGGCCACTCAGCGACTGAACCAGGCATTATCAGTGCGTTGGTGGACACGAGCGATCGCTTTGCTAACTTGTGATTCACTCTCATCCGAAACGTTATCTCAGTAGTCAATCGCATTGGTCGTTGCCATCGCAGGCTCTCGCCCCAGCAACTCATCCGCTAGGATGGCTAATTGGACTGCATCCCAATGAGTTCCTAAAACTTCGACCTGGCTAAGCTCCGGCCAGGCGGCTTGGAAGCGATCGTCGGCGGCCTCATAATGCTTTTCCGGATCTGGTGACTGTCCCAACTTCAGCCAGGTCTTTTGAGGGAGAAGTTCATCCTGGCAGCCTAAGGACCGTAGCGATTCCACACTTAACGTCAGCGGCAAACGATGGAGTAGGGTGTTGGCGATCTCCAGCTTTTGCGCATCATCAAGCTGCTGCCAATCATAATTCCGCCAACCTGCATATTCTTCAACTAGCCCATAGAACCAAATTTGCTCAATACCGTAGTGCGACAAACGTGGCTCGATCTCTAGATCAAAAGATTGCAGTATCTGATCTTGAGGTGAAGGAGATAACGGCTTGGCGGGCAACCCTTCCAGATGATGTCCCATCGGCAACAACTCTGCTGTATCTGAGCCAGCATTTATCGGCTGACTAACGATCAAACACATCAACAAGCCATACAAAATCTTCCTAATGGCTGCGTTAAACCGACGTGATGGAGCTGCTTTCGTCAACATACTGACCTCCAACAAGAATTCAGAGCAATACAGTATTTAAATACTATAGTTCAATTGTATTAAAGTGGCTGTCATGCTGGTTCGTTGTAATACTTCTGCAATCTTTTTCCACGTTCAGGCCAGGCTTGCCAAGTTGAGCCTGGTCAGGGATTTGTCTGCACGAGAGAAATATCTTGATTTAGATGTAATTCATATGTACTATTGCGTTAGTCTTAAAGACCGATGTGTTGTGTGCGTCTAATGAGCAGTAAAAGGTTGCTAAGTTTTCGATTGTCTGATGCGCTTGCCGATGATCTGAAGACAAAAGCTTCAGAAGAAGACGTTTCGATGACAGCATTAGCTTCTCGCTATTTTAAGGAGGGGCTGAATCGTAGCGTTGATCAGTGTTCTACTGACCCAGAGATGCTGGTGCGGCCCAACCGCTGGCACAGTGATCCTTCCGGTCAATCCAATGGCGACGGCGGCGCTGAGTCAGTGCTGTCATACGGTGATGACTCAGTGCAGGGTTGGGCCCCGATGCTATCTGATCATCAAGACGATAGGTCGACAGCTAACTCGGCGCTGTTATACAGCGATGCGGCTATTGGCGGTTACACCCAAGGCAAAACTGATTTGCCTGATCAAAAGACCGAACTCTTAGCAAAGTTCGCAACGTTTATTGCCGTGTTGGAAGATTCTATGGATTTTTGGGCTCAGGATATTAGCGACGATATCTTAGAGGCGATCGGCGACTTGTCAAAGTTGAAGGCCAAGCTGAAATCGGCACCTTGCAAAAGCAAGTAACCGACACAGCAATGAACCCATCCACCAGGGTTAACAGGAGAGACCATACACATTCGACTAAGAACTTTGAACGGCAGCAGGCATGTTGAGGAGTACAGTCAAGTGACCCCACCAGTCGGCATTCGTATCGCTGAGCCGATGGACGTGCCGCAGTTGGCAGCGCTGTTTAAAGCCACGGTATTACAGCACGGCCCGCAGTATTACACCGCACCGCAGACCGCAGCCTGGGCCGCAACGGCAGACGATCGCGATCGCTTCGAGAAATTTATCCTCGGCGTCACCACCTACATTGCCGAAGACGAGTCTCACATTCTGGGGTTTGCGGGTATTGACTCAGGCGGGCATGTCGCCTCCGCCTATGTTCACCACAATTATCTAGGTCAGGGTGTGGGTTCAGCCTTGATGGCGCAAATCTTAGATCACGCTGAGCGCGATCGCCTACCTCATCTTTACTGCGAAGCCAGCAAATTTAGCGTCGGACTGTTCACCAAGTTTGGTTTCCATCTCTACGCGACAGAAGTCGTCGAACGTCACGGCGTTGCATTCGAGCGATATTTGATGGAGAAGATCACGGTCAGCAAAAATGCGGCGGCGGATTGCCCGTGATTTAGACGTCAGCGGTTTCTGCAGACTTCAGGCCAAACTCATAGAGCGCGGGTAAAAAGTTGCGGTTTTCGTGGCCGGGACGGCTGAGCTTGCACAGGGCAAACCGCTGTAAGGGCGACAGAGCAGCCCACTGGGCGAGATGGATCGCGGTGTCAAACTGCGCGGCTTGGGCGAGCACATCAGCCGGTATCTGCTCTAGTTGCTGCCAGGGGGGCTGAGTATCGACCGGCAAATCTTTAGCCGGAGTCCCCATGTACTCAGTGACTAACGCCTGCAAGCTGTCGTAATACGCGGTGATCTCCGCTGCGGTTTGACAGGGATGGGTGACAATCCGTTCGCGATCGGCAGCAGAAAATTTGTGCCAGTGCTCTAGCTTGAGCTTAATGCCGCAGGTATCGAGCTTGTAGCGGACTTGCATCGGAATGCACCGTAACGATTCTACAAAGTCAGCTTCGAATTGAAAGAAGGTGAGGTCAGAAGTGGACATGGTGATACAGGTAAAGAGGGCTGATGGTGAAGAGGGCGTGGCTGGTGGTGGGTAGAGAGTAGAGGGTGGTGGAAGCCGAGGGGCAGATTTGTCGTTATGTTTCAGAAAATCGGCAAAAACTCTGAATTTCAAACTCCGAGCTCTGTAGGGCTCTGCCCTTCCCGACGGGTACTCTGAATTCCAAACTCCGAATTCCACATTCGTTTCACCGATCGCGCGCGACCCCTACCAGCCCGCGATCGCTCGGCTCGCTGGTCATGGCTGCTTGGCTCAGCTCGGCGGTAACGGGTACGACGGCAACCGCACTGGCTTTGAGTTCGGGCTGCAGGGAAATGGGGCAAACGGCGGAGTGCGAAAGCGCATTACATTCAGCCTGATCGGCCCACAGCGCCCCCCAATGCATGGGGATAAAGAGCACCCCTTGGCGAATGTACTGCGTGACATTGAGTTTGAGTTGAGCCGCGCCTCGACGCGATCGCACCTCGACCCAATCACCCGACTGCAGCTGGAGTCGCTGGGCATCGAGGGGATTCATCTCTAGCAACGGTTCGGGGTGCATTTTGCGAATTTTGTCGATGCGGCCCGTGCGGGGTTGGGTGTGCCAGTGGCCGTAAAGTCGTCCGTTGGTCAGTACAAAGGGGAAGTCGGCATCTGGCAGCTCCGCCAAACCGCCTTCATGAAAGGCGGCAAAGTTAGCGCGACCATTGGGCGTCGGAAAGTGAG
Source organism: Leptolyngbyaceae cyanobacterium (assembly GCA_050042805.1). Lineage (GTDB taxonomy): Bacteria > Cyanobacteriota > Cyanobacteriia > Phormidesmidales > Phormidesmidaceae > Halomicronema. The sequence goes on from JBHJJI010000135.1 coordinate 17,076, forward strand.
AATCAGCGTAGAGACGCTTATCGTACTTGTTCCAGGCCGTCTCTGCCGTCTCCTGTTGGGGACAGGGCCATTGGATGGGGCCAGTGGCAGCCAGGCGATCGTGGCTGAGGCCCGTCATGTCGCAAACGCGACCCGCCGTCAGCTGCACAAACTCGTCATACACTGCCGCCGATGACTGCCAGGCAAACTGCTGCTCAAATCCCAACCGGCGGCCCACCTCGGCAAAAATTTCCCAATCGGCGCGGGTTTCACCCGGTCGGGGTTGAAACGCCGGGCACAGGGTGACCGTGCGCTCTGAGTTCGTCATGATGCCGGTTTTTTCGCCCCACTGGGCGGCGGGCAGCAAGACGTGGGCATATTCTGCCGTCTCGGTGGGATAGTAGGCGTCTTGATAAACGGTAAAGGGCGATCGCCGCAGGGCGGCTTTGGTGCGCTCAATATCGGGCATGCTCACAGCCGGATTTGTTGCCGCCACCCAAAATAGACCCACCGCTCCCTGCTCTAAGCCCACCATCATGTCCCAAGCAGCCAAGCCGGGTGTCGGCGAAATGCTGCCGGTGGGCAATTGCCAAGCCTGCTCCACCGCTCGGCGGTGATCCGGATTTTTCACCAGACGGTAGCCGGGCAGAATATGGGCTAAGCCCCCCGCTTCTCGGCCCCCCATCGCGTTTGGCTGACCAGTCAGCGAAAATGGCCCAGCGCCCGGTTTGCCAATTTGTCCGGTCATCAGGTGCAGGTTGATCAACGTGCGGGCTTTGGCTGTGCCCTCAGACGATTGATTAATGCCCATCGACCAGAGCGATAACACGCGTTTAGACAGTCCCCAGCAGCGGGCGGCCTCTTCTAAATCTTCGACCGTGATGCCGCAGACCTCGGCCACCCGCTCTGGCGGATAATGGCGAATCACCTCGGCGTAGTCTTTGAAATCCTTCGTCGCTTCGTCGATGAACATGGCATCGATCCACCGCTGCCGCAGCAGGATGTGAGCGATCCCGTTCATCAACGTGATGTCAGTACCGGGACGAATCGCCAAATGCAAATCCGCATCCTTGGCTGTTTCCGTTCGACGGGGATCAACGACAATCAGCTTGACTTTGCCGCGCTTTTTGCGGTGATATTTGCGCAGCCGATTGAACACGATGGGATGACACTCAGCGGTATTGGTGCCAATTAAAAAGGCGCAGTCGGTTTTTTCTAAATCGTCGTAGCAAGGCGGTGGCCCATCGGAGCCAAAGCTCTGAATGTAGGCGGCGACGGCGGAAGACATGCACAGGCGCGAATTGGCATCAAAATTGTTGGTGCCTAAACAGCCCTTCAACAGCTTTTGGGCAGTGTAATAGTCTTCGGTTTGGAGCTGGCCTGACCCGTACATACAGACGGCTTCTGGCCCTTGGGTTGCCACCACGTGACGAATGCGATCGGCGATCGCCGTCAGGGCTTCATCCCAACTGACGCGCCGAAAGGGCTCGTCTAACGATGCCCGCATAAGGGGATACAGCAGCCGATTTTTGTCGATCGCCTCGGCAATGGTGGCTCCTTTGACACACACCATGCCCTGACTCGACGGATGGGCGCGATCGCCACGCACCGTCCACTCACTGTCTGAAGGGGCTTTTTTGGCCTTGGTGGGTGAGACCTCAAGGCCGCAGCCCACACCGCAATAGGGACACAGAGTTTTGGTGGCTGTCATGATGGCTTACCTTGATGCGATCGCGACAATATCGGACGAGTTGTGGAGAGAGGAGAGCTGGGGGGAATAGGGGGCAATTTGTCGTCTGGGGGCAGAGGATCGGCATATTGCAAGCTGTTATGAGGTTAAAGCATCCCAGATTGCTGAGATTAGCTGCTCAATTCCGCCTTCCGACCTCCGCCTTCCGACCTCCGCCTTCTGGCCTCCCCCTTCTGGCCTCCCCCTTTTGGCCTCCCCCTTTTGGCTTCTAATTTCCGTCTTCCGAAGCGAAACGTGGTTACTTGAGAAAAGTCGGGAGACCCCTCCATATTTATGAAGCGTATCCCCCGACAACTGTCTGATGGTTGAAGGGAAACTCTAAAAAAGCTTCCCCCCGAATCGAGCGGTTCGTTATAGCAAACGAGCCGACTGCTCATTGGGCAGCGCTGTCGGATGGGGGACCAAGTCAGGTTCTTCACCTTCGTGGAAGTCAGCGAAGGAACCCTGTGGCGCATCCAAGAAGAAGACACAGAGGAAAGCGACAATCAACCCCGCAATGCCCAACACTTGAAAGAATTGAGAGTTGACTGCAGCCATCACCGGCGTACCCGCGTTCGCCGCTGCTGAACCATCAACGAATAACAGACGAATACTGAGATAGGCGACTGCACCCACGTTGCCGTAAGCGCCCACGTTCCCGGCAATCTGTCCGGTGATGCGGCGCTTCACCAGCGGCACCATGGCAAAGGTCGCGCCCTCAGAAGACTGAACAAAGAAGGAGCAGGCCATCGTCAGCAACACGGCCAGCGGTAGTGGCCAAGCACTGTTGACTGTGCCCATCATCATGTAGCCGATACCCATGCCGGCCGTCAGAATGACCATCGTCCACTTGCGACTACCCATCTTGTCGGAAATGAGACCGCCACCAGGACGCGAAGCCAAGTTCATGAAGGCGTAGCTAGCCGCCACTAAACCGGCAGTCGCTTTGTCGAGGCCAAAGGTTCCCTCAAAGAAAGCGGGCAGCATAGTGACAACGGCAATCTCAGAGCCAAAGTTGACGATGTAGGTCAGCTCTAGCATCGCGACCTGCTTAAAGCGGTAGCGCTCTGCGGGCGAATAGGTTTTTGTCCCAGCGAGCAGCTCTTTATTTACACTCCAGCAGTTATAGGCTTGGAAAGCATACAGTCCCAGCAGCAGCACACAAGCAAGATACATGCCGCCTGTCGTCAGGAAGTTGACCTTTTGCAAACGCCAAGCCAACACCATCAAAATCAGGGTGAGGGGCAAGTTCATCGCCATCAGGAACCAGAAGTCGCGCACGGAAGTCACTTCCATGCCGCGAGCGCTGTCGGGGCGCTGATAGACTTTGCCAGGGGGCGTATCGGTGACGTTGAAGTAGTAGAACACACCATACAGCGCTGCGATAATACCGCTACCGGCGATCGCGGCGCGCCAGTTCAAAATATCAGTCTGAAAGGGCGGAAATGCAAGGACGCGAAACGTCTCGGCCTCAGGGAACTGGAAAGCCCCCGGTAGAGCCGTCAAGGCCAGGGCAAAAATGACCATAGTGAAGGCGGAGAAGGCCGAACCAAAGTTCCCCCAACCACCGTAGATGCCTTCTGCCGTGCCGACTTCCTTAGGCGGGAACCACTCGGCGGTCATGCGAATGCCGATCACAAAGCCCGCACCGACAATGCCCATCAGCAAGCGCCCGAGTACAAGCTGATTAAAGCTTTGAGCCGTTGCAAAGATGAGACAGGGAATAGCGGCATAAATCAATAGACAAGAGTAGGTCAGACGCGGACCATACTTGTCCAAAACCATGCCAATGATGACTCGGGCTGGTACCGTCAGAGCCAAGTTGCAAAGGCCAATCGTCCCAACCTGGGCGGGCTCTAGACCAAAATCTTGAGCAATTGTGGTGGCAAACGGGGCAAAGTTGAACCAAACAACAAACGTTAGAAAGAAGGCAAACCAGGTCAGGTGTAATACTTTGTACCTGCCCTGAGTTGCTCTAGTAAACAACTCAACAAGCATCTGTGCTAATCTCCTAATGAACCAAGAAACGACTCAAACCTTTGTGAGTGCTAGCTCGCAAGGTTTTTTTCTGTTGACAACACTCCCCCACGCTACATGGGAGTCTTCGATGGGTCAGGGTATCGAAAAGGTAGCCCTGCCCAAAGCCTTATTCATCCACCGCAATTTGCACATGGCCATTGCTTGGAGTAGAAAAATCTGTGCGGGGCCGAGCCTCAAAGTGCTCAGTTAACAGCCCCGCTAAAACCTCTGGCAGCTCATCACAAGGCACGCCTTTTTGCACACAAGTGCCAAGCTGCGCATCTTTGCCCACCTTGCCGCCCATATAGATGTCAACCCCTTCGGCGGGCTTGCCATCTTTGCGCACCTTCGTGCCCATCAGACCAATGTCAGCCACCTGCGGCTGACCGCAGGAGTTGGGGCAGCCCGTCCAATGAATGCGCACGGGCTTAGGGACTGACAAAGTGGCATCCAGCTGCCGGGCGATTGCCAAGGCCCGCTGCTTTGTCTCAACCAGGGCAAAGTTGCAAAACTGCGCGCCCGTGCAAGAGACCAGCGATCGCACGAGCGGGCTCGGCTCAAGAGAAAAGCGCTCGAGCAAATCCTCCTGCTGCAACAACTCCAGTCGTGAATCAGGAATGTAAGGGATGATGATGCTTTGCTCGACGGTGAGACGAATCTCGCCCTCGCCATACACATCGGCAAGGCGCGCCACATCAAACATGTCACTGGCACTCAATCGACCCACTGGAACATGCAATCCGGCATAGTTCAAACCGGATTGCTGCTGGGGGTAAATGCCCACGTGATCGCGCTTCTCCCAGTCAATTTCATCTTTAGGAGCCGCACTCAGCAAGGAATTGCCATAGGCTTTTTCGACCTCAGCGCGAAACTGCTCCATCCCCCATTCATCAATCAGCCACATCAGCCGTGACTTTTGCCGATTGACCCGTAGGCCGTTGTCGCGATACACCTCTAAAATGGCCCGCGACAGGGCCACCACATCATCATTCGGTTCGACCCAAGCATTCAAGGGCACGGCGGCTTCGCAGCGGCGAGCCGAGAAAAAGCCGCCTACCAAAACGTTGAATCCGAGCTGGCCGTCTCGATAGGCGGGCACAAAGGCAATGTCGTTAATTTCGGCGTGAACCGCATTGTCGCGCCCCCCTTCCACCGCAATGTTGAACTTGCGGGGCAGGTTGGTAAATTCTGGGTTCCCGGTGCTGCGGTTGGTGATCATATCCTGCAGTTTTTTCACCAAGCCGCGAGTATCAATCAGCTCACTCGCATCAATCCCCGCCACCGGCGAGCCCGTAATGTTGCGGACGTTATCCATCCCCGACTGAATGGAGGTCAGCCCCACCGCCTCAAACCGCTGAAAGATGTCAGGAATATCCTCTAGCCGAATGCCTCTCAGCTGCAGGTTTTGGCGAGTCGTGATGTCGGCACTGCCATCATCGCCGTAACGCTGCACGACCTCTGCCAACACCCGCATTTTTTGGCTCGACAAAATGCCGTTGGGCAGCCGCATGCGCAGCATAAACTGGCCCGGTGTGACGGGGCGAAAAAAGATTCCCAACCATTTAAGTCGGTGAGTGAGGTCAGTCTCATCGACCGCTTCCCACCCCATCTCAGCAAACTTTTCAAGTTCCGACTTGACTGCCAGACCATCTTTGTCAGCCTTAAATCTCTCAAACTTATTCAGCTTTTTAGCAGTGTTTGGAGCAGCATCAACCACGATTTCTCAACCCTATAGCGGAATATCGAATAAACCAATAACTAGTCAGAAAATTAGGGGAACAGGTAAAAAATCAAGCCAATAGAAATCACCAAAAAGTACGCTTCTATGCTTATGGACTATCTCAATCGGAAAGTCTCAGGCCGGAAACAGAGCAATCTTCGAGACAGCAACTCATGAGTAAACACACAACTGTGTGCTCACGGATTCAAACCTAAAGGAGTCCATCTAGGTTTTTTGTAGCTTCTGTAACTTTACCGAGCCATCCATTGCGGATGCCGCATCGACGCCATGCAGTATCCGCAATGGATGATGTTGTGACCCTAAAAAATAGTCTGAGCATTAGAGCGATCGCTCGCGGTGTGTTGTCAACTCCTCAAGCTTCAGCGATCGCTCACATCTCGATAGATATTGATATGAGCAACGTCTATCTAGATGTCTGGCCATGAAAATACTGGGTTAAACGTGGTGACACCCATGCCCTTGGTATGGTTTCGCCAACGCTAATGATGTAGTCCTCAAGGGGTTAGAGACAGAAAGTCAAGCGAACCAGAAATTGTCGGGCGGCAGATCGGCGCTCTCGACACAATCCCTCGCATCTTCAATTACCATCGCTCGCTAGTGCACCGTTTGCTACGGCAATCTTTGAGTTGCCCATCCGCAAGACCTTTTCGATGATTTACGGGCTTTAACCCAGTACCTGTATTTCGACAGTTGGGATCACCTGCTCACCTTCATGCTCCAGGGGCTAGAGCTAGCGATCTCGCCCAACAGTAGTTGAATTTCCAGGATGAGAATTGCTGTGAAAAAGACTTGTGTATAGACAGCAGCCTTGATGAAGAGAGGCTGGGCGAGGTCGTATCTCAATAAGCGATGTCGCGGCTTGTGTATTAGGAGATAGGCATT
>JBHJJI010000136.1:0-28027 GCA_050042805.1 Leptolyngbyaceae cyanobacterium
GTTCGCTGAAACTCTCGATGAGGCGAAAGCCGTCGCCGTTCAAATCAACACCTTTCCCCTGATTATTCGACCGGCCTTTACCATGGGCGGCGCAGGAGGCGGCATCGCCTACAACCAAGAAGAGTTTGAGCGCATTGCCCAGTCGGGGCTCGATGCCAGTCCCGTTTCGCAGATTATTGTGGAGCAATCGCTGCTGGGTTGGAAAGAGTTTGAGCTAGAGGTGATGCGTGATCTGGCGGATAACGTCGTCATCATCTGCTCCATTGAAAACCTCGATCCGATGGGCATTCACACGGGCGACTCGATCACGGTTGCCCCCGCCCAAACGCTGACCGATAAGGAATATCAGCGGCTGCGGAACGCATCGATTCGCATCATTCGCGAGATTGGGGTGGAAACCGGCGGCTCGAACATTCAATTTGCGGTGAATCCGACCAACGGCGATTTCATCGTGATTGAGATGAATCCACGGGTGTCTCGCAGTTCGGCGCTGGCCTCTAAAGCGACCGGCTTCCCGATCGCGAAGTTCGCCGCCAAGTTGGCGATCGGCTACAGCCTGGATGAAATTTCCAACGACATTACCCAAAAAACCCCCGCCATCTTTGAGCCCACCATCGACTACGTGGTGACCAATGTGCCCCGCTTTGCCTTCGAAAAATACCCAGGTACTCAGGCGGTGTTGACGACGCAGATGAAGTCGGTGGGTGAGGCAATGGCGATTGGCCGCACCTTTCAAGAGTCGTTTCAAAAGGCGCTGCGATCGCTCGAAACCGGGCGAGCGGGCTGGGGCTGCGATCGCAAGGAAACCCTGCCCAACCTGTCAACGTTGAGATCGCGGCTACGCACGCCCAGTCCTGATCGCATCTTTGCGGTGCGTCACGCCATGCAGCTGGGCCTGGAACTGACCGAAATTTATGGGCTCACGGGCATCGACCCCTGGTTTTTGCATCAGCTAGCGGATCTGCTAGTGACCGAAAAATGGCTGAAGCGCACCGCCCTCGATCGCCTCACCGCCCAGCAGATGTATCGTCTCAAGCAGCAAGGCTTTAGCGCTCGGCAACTCGCCTTTGCCAAAAATACGCCGGAGGATGCTATCCGCCGCCTGCGTCAGTCCCTCGGCGTGCGGCCGGTTTATAAAACGGTGGATACCTGCGCTGCTGAGTTCGAGGCCTACACGCCTTACTACTATTCCACCTACGAAACTGAAACCGAGGTGAAGCCTAGCGATCGCCGCAAGGTGATGATTCTTGGCGGCGGGCCGAATCGTATTGGCCAGGGGATTGAGTTTGACTATTGCTGCTGTCATGCCTCCTTTGCGCTGCAGGCTGCTGACTTTGAGACCATCATGGTCAACTCCAACCCAGAGACCGTTTCGACCGATTACGACACCAGCGATCGCCTCTATTTTGAACCCCTGACCCGAGAGGACGTGCTGAATATCATCGAGGCCGAGCAGCCCGAGGGCATCATTATTCAGTTTGGCGGCCAGACGCCGTTGAAACTAGCGATGCCCCTGCAGGTCTATCTGAGTGCGACGTTCGGCGAGCTGGGTGCGACAGCACAGACGCCAGCAAAATCGGCTGATAGCCAGACGCCCATTACCCAAATTTGGGGCACGTCGCCCGATTCCATCGACATGGCGGAAGATCGGGAACGGTTTGAGCAGATTTTGCGGGAATTAGAAATCGTCCAGCCCGCCAATGGTATTGCCCGCAACACCGACGAGGCCCTGCGGGTGGCCCGTTACATTGATTATCCCGTCGTGGTGCGTCCCAGCTATGTGCTGGGGGGGCGGGCGATGGAGATTGTCTACAGCGATCGCGAACTTGAGCATTACATGACCTATGCCATTCAGATCGAGCCCGAGCATCCCATTCTGATTGACAAGTTTTTGGAAGATGCGATCGAAGTGGATGTGGATGCGATCGCTGATGCGACTGGCGCTGTGGTGATCGGCGGCATTATGGAACATATCGAGCAGGCGGGCATTCACTCTGGCGACTCGGCCTGTTCGATTCCCACCATCACGCTGCCCGAAGCCTCGCTCACCACCATTCGCGAGTGGACGGTCAAACTGGCCCGACGGCTCAGCGTGATTGGCCTGATGAACATTCAGTTTGCGGTGAAAGGCGACCAGGTCTACATTTTGGAAGCTAATCCCCGCGCCTCTCGCACGGTGCCCTTTGTCTCCAAGGCGACAGGATTGCCCTTAGCGAAAATTGCTGTGCAGGTGATGTCGGGCAAAACGCTGGCTGAGCTAGGCGTCACAGAGGAAGTGATTCCCAATTACATTTCCGTTAAAGAGGCGGTGTTGCCCTTTGATCGCTTTCCCGGCACGGATACGATTTTGGGCCCAGAAATGCGATCGACGGGCGAAGTCATGGGTATCGATACCGACTTTGGCAAAGCCTTTGCTAAGGCCGAACTGGGGGCCAGCCAGCGGTTGCCACGAGAAGGCACCGTCTTCATTTCGATGAACGATCGCGATAAAGAGGCGGTCGTCCCCGTCGCGCAGGCTCTGGCCGATTTGGGCTTTCAACTGGTTGCCACCAGTGGCACTCAGGCCGTGTTAGAGGCGCATGGACTAACGGTCGGAACAGTGCTTAAGGTGCACGAAGGTCGGCCCCATGTGGTTGACATGATCAAAAACAGCCAGATTCAGCTGATTATCAACACCCCCATCGGCGACAAAGCACAGCAAGATGATCACGAAATTCGGCGCACAGCGTTAGCCTACAAAGTGCCAACCTTCACCACCATTGCCGCTGCCCGTGCCACTGCGGCAGCGATTCGGACCTTGCAAAAGGAAACTCTGTCGGTCAAAGCGCTGCAGGATTATCTCAGTTCCTAACGTTGCCCTTCCCACAGGCTTCGATTCTGCTCATCCTTCGCCAGCGGCCAAGTAATAACCGTTCTCAGTGATCGAATTTCCCATGCAATCTCGGAAATGCAGGGGAGTCGAGGGGCCAGGGAGATAGATCTGTCGCCTTGTTTCAGAGAATCGTTATTAGCAGCGTTGTTCAGGCGAAAAACTGAAGCGATAAGTTTTTGACCCGGATATTGGCCAGACCGCCTTGAAGGATAATGGCAACCCGCGATCGCGGTTGCGACGACGTGATTGTCGGGTTCTATCCAAGTTCATCGACTCACAAGCCGGATCTGTGCAGTTTTCTGAAAAACGCGCTGAAGCGTTATGTAGAGAGAGCTGCAACGATTTCCAGGGAATTAAAACCTGAACTTCAGGCCGCAACACCTGAATTTAACTGAACTTATCCCTATGGCTGCTCTTAATGGCCTGAGCCACTATAAAAACATCCTGTAGACTCGCGTGTGCTCCTTGAGCACGAGCCGGGCTGGAACCTCCTTCGGGAAGAGCCAGCTCGGCTTTTCGTTTTAAAGTCAAGTAGCCATGGCTGGCATGAGAAACCAGGCTGGATCTAGCCTTCACAACGTTCTGATGCCCCTTTGGCGATCAAATAACGTCCCCGATCGCCGGGGGGTGGCACTGCCAAACCCCTACCGAAAACGGTTCTATTCTGAGCATGTGATTCCAACGCAAAGCCCTTAGAGCAGAGCGGTTTGGTCTTTGAGCTGAGTGATATCGATCGCTTGCAGTTGGCGGTAGGCCTCTTTGACTACGCGCTGCCACCGCAAAAATCCGGTATTCGCGGCGGGGCAAGCATACGCTAGGGTGTCGGGGGCAAACCGAGTTTGTAAGCGCTCGACCTGGCGCAGCTGGCGGGGCCAGTGAAAGGTTTTAGAAAAGCGCAGTGGTTGCAGTTGTCCATCGCGATCGGGCAGTAGATGTCTGCCGGTAAACAACACGCCACCTTGCTGGGCCAGATACACGCAGGCCGAGCCTGGCGAATAGCCCGGCGTCCACAAAATCTCACCGTGGCTACCTAAGGCATAGTTGTCCTGATAGGTCACAAGCTGAGGTAAATCGGGCAACAGATAGGCCTCTTGCTCTTGCACCAGCACGTCACACTGCAGCGCCGCCTGCAGGGATTTGGCCGCGCCGCTGGCTCCCCGATGGGTAATGACCCAGTGACGCACGCCGCCGCGATCGGCCATGAACTGCAGCAGTGCTGGATCATCTGCCGGGGCGTCGATCAACAGATTCGCTGGGCTACCGGTCGAATCCTTATCTACAATGAAGTATGCGGTGCCGCCCATCGTGGCTCGATTGGGAGGGAAGGCGAAGACACCGGCGAGAATTGGGTGTGGTGGTTTGGTAGACACAGCGGCTGTTTGGCGCTCACGATTAAAGACTATGCTCTAGGAAAGAAAACCCGCTCTCGATGGCGTATTCTCTTGGACGGCTGTCTAGCCTATCATGGGCTCTGAGTGATGCTGTGGTGGGCGAGCCCAACCATTGGCACAATAGAGAAAAGGACAAAGCTTTTGATCAGGGTATCTCTGCAAGCCATCACACCGTTAAGGGCAACGGGTAGCTTGCCTGTCGTTAGACGAGCAGGACTGTAATCAACATGCTGATTTTATTGCTTCTGCTCAGCGTCTTTACCTATTACGTGGTAAAACGCAGCGTCGCGGGTCTAACACGGACACCCACCTGGATGCTGTGGCTGGTCATGATGATCCCAGCCTTTGTGTTGGCGTTTTGGAGCCTGAGCGATCGCGCGGATGAGCCGTTTCCGGTCGGCATTTTGCTAGGGTTGTTCATTCTCTGTCCGGTGCTGTACTGGATGCTGATTCAATGGGGGCGCATTCCGCCCAAGGGGGATCAGTCCGGTGCCAATACCCCAGCCGCTGCTGCCGCCGCCCTCAAAGCCGCTGCCGAAAAAGCCACTCTGCCGCCGCTTGATAAAGCAGAAGAAGCCACCATTCAGCACTGTTTTCCCTGGTCGGTTTACTACCTACAAAATATTGAATACCGAACTCAAGCCCTGATCTGCAAAGGCCAGCTCCGATCTTCTCCCACTGTGGCCTATGACACCGTGCGAGAAAATATCGAAGCCAACTTTGGCAAACGCTTTTTGGTCATTTTTCAAGAAGGCCAGCAGGGTAAACCGTTTTTTGCGCTGGTGCCCAACCCGGAGCGCAAAACGGCTGACTCCCCGGCCCGGCCTGAAAAGCTGACGCGTCCCGTCATTGCGCTGGGGCTGTTTATCGCCACCCTCTTTACCACGACAGCCGTCGGTGCCTTGATCGCCGGCGTGACTGAAGAGTCGCTCCAGGCTGACCCCAACCGCTTTTTCCAGGGACTGCCCTATGCGATTTCGCTACTGGTCATTTTGGGCCTGCATGAATTTGGCCACTATTGGATGGCGCGGCGCTACAAAATGAAGGCGACGTTGCCTTATTTCATTCCCATCCCCTTTTTCTTAGGGACGTTTGGGGCGTTTATTCAGCTGCGATCGCCCGTGCCCAATCGTCGCGCCCTGTTTGACGTGGGCATTGCTGGGCCGCTGGCAGGTCTCGTGATCGCCATCCCGCTGTTGATTTGGGGATTGGCCCATTCCGAAGTGGTCACCATGCCAGATAATGCCAGCCTCCTGAACTTTGAAGCCTTGGATCCCGGCGCTTCCATTGCCTTGGCCCTGCTGAGCAAGCTCGCCCTCGGAAGTCAGATCGGCATGGAGAGTGCGATTCACCTGCATCCGGTGGCAGTGTCAGGCTGCTTGGGTTTAGTCGTCACGGCGCTTAATCTCATTCCGGTGGGGCAGCTTGATGGCGGCCACATCGTGCATGCGATGTATGGGCAGCGCAACGGCGCGATCATTGGTCAAGTCTGTCGGTTTTTAGTTTTGGGACTAACGCTGGTGCATAGTGAACTGCTGATTTGGGCGATTTTGCTATTCTTTATTCCAGCAATTGATGAACCGGCTCTCAATGATGTGAGTGAACTGGATGAGAAACGCGATCTGTGGGGACTGTTTGCGCTCACGCTTTTAGTTCTGATTGTGTTGCCCACCCCGGAACCGCTGAAAGCGCTTTTGTTCTAGGATGAATCATTCCCAGGCGAGTCTGATTGGCTATGTTTGCCCCGGAGAAGCATCATGACTCAGGAAATTACCCGCTGGCTGACCGAAATTCGTACCCTACAGCAACAGCTGGAGGCTTCTCGTCAGGAACGCGACCAAGCTTATCAAAGTGCTGCCAACTGGCGTCAGCTGTATGATGCGGAGGCTAAACAGCGGCGGGCCGAAGTCGAAGACCTGCAGGCGACGGTGGCGACGCTACGCACCGAATTGGCGGCTCGACGCGCCCACCAGGGGGATGCGATCGCGGCGGAAATTGCCGATCAGCAACTGGGCACACCGGATCTACAAAGTGTCGAAGGCTTGCGGACAGAACTCGTGAAGGCGTTGCGTGTCTGCGATCGCCTGCAAAAATCCCTGGAGGCCGAGCAGGCTGATCATGCCGAAACCCGCAAAACACTAACCTCGGCCCTCGGTGAAACGATTGACGCGCTGAACCCGTCATCGAGCTTGGTGCGTCAAAATCAAGCCGCCCCTAGCGACAGTCCAAAGTAGCGCTCCTGGTCTGCGGTGTTGGTCAGGTGAGTTGCCGTTCCGGAATTTTCTGTCACTATCCTCAGCAACCCCACCAAAGCTTGCTCTCAAGATGCGGTGTGCTAAGGCAGTTTCTCAGAAAGAATCTACCCGTGCTGTAAGGGTGGGTTTTCCCGTAGGGGCGGGTTTAGCCAGATGCCTGTTGCATAGCCAAAAGGTATCTACAAAACCCGCCCCTACGGGTATCGTTCTTGCTCGAAATCTCTTAAAACTCCCAAGATCCCAAAATGTCAGCCAGATCCTCTAGCGGTTCGAGCACTTCATAGAGCTGAGTATAGGTTTCAACGAGGCGATCACCCTGCACCACAATTTCGGGCGTGGGATACACCTGCATCACCTCTAGTAGCGTCAGTTCGTGGTCGGTAGAGGACGCACCGATCAGGGCGGCTCGCAGGGCTAACTGACCCGCTTCGCCCGAAGCTGGATGAATCGTCTCACTAACGCGATCGCGCATCCACTCACCAGGGGGCGAGTTGAGCGCTAAATCGAGTACGGTCGGGTTCACGGAAACTGGCGTATTGAGCGTATCGCGCATCTGGGTCGGATCTTGTCCCGACAGGTTGAATAACTCCTCTAGATCGTCAGAGGTATCACCGCCCTCGGCAAATGTGGCTAAATCGTCAATGGGAATATCCATCGACAAAAATCCGTAGGTGAGAACGACCTTCTCTGCCGCGATCGCGCTTTGTCCGCCAACGGCCAATAGGGCGATGGTGCTGCCCAATAGGGCGAGTCGCTGCTGATGGGTGAGCTTCATGACTTTCCTCCTGGCGATCGTAGACCGCTGATGATACCCGCGATGAGTCCGATAACTAAGACGGCGCCCCCCCATTGGGTCACCGAGCGCCAAGTGTTAGACGACGAAACCGACGGGGGAGTTTCCGGCGTCGAGTTAGGGGAGGCGTCAGTCGCTGCTGTAGGGACCGGATTATCGTCAGGGACAGCCTCCTCAGTCGTCTGAGCAGCAGAGTCCTCACCGTCTTCCACAGCTTCTGCGGCAGTCGTCGCAGCGCGTCCGGCCACCACCACCTCAAACCTTAGTTCAAAGGGCACAAATTCAACATCCCCCTGGGGTGCCCCCTGCAGCACGAGCTCGTAAGCACCCACATCAGGAAAGGTGACCGAGGCACTCGGGATATTGTTGAAACCCTCCGCCGAGATGGCCGTCAACGAGGGCGTTTCCACTGCGACTGCGTCGTTGTCATAGAGCGTCACACGGCAATCGCATGCTGCTAAGGGAATAACGGTGCCCCCCGCTTGGGTCAAGGCAAACCAGATCGTGGTTGGCGTACCGGCTAAAGGGACGTCATTCGGCTCGATGTGGAGGGTGGCCCCCACGTCGTCAGCAATTTGGACTTCGTGGGCCAGCGCAGTAGACAGGCTCACGGCAGATAGGCCTCCTGCCATCAGCCCGGTTAAGAGTCCCGGTAATAGCCAGCGATGCATCATGGTCGTTGTCCTGATAGGAGAGGCAGAGGTGATCAAGCTTAAGAGTGACGGCTGGGAGTTTGGGCATTCTTCATGGGGGTTGTCACTGAGGTCGGGGTGTACCACTTCTGAGCGCCGCACCACTGCCATACGCTGGGCGATCGCACGGCTAACACGAGCAACACAATCGCTCCCACGAAGCTGCTATAGACTAGGGGCCGCCCCTGCCATTGCAGACTACCGAGGTAGGTTGAGCCGGTCACGATGGTGTGTAGGCCGCCGCAGATCAGCGCCGGGAGGCTGAGCAAATGCAGCGATCGCCAAGCTTTGCCCAGGTGGCGCTGAGCGGTGTTGGTGCTGGTGACTGCCAGGGGCAGCATCAGGGCCAGACTGATCACCCCAGCGCCGATGCCCCACTGATGCTGAGGCAACATAAACCGCCAGGCGTTGAAATTCCAATTCCAACTGTGCTCTAGCATATGCAGCGTATGGGCTACGGCGAGCACACAGGCCGCCACCCCCAGCAGTCGCCGACATTTCAACAGAAAGGGCCACACCCGGCTGCCGGGACGCGCAATGAGCGCTAGCGCTAAACACCCCAGCGCTAGATGCCCGGCGTAGTCCACCATCAAGTCGCCGGTACGCATGAGCGTCAGCAAGCCGATCAGGAGCGTAATCCAACCGCCGAAGCGAAATAGCTGACTGGTGCGATCGCCGCTGAGCCAAGCGCTATAGGTTCCTAGCCCCACCATCATCGGCAGCGTGCCCAGGCCAAAGGCCAGCATCGTTGCCCCGCCAACCACAACGGAACCGGTGGCCGCCGCTTTGATCTGCGCCGTGTAGAGAAAGCCACAGGGGATCAGTCCCCAGGCCAGCCCCAGGGCGATCGGTGTCCACCACTGGGATGACTTAGACGTCTGGCTCATGACCTGCTGTAGGCGATCGTGCAGCTGCCCGCGAAAAGGATGCCAAAACGGCAGCTGCGGTAGCCAATGAGGGGCGACCTGCCGCAGACCGATTAGGATTAAAAGCGTGCCGGTGAGCAAGGCCATGCCTCGCCGCAGCCCGCTGCCGATGCCCGCGACCTGTCCGCCGGCAACCAGCACTGACCCGAGACCCCCGATCGCGGCCCCCACCAGTAAATAACTAGTCAAGCGGCCCAGATTGAGCAATAGATGAAACCGCCACTGCTGCCAGCACGGCGCGGCGTCAGCAGTATCAGCCCCCGATTGATTCGCGAGGGAAAAGGCCATCGTGATCGGGCCACACATGCCCACACAGTGGCCGAAACTGCCCAGAAACCCGAGGGTGGCAATCAACCCCAACTCCAACACGATCGCTTAGCCCTCCAATGTCAAAAACTGTTCTAGGGCATCGGCCACTTTTGGGGGCCAGCGACGAATGGTGCGTACCCAGTCCAGATCTTTGTAGCGCTGGTCGAGGCCCGACACGGCAACCCACTGGCTTTCGGCCTCGCCCTGGCGCTGGTCGGCCCACAAAGCGGCGGTCAGGGCCGCCCGCGCATCAGGAAAATTGGGATACTTGCGCACCACTGCCCGCAAAACGCGAATCGATGCTTGCACGTCGTCCACCTGGTACAGGGCGAGGCCATAGTTCACTCGCGCCAGGGCAAAGTTGGGGTTCAGGTCGGCGGCGGCTTGGTAGTCGGCGATCGCCGCCGCCCACTGGTTTTGACCGGCTTCGGCATTGCCGCGATTATTCAAAGCCCCCGCCTCATTAGGATCAAGGGCTAGGGCCTGGTTGTAGTCGGCGATCGCTGCCTCCCATTCCCCTTGGAATTCGTAGGCAGCCCCCCGGTTGAGATAGGGATCGATTTCGGTGGGCGCGAGGGTAATCGCCTGGGTGTAGTCAGCGATCGCCGCCTCCAGCTGATTCTGACTCACCCGCACCAGACCCCGGTTGCTCCAAATTGCGGCTTCATCCGGCAGGTAGTCTAGCAGCTGCGTCCAGTAGTCGTCGGCAGCGGCATAGTCCCCCGACTGACTGGTGAAAAATGCCTGTTCACGCAGCTCTGCGATCGCCTGAATGTCTTCCTCAGTATAGGGAGTGGCAGTGATGGTGGCCTCAGTGATGCTGGCCTCAGCCGCGATTGCCGCCGCGGGGCAACCGCACGTCAACACCATCGCCAAAATCAGGCATAAACTCCAAATCCATTTCATTGGGGCGGGGGGCATGAGCACCACAAAATTGCATCGTAAACTTTCTATAGCCTATCGAGTTGGGTCGGCAAACGGAAATGATCCCGTAGATTGGGCCAATGTTCAGGGAAATTTGAGGCCATTCTCGATCCGTCAGCTCGCCTGCACCTTAGAAATCCTTAATATTCGCGGTCAGAGTACGCCCCTTCTAGCGTCGTTGCAGTATCATCGGCAAGAAAAGAACGCTAGATATTGGCGATCGCGTTGCAGAATACCAACCTTCTCTCCTTTCCCATCAAGACTTAAAGGCCGCTGAGGTGTCTTGGGCCTACAATCGCCCCACCACTCAAGCCACGCTCACCGCTGCCGAACTTACCCGTTGGAAACAGCGCATTCGGCAATTTCAGCAAACTATCTCGCTGAATCCGGCGGTCACTCAAGGCACCCTCTTTGAACCGGTGGCCACTTCACCGGCTGATGATTTGGATCCCTTCACCCTGCCCCAGCGTAATGCGGAATTCTGGCGCGAGCAGCTAACCGACCTGGGCAATGCGGCCCTCTATTTTGTGGTCGATCACGAAGCCCACCTGTTGCTCTACGTGGGTGAGACGGTTAAGGCCAACCAGCGCTGGAAGGGCACCCACGATTGCAAGCGCTACATTTTAAATTACGTCGCGGCCCATCGTTCAGCGCAGCTGCCTGTGCAGGTCAACATTGGCTTTTGGCCCTATGCCCCTGCCGAGCGCAAGCCCCGACAGGCACTGGAATCGGAACTCATTCGCAAATGGCGATCGCCCTTTAATAAAGAAAACTGGCGACAGTGGGCCACGCCCTTTATCGGCAGTGCTGAGTCTTAGGGCGCGCGTCATCCGTTCACGACCCAAACCTCGTGGAATCGGCATGACCGCGTCCGCTGACAGACCCTGTGCATTGGTTCAGTATTAGCTAGAACTCCGGTTTCTACTTATTAGTCAACGACGTCATCAGACCCTGTTAACCCTAGAAACCGGGGTTTTATACAAGTTCTGCAAAGTAGCGCTAGAGATCGGCGATCCCCCGCTGTCGCTGCCCCCTTGTCGAAGGGGGCTATACACCTTTTGGGTGTGTAGCCCAAATTCAGCGAACTGGTATTAGCCAGCCGTGTCTTGTGCCCGGCGCTTAGCGTGAACGCTGCGCATGTGCTTTTTTACCGTATTGATGGTGATGAACAGCTGCTCGGCAATTTGGTGATAGGTGCAGCCCGCTTGGTGATGCAGCCACACCTCTTGTTCGCGCGGCGTCAATCCCCAGCCCTGAACTTCATCGAGCACGATGTCTTGCACCATTTGCTGATGGTCTTCCACAATCAGCAAGATGCAGGGGTGGGCAAAGCCTTCCAGCTTGAGCCAGCGACTGCGAATGCGCAGGGCGATCGCATCTTTGGTAAAAATATCGAACTCCATCGCCCAGTTTTGACTGGGAAAGCGCGATCGGCATTGCTTCAGCATCTGACAGATCAACAAAATTTCTTGGGGTATGACGCCAGGCTCAGCCGAGGCCATCAGTTTTTTGAGGCGATCCGGTAGGTTCTCAGTCGCATAAATCAAAGTGCCATCTTCGGTAAACACTAAGACGCTGCCGACGTGGGTTTCGAGTGAGGTGTTTTCGAGGGCCGCAGCTTGAGCGGATGTCAGAGCGGCTGGGTGAAGCGGCGCAGTAGAGGGGGCACTCCGGGAGGAAAAGAGCGTATTCATCATATTTGAGGGCTATGGGGCAGATGACGAACCGTCAGCCGAATAAACAGTCACAAGTGTGTTTCAAAACGGCTAAAGAATAGGACTTAAAGGGTTCTACTTTGTTGTCTTCAAGAAAACTTTATTTGATTCCCGAAAATGTCTGGGCGATCGCGCACATTTGATTGTCGAAGATGCCGTTATTTAAGTAAAAATTCTGGAAGAAAAATTCCAAAAAGATCACCGAAACCGGCAAGGCATTGCCAAGAAAGCATGCTAATTGACTCCAGGAAGCATATAGAACTTCTTCAAGAGCGTATTCATCAGTTGTCGCAGCCGCCTTTTTGGTTGGCTGTATATAGTTTTTGTTGATCGCGATCTCGTCTTAAGCGTTAATCAGAGTCTTGATGCAGACATTGCCTTAAAATAGGGCAATATATTCCCCAGCATCGCTATAAATCAATGCCTGCGGATAAGTGTGATACGTCACGCGATCGCTAACACAGCTGATCAATGATCAGGAATTTCTACCGATCATTGATAAATAATCTGAGGCCAATTTTACTCGCATCTATCCACTGCTTAGGGATAATTTCTCTGTCTGACCTGAGGTGTGAATGTGAATAATTTGAACTGGCATCAGCGCCTAGATCAGCTCACTTGAAACAAGGGAACTTCTCGGAAAAGTGGTGAAGAGGGCAGATAGTTGAGCAGCATAATAATTTGCAATGAATAAATACCCTTGTCTAGGTGAAAGGGTGATAGCTCGACTCCATAAGTCTTTTCATGAGACCCGACGGGCAAACAAAGAGAAGCTTTTTGATCAGGGGTGCCTAAGGCCAGATTCAGAGGCTTGATGAAGGCGTAAATCTGACAGAGCATCAACGTTTCAAGATGCCGATCAGATTGTCTTGACAGCCAAGGAGACAGGATGAATTCCAGGGTGAGTGCAAATTCGGTATGGGCTCGCAGCGCTGGTGGCATCTCTGGGGTAGTCGACGCCAGCGAGATCGGGCTGTTGCAGTTTTCTGATTGGGTAAAGGCGATTTGGGAAAGTTGGCAAAACGGCTCAGCCATAGGTCTATCAGGGCAAAGAGTACATCAGCAGGTTTTCTCTGTAAACCTGGGACACTCGCGATCGCGCTTTCAATGGGGCAATCATCATCGACCCGCTCCGAACGGTTGATCGGACAGGCCTCTGGCCGTTAGCGGTAGTGGGTTTAACGCCGCGATCGTGATGGGTTTAGCGACTCTCGCGACAGTCTTAAAGTTTCCAGTAAGGAGTCAAACTCCCTACTGGAAACAAGTCAATCAACTCTTAAGTCCGGCATCGTCAAGCCGCAGAATTGATGAACTGACCACTCACGTAGACCGTGATTGCCTGGCGATGACTATTAGTCAGAAAAAGGCTGGTCAGCCACCTGCAGACGGCGCTCACCAATGTAGCCATAGCCAAAGACATACTGACCACATTTGTGGGTGACAGGGCCGATCTTCGTCGTGGCTGAAACCAGGTAATAGCCAGGATTCAGACCGATTTCCTGAGGCGAAACCTTGGTGCCTACCCAGTAAGCGAATTGACCTTCATTAGACTTGGTGGTCACCTGCAGATCCTTTTCGACGGCGATGCCCCCGAGCCCCTCAAACTGAAAATCGACGGTGATGTCGATGCCCAGGCACAGCAGCAGTGCGGTGAGAGGACTGCGGGTAAAGCGCATCATCACGCCAACGCGCATGGTTTCGTCTGTATCGACGATGTGAGCGGATTGGTCAGGCGCGGGGCCAAAGGGAGGAATGTCACCGCGCAGCCCGACTGCCGTGAGGTTAAAGAGCTCAAAATAGGCTTCGCCTAACACTTCGCGGCTATAGGTTTCGGAGTCAGAAACGAGCTGATCTTGAGCCGGTAGGGCGGCTTTGAGTGCCTCTAAAGAAACCTTCTCAGCGGGCTTTTCGACGGCAGAAGTAGACATAATCGTAATCCTCAATTGGTTGAAACAGGCATTTGTATTTGCCTGAGTGCATCATGCCAATTTCATCCATGAGGCGAGAACGCCCTGCCGGGGTACTCTTAAAAGAAGGCTGAAAAATTAGTCTTAAAGCCTTTTAGGAAGCAGGAATGGGATGTCTCCTAAAATAAGCTGGAATCGGTTTTCCGCATCAAGGTAACTTACCTTATACAAAGCTCAGACCCTGATTCCGAAAAATAGTTGGGATTTGATTTTTGTCTGTTTGTTTACTAACGTGCGCTTTTTTACTCGCAAAGGGGCGTATTCCTTTATCGAAGGTTGTAAACATTTATCCAGTTGAGAGCCCTCTTGGCTGCCAACCTGGTCAGAATCTGTTGCTAGTCTGCTCGGAGTCAGATTTCTGGAATTCCGCAAATATTTGAGCTGTTTGCCACTTTTTGTCGATCGCGGCTCTGTGGTTTGCGACACGTGGTTGACTGGGTGATTTTCGATACATAGACTCGACATTTTTTGTTGAAGAACACGAATGATTTCAGCCGGTACCCACGAGACGGTACCGGCTGAAATCATTCGTTCAACGAATTTCGTCAATGTGGACTCAATCTTTTTGTAGGGGCTGGGTGCGATCGCGATTCTCGGCCACAACAAAACGCCTTTTGCCGTAGGACTTTCAGCTTGTCTGATAGATATTGGTTGGGGATGCTGTGATGTCAATGCCGTCATCACGCATAAATAATTGTTTGTTCAGCTGCGGTCATATTACTGGTGAATTGACCTCGCTCAGTGGCTTAATGCCTGTCCGAATCGGATGCCGGTGCGCGACCAGTTCGGCGCATCTGTCTCCTAATCGCCTACCCATTTTCAGCATGGTATTGAGAGTCCCATCGCGGAGCCTGGAGAGGCCTGTCTGCAAACGGTTTTCCCTAGCCAAACTGTGGCGATCGCGATCGCGGATCCTCCCCCAACGAATGCAATGGGCATAACAGTTTGGGCTACCCTGACAAGATAGATTCATCCTTTACGCTCAAGGGGCTCTACGATGACATCGGCTAAGTCGTCTCGCCACAAGCACATCGTGCTCACGTCACATCCCGCTCAGCATGGCACCCAGCCACTACCCATTCAGTGGGGCCATGCTGACCCAGCTGAGCGGGGGCCAGTGGTCGCCACATTAGGCAATTTGTCACATCGCAATGCTATTGGTACCCATTCGGGTGGGTACGCCGTTTATCGAGCGTTGGCGATCGCAAGCGGCAGTTTAGAGGCCGACCACCGAGCCGATCTCACCGACACCGCTCCCACCGTGTCGATTGGCCCCCATCCCAGTTGGTCTGCCCCGACCAAAATTGTCTCACTCGATCCGTTCGGAGCGCTGGATCACGGTCAGTTTGCTGAGCTGCAGGCCAAGGGCTACGACATTCGCCCTTCCATCGCCATTACAAAAGCCCACATCAACCTGCCCGAACTGCAGGAAGCGGTCACGAGCGGTCGGCTGCAGGTCGATGGCAAGGTGCAGGTCGATGGCAAGGTGCTGAAGGCAGGGGGCGAACTCGTCGTCACTAAAGCGGCCATTGAGCCCGTGTGGTATCTGCCTGGCATCGCCCAGCGGTTTGGTGTGGATGAAGGCGAGCTGCGCTGCACCCTGTTTGAGCAAACCGGCGGGATGTTTCCCGAGCTGGTGACCCGCCCTGACCTAGAAGTCTTTTTGCCCCCCATCGGCGGTCACACGGCCTACATTCTGGGTGATCTGGAAGCCGTGACCGACCCCGATCGATCCCTCGCCGTCCGTATTCACGACGAGTGCAACGGCTCCGACGTCTTTGGCTCCGACATTTGCACCTGCCGCCCTTATCTCGTACACGGTGTTGAAATTGCGTTGAAAACCGCCCAAGCTGGGGGAGCCGGGGTGATCATCTACGCTCGCAAAGAGGGCCGCGCCCTAGGAGAAGTGACCAAGTTTTTGGTTTACAACGCCCGCAAGCGGCAGGTCGGTGGCGATCGCGCTGACACCTATTTCACCCGTACCGAGTGCGTCGCGGGCGTGCAAGATATGCGCTTTCAAGAGCTGATGCCTGACGTGATGCACTGGTTGGGCATCACCCGCATCGATCAGTTCGTTTCGATGAGCAATCTCAAATACGATGCGGTGACCCAGTCGGGCATTGAAATCGTTGAGCGCGTCACCATTCCCGAAGATCTGATTCCTGCCGATGCGCAGGTGGAAATCAACGCGAAAAAAGCCGCTGGGTATTACACCGAGGACGCCGTGCCCGATGAGTCGACCCTGGCACAAACCATTGGTCGGCAATACGAGGAGGCCTGATGACGCCGGAAGAACAAGCGGCGATCGCCTATCTCCGCCAACCCCAGGCCATTCGCGATCGCTGCCAACAGCTGTTTGACCTCTGCCAAACGGATCGACTCGAAAACTTTGCCTGCGATCTCTCAAAGCTGGATGACGTGGCGGCCTATGTGGTCGAAACCACCCAACAGCTATATCCCGATTTTGAGGTGCCGTTTCACAGTCGCTGGCGGCACTTTGATGCCGGTGGCGAGGCGCGTCTAGCGGAGCTGGACGCGGTTTTGCGGGAAATGTCAGTGACGGCGGCGGCGCGATCGCGGTTGGATTTGGCAATCGTCAGCGTGTTGCTCGACGCGGGCGCTGGCAGTCAGTGGCGCTATCATGACGCCGCTGCCGACCAGGTGATTGGCCGTTCGGAAGGGTTAGCCGTGGCCAGTTTGCGAGGCTTCCAATCGGGGTGTTTTTCGTCTGATCCGGCTGCGCCCTATCAGGTCGATGCGGCGGGCTTGCAAAGTCTGACCGAGGCCGATCTCGCGCTGCTCTTTCAAGTCAGCGATGACAATCCCCTCGTGGGCCTCTCGGGACGGCTGAGTCTGCTGCATCAGTTAGGCCAAACGCTGGCCGCTCAGCCCGCCCGGTTTGGCTCGCCCGCCCGCCCCGGCAATTTGCTGGACTATTGGCAAACCACCTTCGGTCAGTCTTTGGGGGCAGATACGCTGCTGACGGAAGTGCTGGCCAGCTTTGGCACCATTTGGCCGGGTCGAGTGGCGATCGCTGATACGAACCTCGGCGACGTGTGGCCCCATCCGGCTCTGCCCCAAGCTGGCCCTGGCAGCGATCTCGTCCCCTTTCACAAGCTGTCGCAGTGGCTCACTTATTCCCTGGTGGAACCGCTACAGTCTGCAGGGCTGACGGTGCAAAACCTGAATGCGCTGACCGGTCTAGCGGAATATCGCAACGGGGGCCTGATGGTTGATTTGGGCTTGCTCGTGCCCAAACAGGTTGCCGTCACAGAGGCGTCGCACTTACCCAGTTCACCCGTGGTGGTGGAATGGCGGGCGCTGACGATCGTCCTGCTGGATTTGTTGGGCGATCGCGTCCGTCGCCAGCTCAACCAAACGCCGGAGGAACTCCCCCTGATCAAAATCCTCGAAGGCGGCACTTGGGCGGCGGGCCGTCGCATCGCCAAACACCTACGCCCCGATACCGGCGCACCCCCTATCACGATTGAAAGCGACGGCACCGTTTTCTAAGGGCGAGGTATTTCGGCATCATCCCCATCCCGTACGGACGAGGCATTCCGGCATCATCCCCATCCTGTACGGGCGAGGCATTCCGTAAACATCATCTTGGTGCTTCCGAAATGGTATTCACGGAATGCCTCGCCCCTTCGTTCCTTCCAAAACTCCGCATTCACAGGCTTCCTATGCAAAACTCCGTCACGCTGATCGACCATCCGCTGATTCAGCACAAGCTGACCCTGATGCGCCAAAAGGACACCAGCACTGCCAAATTTCGCCAACTGCTGGAAGAGATCAGTATGCTGCTGGCCTACGAGGTCACCCGCGACTTACCCCTCGAAAAAGTGGCGATCGAAACCCCGATGACCCCCATGGATGCCCCCATGTTGTCGGGTAAAAAGGTGGTGCTGATTTCGATCATGCGGGCAGGGCAGGGCATTTTGGATGGCATGTTAGAGCTGATGCCCTCGGCGCGGGTGGGCCACATTGGCCTTTACCGCAATCCCAAAACCCATGTGCCGGTGGAGTATTACTTCAAAGTACCGACGGATGTGCATGAGCGAGAAATGCTGGTGGTTGACCCGATGCTGGCCACGGGCAACTCTGCCGTCGCCGCCGTCTATCGCCTCAAAGAAACTCAACCCCAATCCATCAAGTTCGTCTGTCTGCTCGCCGCCCCAGAAGGCATCGCCCACTTCCACTCCGAACATCCCGACGTGCCCATCTTCACCGCCGCGATTGATGAGAAGCTTGACGAGCACGGTTATATCTTGCCGGGACTGGGGGATGCGGGCGATCGCATGTTTGGTACCAGATAACTCAACTACCGGCTTGATTGTGGCTGCTATTAGATTTGGTTTACTGCAACTTTGGTGAAGTCTATAGAACTTCTTTCATTGCGGCAGATTGTCACAACAGATTTGATTTCACGAACCGTAATAGCGTTGCTCAAAGCGCTAATGGTTTTGACTAATGTCGTCGTGGTCATAGATTTGAGTGTTTCAGCCTAAAGTCCCAAATTGTCAGGCTTTAACTTTATCAAAATAGTCCGGATACTCCCTTAGATATCAGAAAAAGTCAGTGAGTTTTTCTAATGGAATAAAGTCTTATGCCCTCACAAACTCCTTGGGAGCGTGTTTGTACCTCCCTGACTGAAATTGAGGAGCTTTTAAAGTCCTCCAATATCTCTGAGGCACAACGAAAGAGACTTTTGGCTGCGGCCAGACAGCTAGCTGACTATTTTAAGTGCCCTAATTAATGCTGCATCAATTGCTCACTGTTGGTTTACGTATTTTTTCAATCAAGCGTTCCAGCACCAATTTGAGATACCCCTCTGCTTCAGATGAGAGATCACCATGGCTCTCGCTGTCTTTTATGTAAGACAAGGCCGCGATGTAGGGGTATTCAATATCGATTGAGCTAGGGACGACATACTCTGACAGCGGGATATTCATTCGTCCCCCTTCATCGAGAGAAGCGGCGACCCAATTTAGATACTGATCTAGCTCGCCCTGAAAATCTTTGCTTTTTCCTCTTGGTATTTGGTCTCGATACTCATCAATTGCCTTTTCGGAAGCCCTGCGAACCCAATCCTTCTGGCAGGTTCGCAACCATTTTGCAGCTTCGCGGCAATCGTCAAAACCAGCGATATGTCCAGCAAGACCTTCTGCAAGATTTAGCAGCTTGCGCAACCGTAGCGATTCTGCGGCACCTAGCTTCCCTGTTTCAATATTTCTAATTTCCTCAACAAAAAGGGCGAGCTGATTACGGATTTCATCATCTTTTTTGTTTAACTGCCCTTCCAGCTCAGTAATACGTACATTCTTGTCATCAATCATCCCCTTTGCGATCCAGGTCACAGTGCCAAACATCAATGCAACGATACCGCCAAAGAATATGCTCACCCAATCAGGAGGATTCTGCGCCATAGACCATACCCTGCATGATGAAAAGAAACTGGCCTTATAGTACGACACAGTTTTCAAAAAGATGGGAAGCCTTGCTCGATACTTTGCAGTACAATTGTATTATATTGTTCTGGAGTTCGTCTGATGTCTGAAGGTGCTTTGGACAAAACCTATACACAGTATGCGTTACGTCTCATACAAGGTGAAGCAGGTCAGCATGAACGCTCACTTATTGCGAAAATGTTTATTCGCTTTGGTGATCGTATTGATTTGGTCGATCCACAGTACCGTGAGCAATTGAAGCAAATATTGAAAGGCCAATGACGTGCTGTTGGAGGCGATGTCTTCTCAGGAGCAAGGATGGAGAAAAATCATGATTTTTGTGTTTGAAGTGCATTGAAGTTGTTTCGGTGGTTGCCAGGCGAAATTGATTAAGTGGAAAAATCTTTTGATCCTTGAAACCCTGTCTACACCCCACACTGTTTGCGCTGTCGTTGGATTTTGTTTTGTAAGTCTTTGGGCAGGCCCATGTCGGCAGCTGCTGCGTGGCGAGCTAACTCGCGACGGAAATGAGCTGCCACCGTGGGGTTGCGGATGACGAGGAGACTTTCATCATTGGTGTGGTTGGCGGCAGCGCTCCAGTTATGGGAGCCGATGGTCACCGTGTGATTGTCGATCAGCGCAAACTTGTGATGCAGCTTGTCGCCTTCCGGTAGGTTGGGGATGCCCACCTGCGAAATCGGCGCGGCCCAAGGCTGGTTGTGGGCTTCATACTTGCAGCGATGATCGGGAATCGCCGTGCCGAGCATATCTAGCGCTTCGCTGTAGCTGCGATAGATAAAGTGGCTATCCACCAGCGCCCTCACCTTGACGCCCGCCTGAGACTTGGGGGCCAGGCGATCGCTAATGCCCTGATCGGAAAAGACAAACAGCGCCAGATCGATACTGCTCGTTGCCTGAGCCAGTGTGGTGCTGATCAGACCGTTGACGCTTTGGCTCCAGGGCTGACTTTCAGAAACGGGTGAAAACTGCACGGTGACTTGCGAGCCCGGAATGCTGACAATGCTGGGCGATCGCGCTGGCTTTTGCAGGCCAAACAGACTGTCTTCCTGGCCTTTAGGGCCATCGCCCCACATCAGCTCAAACTCCTCTGTCAAAACCGCTGCCAGTTCTGCACTGTTGATTTTGAGCAGAGCGTTGGCATTACCCCGGCTGTCCTTGTGGGCAAAATCGCCGTGGGTACCCGACATAGTCCAATTATTGGAGCCCAGCAGCACCGTTCGACCATCCACCACCATAAATTTGTGATGCATCAGGCCGCTACCCTTCGAGCCATCGGCAGTGTCATCCAGCAGCGGGACGTTCCCCTTTTGAAGAATACGGATGGCGTCGCCTTGGTCAAGTTCTTGGGCGGTGAGCTGGCCGTTGCGGTTGGCGTCAATTAGCTGCTGTCGTTCTGAGTGCCGGGACTGCTGTCGCTCATCCAATGCTTCTGACTGAAAGGATTCCAGCGGTCGCCAAACCCGGTTGTATTGATTTTCCACAATGATTCGCACGGCAACGCCCGCTTGGGCCTGATCCCGCAGGGCGATCGCCACCCGAGGCAGATTGATTTCCTGCACAGCCACATCGACAGAGGTGTTGGCGGCTGCGATCGCCTCGATAATCGTGGCTTCTAAATCATCGCCGTGGCGCTGAATACGCCGGTAGGGATCGGTGTAAGCGGCAGCGGGGGATTGATTGAAATAAACCTGGATGTAAGGATCTTGCGGCAGAGCCGGTGCGAGCGATGGTCCCGCCAGCCCCGGCAACCCGTAATGCAGGGCCAGCACCAAGAGCAACGCCCCCAGCAGTAATGCACCGAGCCGACCGGGATGAAATGAAAGACGCACGACCTTGATCCAAAATTGTCAGTGTTTTTAGTGCGCCCAAGCGGACTTTCCGGGTAACCCCGCAATCTTGCGGAAATTCATAATGTTTGCCCGTGACATCAAGCTCTCCTGCGCTAGACTTTGAAACCGCGAGGTGCGACACTTGCGAATTGTCAGCAAACGTTGGCACAGATCCGTAGGCACAGCGTCATTGATCACGATGAAGTTTCCTGAAAGGAGACATCCGATTGCGATTTGATTGGCTAATTTCAACTGGGCTGGGAGTCACTAGTGCGCTAGTTTTGACCCTGCCCGCAGCAGCAGCTCAGCTGCAGTCTTGGCAGTTTAACGAACGCGAAAATCAGCTGGTGTTTACCACTGATACGGCGGTACAGCCGCGCGCCCAGATGGTGTTTAATCCCACCCGAGTGGTCATTGATTTGCCGGGTACCACGTTAGGACGCCCCTCTAGCCGTCAGGCCGTCGGCGGAGCGATTCGCGAAGTGCGATCGGGGCAATTTGACGCCCAAACAGCTCGCCTGGTGATTGAGCTAGCTGCTGGATATACCTTAGATCCACGAGCGGTCGAGGTGCGCGGCGTCAACACTAACCAGTGGGTAGTACAGCTGCCGCAGCCCGAGCGTTCCGCTGCGCCCACAGCCCAAGCCGGCAATAGCGGCAACAGCGGCAACTCCATCACGGGAGATTTTTCCAACGAGGCGACCAGCTTTCTCTCTAATATTGTGACAACGCCCGATGGCTTTTTTATTCGCACTGACGGCCCGGTCCCGACGATTGACCTACAGCGCCTCGGTAGCCTCGGGCGCGATCGCCAGATTGTCATTGATATTTACAACAGCTCAATTTCACCCTTTCTCGAAGCTAGCAACCTCCCTGGCAATCGCTACAGTGTTAGCCGCTGGGATATTGCTCAAGATAATCAAAGCTTGACGACGCGGGTGGTGATGACGCTATCGCCTGAAAGTCCTGACTGGGAGGTCACCCCCACCAGCGTCGGCAGCCAAAGTGGCCTAGTGATTGTGCCGCCCAGTGGGGTGTCTATCAGTTCAATCCCCGATGAACCACTCAGCCCCGATCAAATGATCGCGGTGCCGCCCGGTTCGCAACAGCCGCCGCGTCCACAGCCGCAAGTGCCCCAGCAGCCCCAAACCCCAACCGTGCCGCCGCGGGTCAACAATAGTCGAATTTTGGTGGCGATCGATCCCGGACATGGGGGACGCGACCCCGGTGCCGTGGGCATCGGCGGTGTCCAAGAAAAGAATGTGGTGTTCCCCGTTTCGACGCGCGTGGCGCAGCTGCTGCGAGAGGCTGGTATTGACGTGGTGATGACTCGGGTAGACGATCGCACCCTCGATCTGGAGCCACGGGTCAACATTGCCAACAACGCCAACGCCACCATCTTTCTCAGCATTCATGCCAACGCCATCAGCCTCAGTCGGCCTGACGTCAACGGGGTGGAAACCTATTACTACTCTGAAAACGGACGGCAATTGGCCAGCATCATTCACGCCAATGTGCAGCCTGCTTCTGGTCTGGGCAATCGCGGGGTCAAGCAGGCCCGGTTTTATGTGTTACGAAACACGGCCATGCCCGCAGCCCTGCTGGAGCTGGGTTTTCTCACCGGCTCAGAAGATATTGTTAGACTGCGTGACCCGGCCTGGCAAGAACGCATGGCCCAGGCGATCACTCAAGGCTTGCTGCAATATCTCGAACCCTATCGCCGCTAAGGGATCTGTTGTTAAATAACGTCCCCAGAACAGACAGGTTTCGGTAAGGGTTCGGCAGTGCCAAACCCCGGCGATCGGGGAGGCTATTTTTGAGCCACTCCCTCACGACGCCTGAGACTCATTTCCAAAAATAACGTCAGTTCGGGTTAAGCGAAAACCCGTTACTTTCCCCTCCACTGGAGGGGCTAATGAGGTGGGTAAGCCGCCGTAAAGCCCACCCCGTCCTGCGGCCACCCCTCCGCTAGAGGGGATTTGGCTTCTGATAATCCTTGTCCCGAACTCAGGTTGAAAATATAGCTGCTCAAGCTGCGGCGAAATGCCGGGGTGCCAACGGAGCGGAGAGAATAAACTTCTGTCGCCAAACCTAAGGGCAAAGGTCGATCGTTGATGGCGCGATCGCCCAACCTCCCTTCTACACATCCCTTGCAGCGGTAACACCGATTCTGCCAATCACGATTACAGTGACTCTCCTCTACCCGCCACTCGGTGACCCTCTCCCTCAAACATCAATAGCGCTTTTGAGGAGAACTGGTATAACGCTCCCCTCTCCTCCAGCCCTTCTAAACATCGCAGCTCAAGCCCGCCGAAAAGTCGCCTAAGTGATCGATTACTAACAAGAGTCCAAAGGTTTCAAGCAGTCTCTCTAACTTGTGCGATGCTAAATTACGCCCGTACTTAGTGAACATGATTCGATAGGCATGCCCATGGACGACAAATTTATGCTGATGATTCCGGGGCCAACTCCGGTGCCAGAGAGCGTTTTACTCGCCCAAGCCAAGCACCTGATTGGTCACCGCAGTGGTGAATTCAGCCAGATTATGGCTGAGGTGGCCGATGGGCTCAAATGGCTTCATCAAACTCAAAACGACGTGCTGATGCTGACCGCCAGCGGCACTGGCGCGATGGAAGCGGGCATTATCAACGTGTTGAGCGTGGGCGATCGCGTGCTCATCGGCAGCAATGGCAAATTTGGTCAGCGCTGGGTACAGGTCTGCGAAGCCTTTGGCATCAAGGCCGAGGTGATTTCAGCGGAATGGGGCAAGGCGCTCAACCCCGATGACTTTAAAACAGCGCTGGAAGCTGACACCGAGAAAACGATTAAGGCCGTGATTGTCACCCACAGTGAGACTTCGACCGGGGTGTTAAATGACCTGCAAACCATTGCCGACCACGTTCACGCTCATGGTGAAGCGCTGATCTTAGTGGATGCCGTCACGAGCTTAGGGGCTTGCAGCGTGCCCATCGATGACTGGGGACTGGATGTGGTCGCCTCGGGGTCACAAAAGGGCTACATGGTGCCCCCCGGCTTAGGATTCGTCACGATGAGCGATCGCGCCTGGAAGGCTTACGAAACCTCTAACATCCCCAAGTTTTATCTAGACCTCGGTCCCTATCGCAAAAGCGGAGCTAAGAATACGACGCCGTTTACGCCGCCGGTGAGTCTGTTCTTTGCGATTCAGGTCGCGCTGAAGATGATGCAAGACGAGGGCTTAGACAACATCTTTGCCCGCCATGCCAGACTCCAGCAGGCGACTCGGGCGGCGATGAAGGCGCTTAACCTGCCACTGTTTGCCGCGGATGAGGTGGCGAGCCCGGCAGTGACGGCAGTCATGCCCCAAACGGTAGAGGCTGAAAAAATTCGCTCCACGATGCGCAAAGACTTTGATATTGCCCTCGCGGGCGGTCAAGACCACTTGAAGGGCCAAATCTTCCGCATGGGTCACCTGGGTTTTGTCGGTGATCGCGACATTTTGACTGCGATCGCGGCGCTAGAAGCAACGCTAGCCAAGTTGGGAGCCAATGATTTCTCGCCGGGTGCTGGCCTCGTAGCCGCTCAGCAAGTGTTATCTGCCTAATCCCTAACGGGAAAAGGGACATTGTTTCCAGCTATCCCGCCGCAAATCCCTCCTGATCTTTCAATTCGGGAGGGATTTGTGTTGTCTGTGAAGTGAATTGGCGGTTTTGTCACGCTGGCCTTAGAAAATTTTGGCAGGGTGATTTTGGGTATAGCAGACTTCGGAAGTCGGCAGTCGGAATACCCTGCGGGCAGGGCAGAGCCCTACGGCAGTCGGAATTGCAATGCTTGTCAAAACATGGTTTCAGTAGTCCGAGATGTTTTGCCCAAACAACGATTGGCGATACCTCTCACAACATCGGAATTCGCCATTCCAAGCGATGGTGTAGCGGGTTTTGTCCGGATTCTCCGAAACAGCACTACAAATCTTGGCCCCCCTGCCCCTCCGCCCCCTCGCCCCTCGCCCTCCCCTACGTTCTCATTCACGGTTCATCCTGTTATCTTGCTAACAGAGACTGGCTCATACAAGGACAGCAGCATAGTCATGAACGTGTTGGGACGTTTGGCGCGGGTAATTCGCTCTCAGGTCGGCGATTGGGTGCAAGCCGCCGAAGATCCAGAAAAGATGTTGGATCAAGCGGTGTCCGATATGCAGGGTGATTTGATTCAGCTGCGACAATCCGTGGCGCAGGCGATCGCCACCCAAAAACGCACCGAACGCCAATGCCATCAAACCACCACCCTGACTCAAGAATGGTACAACCGGGCGCAGCTAGCTTTACGCAAGGGCAACGAAGACCAGGCCCGCGAAGCGCTCGCCCAGCGACATAGCTATTTGCGGATGCAGGCACAGTTGGAAAATCATATCGGCGAGCAGAAAAGCATTATCACTAAGCTCAAAGCGAATATGCGCGACCTGGAAGTCAAAATTGCTGACGTGCGCACCCGCCGCGATATGTACATTGCCCGCGCCCGTTCTGCTGCCGCCTCTCAACGCATTCAAGACACGATCGCCCAAGTTGGCAACGAGCGATCGCTCGGTACCCTCAGCCGCATGGAAGATCGCGTGTTGGATCTTGAAGCCCAAGCCGACGCCATGGCTGAACTCAATCAGTCGTTAGCCGCCGGTTCGTTAGAAGGTCGCTTTGTTGCGCTAGAGCAGGACGAAGAAACCGCGATCGAAGATGAACTAACTGCGATGAGAGCCAACCTGCCCGGCGCCTAAAGGCGATTGGACACGTGTCGTCACCTCGGCGAGCATGAAAGCATCGGAGTGCTTGTGCAGAGATGGCTTTTTCCGTATCCTCTGCGCTCCCCATCTCCTCCGCTCCCCAGCGTTTCCGGTTTACTTCACGCCTCCACCCGCTCAGACTCGGCATACATCGGTTGAGGCAACGCTTCTAGATGCTTCCAGCAGACGGTACAAGCGGGCAAATCATGGGCGATCGCATAGGGTTCGTGCACCGTATCGATCCAGTTGAGAAAGGTTTGAAAGTTTTGCGTGACGGTTTTGGGATCATCTTGCACCATGCCGAGTTGAAAGTGGGGATCGGCATTTTCCACCGCAAACGGACAGGCGTGGAAGGTGCCATCTGTCTTGAGCACGGGATAACAGTGGGGACAGCGGTGTGTTTCTTTGGATCGGGTTTCTTTGCCGGTGAAAGGATCCACGCCCCGGCCCGAATCCACAATGTCAGGATGCCCGATCGCTATCGTCCCCGGCTGAGCCCGTTCATGTTCTTCCAACTTCCGTAATGACGACAGCGGCATTTGCGGGGCTCCATCTCCCGTCGCGATGGAATAGTTCAGTGAGGCGGTGGTGTTGCCCAGCGGGTCAGACGCCAGAATTGCCAGCAAGCGATCGGCCTGAATACCGTTGGAATAAATCACGATCGCGCCTTGAAAGCCGTGCTCGCGCAGATAGGCGATCGCCCACATGACGTTGTCATGGTTTAACGTGGGCTCCCCACCGTAAAACTTGATCGTGCCTGCTGCGTGCAGCATGACGCTGTTGAGGGTGGCCTCCAAATGCTCAGCTGTGTACTCCGTATACCATCCCTTCGGCGTCCCAAAAACGGTGCAAAAATCACAGTCTCGATTGCACTGGTTGCCGGGGTACAGGTGCAGTTCCATCAGGCGATGCTCTTCGACCACGCCTCTGGCCCGCGATGCCCGTTCTTTAAAAACCATAGTTAAACTGCCTTGCTGGTAGAGTTGACCGAAAAGTGTGGACAGGAGAATTGAGCCCTGGGAATAGCCCTGATTGCCCTCAATGAGTGACTCAACAATCGCGTTCTGAGCGTAGGAGTTTGGCGCTGCCAGCCCCTGACAGACAGCGCTTTTGTCCTGGGTAGATGACCTAAACACAGAATCCTAAATCGCAATTTGCGCCTCCCATTCGGACTCTAGACGCGTGGTGTATTCGGCATTCACCACCGGCACCGTGTCCTGCGAGAGTGCTTGTAGGGGCATGCCATAGGCCGCTTCCACCTGATCAAATTCTGCTTGTAGCTCGGGGGGCAGCAGCGATCGGGTCAACAGCGGTGGATCGCCCCAACCCGTGGGATTGAACTTTTGCAATTGCCCTGCCGGACTCGACAGAATATTGGCGAGCACCATCGCCCCCGCCGGATTCCTGGCGTTGACGGGAATCGCGGTGAAGGACGGATCATTCAACGCGGCACCGGGCAGGGCAAACGCCTGGGTTGTTTCAGGAAACTGACCGGTGGCAATACCTTCGGCAATGCGGGCGGTAAAAGCGGGCATCATCCAAATTTCGCCATTCGAAAACAGTTCTTGAAGACGGCTCTGCGTCGGCGGATAGGTGGAGCCTTCGCGCCAGAGATAGGGTTCTAATTCCTGTAAATAGGCCCAGACTTGGGGCGAGTTTTGCTCCCATAACGCCTCGTCAAACTCGGCTCCAGCATATTGCTCATAGCCCCCCGTCACCCCGTATAAGACCGTTAGCAAAAAGCGACTGCCGTCAAATTGTGGCGGAGCGACATAGGTAAACCGTCCGGGATTGGCCTGCGCCCAAGCCAGCAGTTCCTCAAAGTTAGTGGGAGGCGTTGGCACCCGAGCGCTATCTCTCGCCATCAGGTAAAACGCCCCGGTATACGGCGCAGAATAGCCCTCAATCGGCAAGCCAAAGTCATTGGTGACAGCCGGATCGTCAGCATCGTAGTACTGCATGGCGGGCAGTTTGTCGGCAAGGGGCCATACAGCAGATTGCCCTGTTTCAAGGTGCGAAAGTTTTCGCCGTTGATCCAAATCAGGTCGATGCTGCCGCCATCAGTCACGCCCGCTTGCACTTCGCCCACCACTTTGTTGACGGCTTCGGCGGTGTCATTCAGCGGCACCC
>JBHJJI010000137.1:0-6816 GCA_050042805.1 Leptolyngbyaceae cyanobacterium
GCTTCAGGCTTTCGTCGGGATGACGCTTTATCATCATCGGGATGGTACGACCGCAATCACTCCGCTGCATGACATACAGCGCCACATCTTGGCACTCATGAAGATCCCAGAAACCATTTATGAGGTGCCCGTACACACTTAAATTTATTCCCAACACTGCTCAGAAATGAGCGAACCAAGAGTTCAGAGATGGGTGTTCTAGACTCGGGTGGTAGCCGTTGGCTCAGCTCCATAGAGCAATCGCTAGTCCGGTTAGGCGTCGCTCAAAAATAGCATTCCCGATCGCCGGGGATTGGCACTGCCAACCCCTTACCGAAAACTGTCGGTCCTGGGGACGTTGTTTAAACGCAGCTCCCTGAGGACAAGATGGCAGAGCCCCTTTGCTGATGTACGAAGAATCAGAGTGCTCCTCGATGTCCTCAGCAAAGTGGTCAGCGCGATCAATGGGCTATTCCATCTACTGTAGTATTCTGTCATCCAAGGCTCGCCGCCTCAAACAGTGTTAGCAATTACCCCTGTGAGTGCCCCTTAATCTATGTCATCCGATGTCGAATCTTTGTTGAAAGATCTGCAAGATCCAGACTCTAATATCAGACAGGTGGCCACTGAGGCGTTGTGGCGTCGTTGGTATACCCAGAAAGGGGCCTATGGAGCTCAAATTTTGGTGCGGAGTCAAACCCTGTTCGACAAGGGCCAGGCAGCTGAGGCGGAAACCTTGCTGACCGAAACGGTGGAGGGCATGCCCGATTTTGCCGAGGCTTGGAATCGTCGCGCCGTTTTGTACTACATGCAGCAGCGTTATTGGCCCGCGATCGCTGACTGTGAAAAAGTTTTAGACTTGGTGCCTTATCACTTTGGGGCGCTGCATGGTGTGGGTCTATGCCATGCGAGTTTAGGCAACCATATGGCGGCCATTCAGGCCTTTCGTCGAGCGCTCAAAGTGCAACCCTATGCCACTATCAACGAGCGACTGATTTTGGAATGTACGGCGAAGCTGAGCTGAGACTTCACGGCCTGCGACTTGCTATAGCAATCCGTAGTTTGGTCAGAACAGTCGAAACTGCTACACCCTTTGTACGGCAAAGCTTTTGTTTCTGCCTTCTGCCTTTTGCCTTTTGCCTTTCGCTATATAAAGTGTGAATTCGACAGCATTGAGAGACAGTTAATCGCCTCTCGATGACGACTCAGGTTAACTTCCAGGACACTATTTTTAAGCCACCTGCTAAGACTTGAGCACGGCGCGCACCGCCCGTTGCTGATCGCGGCGAGTGATCCACCGGTGATAGGTGCGATTGTGAATCGCGACGGAGTGCCCCATCATGCGAGCCGCTACCGTGTCAGGCACCCCTAAAAGAATCGTGCGCACGGCCCAGGCATGGCGCAAATCGTAGGGTGAAAAGGGAATTTCGTAGCGGCGAAACTGCAGGGTGACTTGCTGACCAATCCGTTGCAGGGTGGTTTTCTTCAGGTCGAGTTCGATGTCAGGCAGGGTGTGCTCTCGCAGACCAAATTCGTCGATCCACTGCGGTGGAAACGGCCACACGTCATGGGCACCGGTTTTGGTGACATCTAGGACTTCGATCGCCGCTTCGGCATCCCCCGTCGTCAAGGCCTGACAATCACAAAAAAACACCTCGTGGTTGCGCAAACCGTAGGCGGCCATCATGCCGTAGACAAACTGCCATGCGGGGTTAGGAATGCGATGGAACCCCTGCAGAATCTCGTCATCGGTCGGCAACTGGCGCATCTGGGTGCGGCTACTGCCATATTTGCCCCACAGGGTTTTCAAATCAATGGGCAGCTCAACGCCGAGATAATCGGCGAAGGCATCCATCGCCGTACAGCAGACTTGACGACTGCGAGAGTTGGCCCGCGTGCCCTTTACGGTGGCCACGATCGCTTCTGGCAGGCTGAGAGACCGGCGATCTCTGAGTTCCTGTAGTTTTTTGAGATAGGGGCGGTAGGCTTTCTCCCAAGTGGCTTTGACCGAGGCGGGATGCTTATCCGGATCGGCCGCTGCCGCGTCGAGATAGTGCTGGGCAAAGGCGGCAATTTTGTCCGTCAGTTCATCTGACCCCAAGACTTGCCCGCGCTGAACTAGGTAAGGCCGCCAGTCAAAGGTCTGCTCGATCAGTCTCGCGGCAATGACTTTAGCTTCTTGCTCCGCCTGCTTTAACGCCGTCTTGTTCGCGGGCAGCTTGAGGGGAATGCGCTGCTGATAGGGATGATAGCGATCGCTGCCGGGGCGAGGGGGCAGCGTGCCTCGCAGGGCCAACATGTCGCCACGCCGCTCAATCTTGAGCCCCAAGCGAGCGGCTTTGAGTCGCTGGTTGACTTTATCGATATGGGGATCTAGCGGATGCGTCATAGAAAAAGTTACAGATCCTCAGGCAACGATACTGCAGACAATCGCAAACTGTTTAAGGAGTTGCATCCGGTTTCCCGGCATTAGGGATGAGGGGGGCAAAACCGGAGGCAACTGCGTAAGTTCTGCTTAAAATAGCGTTTCGGATCGCCGGAGTTTGGCATTGCCAAACCCTGATAGAAACCGACTCTTTTCTGGAGAAACGGTATCGGCGTAGAGCCCTCAAACTACTTCTCCAGCGTTCGATAAATGGCAAATTGTCGAACGCACGTGGGATCGCCTCAAAACTGTAGAATAAACTCTGCGAATATCACGCTTTTTTATCAATTAACCGTAAGGGCACAAAGGAGAGGAATCACCATGGGCGGCGAGATTGCTAGTACAGCTATTCTACTATCGACGTTGGTTTTGTTGGGATTGGGTGTTGGCTTCGTAATGCTGCGTTTGCAAGGCGGCGAAGAGTAAGGTTTCAGGAACCCTGGGTGCAATCAATGGGACACCTGGGGTTCATCTGCTATGGTTATAAGAACGTAAACTTTTGTTTCTAATTTTTCATGAAACTTTTGGTCATCGGTGGCACTGGTACGCTGGGCAGGCAAATTGTCCGACGTGCACTGGATGAAGGGCATGAGGTCTATTGCCTCGTGCGCAGCTTTCAAAGGGGCGGTTTCCTGCGCGAGTGGGGTGCTCAACTTTTGCGAGGCAATCTCTGTTCGCCACAAACGCTGCCGCCCGCGTTAGAAGGGGTGGAGGCGGTGATTGATGCGGCCACGGCGCGGCCCACCGACGCGATCGACAAAGTGGATTGGGAAGGCAAGGTTAACCTGATCAAGGCGGCTAAAGCCGCTGGGGTGAGCCGTTATATCTTTATTTCAATTCTCAATGCTGAGAAATATCCTGACGTGCCGTTGATGAACATCAAGCACTGCACCGAGAAGTTCTTGGCCGAGTCGGGATTGAACTACACAATTTTGCGCCCCTGCGGATTTTTGCAAGGATTGATTGGCCAGTACGCCATCCCAATTTTAGAGAAGCAAGGTATTTGGGTGATGAATGGGGCCGCTCCCATCGCCTATATGAACACTCAGGATATCGCCCGGTTTGCCGTCGCCGCCTTGAGCAATGACGACACGGTCAACCGCAGCTTTCCGCTCGCGGGTACTCGCGCCTGGGATGCCAACGAAATTATTCGCCTGTGTGAACGCTTGACAGGGCAAAGCTCTCGAGTCTCTCGCATGCCGTTGGGTTTGCTCAGAACGGTGCAAAAGTTCACGGCATATTTTGAATGGGGCGGGAATATCGCCGATCGCCTCGCATTTACCGAGGTGGTGGTGGGCGAAGAACCGATGACGGCACCGATGGCTGAAGTGTACGGCACATTTCAGATTAATCCCGAAGACATCACCACGGTGGAAGAATATATGGGCGAGTACTTCAGCCGCATTATGAAGAAGCTGAAGGAACTCAACTACGATCGCGAAAAAGCCAGCAAGAAGAAGTTACCGTTCTAGACCAGATCCTCATCAAAACAGCCCAGGCGACTCATCTCAGGGTTTACTCGTCGAGTTCTGACTTTCAGAACAACTACTCGGGGCGACTTCTAGGGCGCGTCATCAGTTAGTTGCCAACCTTTGTGGAACCAGCATTACCGCGCCCGTTCCACAACCCAATCTAGGGACTGAAATCATGACGGTACAGACATCGAGTTGTCAACTGATATAGCGCTGGCCACTTTGCTGATGCGCTAAGGATCAGAGTGCTTCTCGGTATCCTCAGCAAAGTACCTCCGTCTTGTCCTAATCGGCCTGGCGACTGCCATAACAGCTCCTAGAACACCTATCTGGGGATAGAATTGGCATGATGGGTATCCCCGCAGGTATTGCCTGTAACCGTCTGGGAAGATTGCCATGAGCCGAACAACCGAACAGATTCGATGGACGGTGCGCGATCTAGACGTATTGCCTCAGAGTGAGGGCACTCGTTACGAACTGATCGATGGAGAACTGTTTGTGACCCGTTCCCCCCATCGCAAGCATCAGCAGGTGAGCGGCAAAATTTTTAGCGCTTTGGATGATTGGTCAGCGACTACTCAATTGGGGCAGGCTATTCCAGCACCGGGTATTGTGCCCTCTGACACCGATAATGTGATCCCTGATGTGGTTTGGGTGAGCGAGTCACGGCTATCTCAGATTGAGGACGAAGCGGGTCATTTGACTGGCTTTCCCGAGCTCGTGATTGAGGTGCTATCGCCCGGAGAAAGCAACCTGCGCCGAGACCGTGAGGCTAAACTCAAGCTTTACTCCATCCAGGGCGTTGAAGAATATTGGATTGCGGATCGATGGGCTCAGCGCTTGGAAGTTTATCGCCGCGCTCAAGGGCGATTGGCACTACAGGCGACGCTGTTAGCGACAGATGAGCTCACCTCACCGCTGCTGCCAGGGTTTCGATGCCCGGTGAGTCGGCTGTTTGTCTAAACATGGTTTACCTGCCGCGGTGCCGCGATCGCTAGAGGGATTTTTCCCAATGCTGGTCTAGAGCGATAGCGGAAAGAAGAGTTGCAGGTACCAGGCAATCAGGCGATCTCCCCAAAAAATGGTCACCAGTGCGCCTAAAGCCAAGAACGGCCCAAACGGAATCGGACTGCGCCGATTGAGCAGCCCGAGGGCGATCGCCCCACCCCCGATAAACGCCCCCAGCGCACAGGCCAAAAAGCTACTGAGCAGCATGCTCTGCCAACCCAGCCAAGCGCCCAAAAGGGCTGCCAGCTTGCCATCGCCGCCGCCCATGACGGTTTTGCCTGTCAGCAGTGAGCCCACCAGGCCAATACTTTCAAAAATCCAGAGGCCCAGCACGGCCCCAATAATGGCCGTCATCAGTCCCTGAGCAGCGGCCGCAATTGCCCAGCTGGCTGGGGCCGAGACCACCACTGTCTGAGCAATGAGGCCCAAAATTAACCCCGGCTGGGTGAGCTGGTTCGGCAAGGTCAGGGTGTCGAGATCGATAAAGGTGAGGCAGATCAGCCAGCTCAACAGTAGCCAGGTGCTGAACGTCGCCCATGATAGCCCAAACTGCCAAAAAGTGGCGAGAAACAAGCCTCCCGTCAGGGCTTCAACCAGGGGATAGCGGGCGGCGATCGCAGTGCGACAATAGCGGCAACGGCCCTTGAGCCAGAGCCAGCCCAGCACCGGCACGTTGTCGTAGGGGCGTAGCTGATGGTGACAGACTGGACAGCGAGAGGGGGGATGCAGTAGGGAGCGCTGCGCGGGTACCCGATAAATCACCACATTGAGAAAACTCCCAATGGCAGCACCGAGCACCCAGATAATGAGGGGAAATAGCAGATAAATCAAAACTTGTCAGATCAGCGATCGCTGACAGCTCAGACATCCAGTCGCCTCGGGCACATCCATGATTCATGACCGAAAGCTTGAGATCTAGGCATCTTTGTAACCGCACCCACGCTATCCACTAGGGGCTGGAAACGAGGGCTGCAAGCCATACCGCATCTAGATCATGACCGAACCTAGTGAATGTCGGGTTCGATCTGGTTGAGCGGAATAAAGCATTCGCTGGGTAACAAAACCGGTGGCCCACTAAAGATGAGTTTACCGCGCCGGGTCTTGCGGCTGATCGCCACCCCCATGGGTCGTTGCAGATCTTCGGGGTGAACTTCGTAGTACGTACGATAAATATGCCGTGCGGCTTTTAACAAGGCCGGGTCATAAACGGCCGCTGCCCCCGGAATCTCATCTGGATAAGGCATTCGTGGCGCAGGCGGGAGCGGCTGGTGATAACTTTGCACAGCTCTGGAACCCCTAGTTCGTGTATAAAAACTCAGTCAAATATAGCAGGACTCTACGAGATCGCTATGTTGACACAGACTTTGCAAAACTTCTTAAGCAAGTGCCTTTAGGATAGCGTCTCCCATGCCTCTGCAGCCGACGCCGGTCATGCCCTCAGCCATAATATCGCCGGTGCGATACCCTTGATCGAGCACTTGATTGACCGCCGCTTCAATCTTGTCGGCAGCGGCAGGCTGATTCAGCCCGTAGCGTAACATCATGGCGGCGCTCAAGATCTGGGCCAACGGGTTGGCCTTATCTTGACCCGCGATATCGGGGGCAGACCCGTGTACTGGTTCAAAGACGCCTGGCCCGTCAGCGCCGAGGCTGGCGGACGGCAACATGCCAATGCTGCCGGTGAGCATCGCCGCCGCATCGGACAAAATATCGCCAAACAGGTTGCCGGTCACAATCGTGTCGAACTGCTTGGGCCAGCGCACCAGCTGCATGGCGGCATTATCGACATATAAATGAGACAGTTCTACGTCGC
This sequence comes from Leptolyngbyaceae cyanobacterium, assembly GCA_050042805.1. Lineage (GTDB taxonomy): Bacteria > Cyanobacteriota > Cyanobacteriia > Phormidesmidales > Phormidesmidaceae > Halomicronema. The sequence continues at coordinate 6,698 of JBHJJI010000137.1, forward strand.
CATAGTCGGCGGCGAGGGCGGTGATGCGATCGCGCCAGAGCTGAGACACTTCCAACACGTTGGCTTTATCGACTGAGCAGAGACGACCCTGGCGTTTTTGCGCCGTGGCAAACGCGACC
>JBHJJI010000138.1:0-18525 GCA_050042805.1 Leptolyngbyaceae cyanobacterium
CTTCAGGTTAAACGGTAGACGCGATCGCATAAGTCACCTGCAGTTGTCGAAATTTCACTAAATCCGTTCCATCCGTTGCACTAATCGCGCTCGAAGCTGAAATCGAACCCGGCGTATTCCCCGTCTTCGTAGAGGACGATGAACCAGGTTTGGGGGTTGAACTCTAGCGGATAGGCCTCGCGATTAGAGACTACCCCTTCTCGGACATTGACCGGGGGTAGGGTGCAGTAGGGCTCATCAATGATGGCCTGAATGTCGGCCTTCGGAGCTCGTTCGGCGATGGCGAGTAGTTTTGACAGCTCGGCCCGCGACAGCACCGATTCAGACTTGATCGTCTCTTGGCAGACGACATTGGCACTGGCCGATTGCTCAGTCTGCTGCAAGGCTGGCTTCGGCACCACCACCAAGGCGGCGAGGGCTAACATGCCCCCGCCCGCCAGCCAAGCCTTGCGTGATCGTCGCGGCGGCTGAGCGGCGCGAGATCGTCGGGGCGCTGCCTTCCGAGCTGGCTGTGAACGAGCCACGGGCGGCCGGGTCATCACGTTAGATGGCCGCGACGGCGGTGCGAAATCATTTTGGTATTGTCCAGACGATCGCGCGTCTGAGTAATAGCGGCTGTACTGCTCTCGGGTGGGATTACGAGGATTACGCGGGGTCATGATTTGCCCTCCTCAACAACTGGGCAGCTCATTAAATCGATCAGCTCAGGGGCCCAAACCCCGTGAACGATTTCCGAGCTGTGATTGAATCTACATCAATAGTAGTACAAGTGTATTCAACTAGTAAAGGGGCCAGCCTAGAAGGTCACGATTTTGAAGATTTGCTAAGGTGACAAAGCGAGCATTTACCCGTCGATCCCCCTTCCTGCCATCACGTCTACCCATCTCCGCCCTCGACCCTGTACTCCCCACCAGCTCATCACCAGCATGGGTCGCTTCAGCCAAGAGAACTGATATCCCTGGTCTGTCTAGTCGCTGTCACCATGAATCGTACGATTGTTTGGTTTCGCCGAGATTTGCGTATTTGTGACCACGAGCCCCTGTTTCGAGCGGCGCGACGCGGCTTGGTGATACCGATTTTTGTCTTTGATCGATCGCTCCTACTGCATCCAGAAACGGGCTCAGCACGGGTGGCGTTTATGCTGGATTGTCTGGCCTCGCTGGATGCCGATTTGCACAGTCGAGGAGGACGCCTAATTTTGCGATCGGGCGATCCGGTCACTGTATTACCCGATTTGGTCGCCGCTACCGGGGCGGAAGGCATCTACGCCTACACCGATTGCGAACGCATCTATGGCCGCGTGCGCGATGCCCGCCTCAACGCCGCCCTCGCCGACCGCGACATGAAGATTCGCTGGTTTGAGCCCCCGGCTAGCCTGCCCGACCTAATGTCTTATCCGCAGTACCGATCGCGCTGGTGGCGGGATATGGCAGCGGCCCCAGTACCGACCCCGCCTCGCCTTGAGGTTCCCCCAGAAATTACCAGCGACTCCCTGCCCGCCCTGACTGATTTGGCCCATGTTCCCGACGGCAAGCTAATTCCTGCCGGGGGCACCGCTGCGGCCCGCGAACTGTTGACGCAATTTTTTACCGACAAAAGCGATCGCTACTATTGGCAGCTGTCCTATCCCAGTGCCGAGGCGACGACGGGGCTGAGTCCCCACATCAAATTTGGGGCGATCTCCGTGCGGGAATGTGTGCAGACCCTGCAGCAAGCCCCTGACCAGGGCGACTTTCGCATTAAGCGCAGCCTGCAACAGCTGTTAGCCCGCCTGCGCTGGGGCAGCGGCTTTGCCCAACGCTTTCGTTATTTGCCGCAGTTAGAGCTGCGATCGCTTTACACCGTCTTTGATGAAGACGGCTGGGAGTTTGACGAAGATCTTTACCGCGCCTGGCAGGTGGGGCAAACGGGCTTTCCCATTGTGGATGCGGCGGCGCGCTGCCTGCAGGCGACCGGCGGCTGGCAAGCGCTCAACTTTCGATCGCGGGCAATTTATGCCAGCTTTTTAGGCAATCTGCTGGGGATGGACTGGCGGCTCGGGGCGCTGCACTTTATGCGACACCTGATCGATGGCGACTGCCCGATCGACCATTACCAGTGGGCCATGCAGTCGGGCGTCACCCACTGCCTCGATAAGTCCTGGACGCGCATCTACAATCCGGGTCAGGTGGCGGTCGATCGCTGCGACCCCGAAGGGCTTTTTATCAAGCGCTGGGTGCCCGAACTGGCGCATCTCTCGCCCCAGCAGTTGGGCACGCCGCCGCCAGTGGATGGCTACCCCGCCCCCATTTTGGACTATGCCGCCGCGCGGCAAAAACGAGTCGCTCAGCTGGAAAAGCAGCGCGGTCGCTTTCTCAGTCAAACCAATGTGGTGCCCTACCTGGCGGCGCTACCGGCAGATGTGACACCCTTTGGCAGCGATCGCTATACCAGCGATGTCACCTGGGCCAACGCCCCCACCGAAACCCTGTTTCCGCCGCCCCTCGATTTGGCCGCGTTGGATCATACCCAGGCAAGGGCGCTTCGCAGCTGGTTTGTTGCTCACACCAACATCACGCCGCCCAAATCGCGGAAACGCCAGCCCCAGCCGCAATCGTCGGTTGATCAGCTGGTACTTAACCTGTAGCAAAGCCCCTTTCCCTTAACCTTAATAAGGCACTTGATTCAAGACGTTGCCTTGGGGACTATACCGGCAGACCAAATAGTTACCTGGTATCGGATTTCCCGATTGATCGACAAAACTCGGGAACAGCACGCCGCCATTGCCATCTCGATGCACCCCTCGGGCCACCCCACAGCCAACCTCCGTCGTATCTCGCCAAACCATTTGGGTGTAGTGGCCAATCACGCCAGACGCCTGGGTTCTCGCTTCGCCAAACGGAATGCCGGGGATGTAGTTATTGTTCTTTTCCACGGCCCAATTATCGACTAGCCCCAAAATCGACGACAGGCTCGCGTCAGAGCCCACATCGACGGCCAGATTTTCACCCACGCCGCCGCCGCTGCTGTGTTCAAACACTAAAGCATCGGCCCAGGCTTGGGCACCCGCCGCTAAGGTCGGCGACCAGGTGAGCGGCGGCACGCCCACCTCAGCCCGGTAGCGGTTGTGGGCCTCTAGCAGGGCATTGATCGTCGTTTGATCGATCGCCCCGGCCACCTGGGGCGTCTCTGGCGGCGGCGGCTGGCTCACCTCAGGGGCGATCGCACCCGAGGGCGCCGTGCCGTTTTCGTAGGCAGCACAGGCAGCCAACCGGGTCACCGCCGCCGCTGTGTAGGCACGGGTGGCACCGGCATCGGGGGCAAAAGCGGTGCCCGACTCATTGAGGGGTCGGGCCACACCGCCACAAAATTGAGTCATCCAGGCCACGGTGTCCGCTGCCCAGTGGCCCGCCATATCCGAAAAGGTGAAGTTAGGCTCGGGGAAGGGCTCGCGCGGCTGCTCAAAAAAATCTTGGGCATTATCGAGCATGGACATCAGCTCGGCGCGGGTGACGGTGGCCGTCGGGTCAAAGCGACCATCGCCTCGGCCCGCCACAATGCGGATTTGCGCCGCATAGGCAATTTTGTCCGCGCTCCAACGCCCCGCTGGCACATCGGTGAAGGGATTGGTCGCCTCGCTGGTCGCGGCATCGGTGACCCCGCCGTAGGCCAAAATAATCGACACAGCTTGTTCACGGGTCACGGTGTTGTTGGGGCGAAAGGTGCCATCGCCGGGGCCAGCAATCAGGCCTAGCTGAGCCGCGCGAATAATTTCGGCTTCGTAGAGGTTGCCGCTAATGTCTGAAAAGGCCACCGTGGCTTGGGCCAGTTGCGGCGGCAATTCGTTCGCCTCACTCGGGCTCGGGGTGGCAGTTCCGGTCACCAGCCCCACCGTGAGCGAAAGCGCCAGGCCACTAGCCAGGTAACGTAAAAAGTTGAAGTTAATCATCAAATAACTGCAGTAAGTATAAAGGGGCACTCACTCAGCGTAGAGCAGTCAGTCCCCACCAGGGCTCAACACAACAAATCGTGTGGCGATGCTCACCCTACTTGCATTTGTAGAGCGATCGCGGCAGCGGATTGTTCCCAGCCTGAGCGATCGACGCAGCCTTGGGAACTGGGAATGCGACACGACGAACTACACCGTAAGCAAGCACACCCAGTTCAGCCCACGCTTGTTTCGGAATACGTACTGCCTACCAGCAAACATGACGGTTCAGTCAAACGTAGATTCAATGAGTTCGATCAGTTCCAAAATATTCCGAGATTGTCCTGGCTCAACGTTGGATTCAGAGCCAACGTGAACATGGTGAGGAAAGTTGGCAAGTTTCGGAAAATGTTTGACACTGTCCCATCGCTTTTTGAGGACATTTTTGGTCGAGTTCATCCACTGATAGCGATAGTCAAGCGTGATCAAAATCTTGTCCTCCACAGCAAAAGATTCTGCAATTTCGAGAAAATCGTCGTTAGTCAATGTTAAACGTGCTCGGAGATAGCCCCGATTTAGAAAAACTCGCTCATCGACAATTTCAAACGTGGCGATCATGCGGCTGCTGTGGAGTTTGTCTTGCACGGCAGCGATATATTGCTGCAAGTTCATGAGGTTACAAAACCTGGACTTGAGCAGCGTTCCACATTTCGTAGTACGTGTTCCATTCAAAGAAATCGGCAGAGTCTCCGATCGCGCCAGCCTGGAAACGCCGATAGAAATCCTCTGAAGTCATCTGATATTTATCTTCAAACCCTTTTAATCGGGCGGCCAAATCGGTCTCTGCATCTGAGCCAACATGATTTTCCACCTTGCTTTCCAACAGGTGCCGCTCTTCATCCGACAAAGACAAAATAATTTGCGCTAAAGACTCAACTAGCTTTTGGTTCATGAGTCTTGCCCTCGCTGCATTTATAAAATGTTGTAGCTCAAGGCTTGGTCAGTTGGGTAAAATCGCCGCAATGTTTTTGCTCACCGTGAAGATATCAGCCGCCGAGCAAGGTAAGCGCCACCGCGATCCCGCTCATCATCATCGTCTGCTTCTACAGCAGCGACATATCGATATCGCCAGAGGGCGGCAACATGCCGTTAGGGGCATCGCCCTGATGGCCGCATTGAATGCTAAGGGTGAGGTCGCTCATGCCCCACACATCAAAAAACTGATCCGCCAGCACGCCGCTCGCCACCGTCATGTCACCATCGTCTTCGAGCAGCCCCCCCGGCAAAATCAGACCGCGATCGGTTTCTAAATTGAGTCGCAGGCCGTCTTCTTCATGGCTGATAAACAACCGTCCGTGGGCGAGAACTTGTCCGGCACGGCTAATGATGGTGCAAAGCATGGGCGGCTAAATTCCTGTAAAAGGGTTAGAGCAAAGGCAGGGCGACTGTCAGCGGCGGCGATCGCCCGCTCGGTCACTAGGCTTTGACCTTAGGGTGCTGGGTGAGTGCTGTCAAGCGCGACCCCATCCAGGAACGCATCGCCAAAATCCGAGAAGAAATGTCCCCAATCTTGACGGCTTCGAGACTGCGGGGTGAGGTCAGAATTCACCCCTAGCAATTCACAGCTTCATTCGAGTTGTGGATTCATTGGGATTAGCCGCGATCGCCTCACCCAACTGCGATCGCACCGATTAGGATAAAAGCAACAGTAGAACCCGGTAGGACTTTAACCTTCCCTTGTAGACTATCTGTTGTGACCTCGCCATCCTCTCCCCCGTTCACTATGGATCAAGCCGCCGACCTGCCCGAAAAGATTCATCTGCCCCGCACCGATGAATCCGATAACCTCAAGCGTATTCGCCACACGTTTTCCCACGTCATGGCCATGGCGGTGCAGACCCTGTTTCCCAAGGCGCAGGTCACCATCGGCCCGTGGATTGACTACGGCTTTTATTACGACTTTGATAGCCCTGACGCCTTTACCGAAAAGGATCTCAAGGCGATCAAAAAGCAGATGATCAAAATCATCAATAAGGGGCTGTCGGTCGAACGCGAAGAGGTGACTCGTGAAGAGGCTGAGCGCCGCATCAAAGCTCTGAACGAGCCCTATAAGCTCGAAATTTTGGCGGATCTAAAAGAGCCCATCACCCTGTATCACCTGGGCGATCAGTGGTGGGATCTCTGCGCTGGCCCCCATGTCGAAACGACCAAAGACCTCAACCCCAAAGCCTTTGACCTGGAATCGGTGGCCGGGGCCTATTGGCGCGGTGATTCCAGCAAGGCGCAGCTGCAGCGCATCTATGGCACTGCCTGGGAAACCCCTGAGCAGCTGGCCGAATATAAGCGCCGCCGCGAAGAAGCCAAACGCCGCGACCACCGCAAATTGGGTAAAGAGCTGGGGCTGTTTATCTTCACCGATATCGTGGGGCCAGGGTTGCCCTTGTGGACGCCTAAAGGCACCCTCTTGCGATCGACCCTAGAAGATTTTCTCAAGCAGGAGCAGCTCAAGCGGGGCTATCTGCCCGTCGTCACGCCCCATATCGCCCGCACTGATTTATTCAAAACCTCGGGACACTGGCAAAAGTATAAAGAAGACATGTTCCCGATGATGGCCGAGGGCGACAGCGATCGCGCCGACGAATTGGGCTTTGTCATGAAGCCGATGAGCTGCCCGTTCCACATTCAGATCTACAAGAGTGAGCTGCGGTCTTATTGGGAGCTGCCCATCCGGCTGTCGGAATTTGGCACCGTTTACCGCTACGAGCAGTCGGGTGAACTGGGCGGATTGACCCGCGTGCGCGGCTTCACCGTCGATGATGCGCACCTGTTTGTCACGCCCGAGCAGCTCGATGATGAATTCTTAAAGGTGGTGGATCTGATTCTCACCGTGTTCAAGAGTCTGCAGCTCAAGCAATTTAAGGCGCGGCTTAGCTTCCGCGATCCGGATTCTGACAAATACATCGGCTCTGATGAGGTCTGGGAAACGTCTGAGAATGCCATTCGACGCGCAGTGGAAACGCTGGGCATGGACTACTTCGAGGGCGTGGGCGAAGCGGCCTTTTACGGCCCGAAACTCGATTTCATTTTCACCGATGCGTTGGATCGTGAATGGCAACTCGGCACCGTGCAGGTCGACTACAACCTGCCCGAACGGTTTGAGCTGGAATATGTGACGGAAGATGGCAGCCGCCAGCGTCCCGTGATGATTCACCGCGCCCCCTTTGGTTCCCTAGAGCGCCTGATCGGCATTCTAATTGAGGAATATGCGGGCGATTTTCCCGTCTGGCTAGCGCCAGAGCAGATTCGCCTGCTGCCCGTCACCACGGAACTCATGGGCTATGCCCAGCAGGTATGCGATCGCTTGGTAGCGCAAGGCATTCGCGCGGTAGTGGATACCAGCGGTGATCGCCTCGGCAAGCTGATCCGCAATGGCGAAAAGGGCAAAATTCCCGTCATGGCGATCGTCGGAGCCAAAGAGCAGGAAGCCAATGCCCTCAGCATTCGCACCCGTGCCGCTGGTGAACTCGGGGCCATTCCCGTCGATGAAGTGATTGAGCGGCTGACCAGCGCGATCGCAAATCACGGTAATTTCTAAATGAGCGGGCTGATCACGTCACAAATTTTTCAGCTTTGACGAGATACCTTTAGGATAGATTTCTGAGCAACGGAGTTTGCCCATTCCCCCCCCAATGACGACTGCTTATACACCAGCTTCTGACTGATCATTGCGAGGGATCTGGCCCCCTACAGCCCCCAAATCTGGGGAGCTGTGAACTCCGGTCTCCTCCCAATTCTGGGGGAACGCAGGGGGGCAATATTGTGTTTAAGCAGTTTCACGAGACGGGTATCAGCGGCAGCAAACCCATGAGAGGGGAACGGGTGAGCGTCAGCCCTCTGTTAGCGACATCGATGTTTCAAAGAAAGGATAGTGACGATTTATTACCATGGCATATACCTGTGATCTGGGCTCTGGCCAAAGAGTCTTTTTGGCCAACGTCGGCGAACAAACCACCGTGACCCTGGCAACGAATAGCGCCGGGCAACAGCAGCAGTCGGGCAGTCAGTTCACCACTGGCGTGTGGACGGCACCGCCAGAGCTATTTCGCACAGTGCAAGGCATGGTGATTCGGCTGACGACGGCCCAGGGCATCCATCACATTCAACTGCAGGGCAACCAACTGGGCATCATGGCCCAAAGCCCCAATTTGGGGAACGCTCAGCAAATGCAGATGGGCATCGCCACCTCAATGCCCAATAGCCCCCCGCCGATGCCACCGATGCCGCCCATGCCGTCGATGGAGCCGATGCCACCGATGCCCCCCCTGCAGCCGATAGACCCGATACCGCCGCTATCGCCGATGACGATGGGCAATATGGAAATGAATTCCAATCCGATGCAAATGCGCATGGGCAATATGGAAATGCAGATGGGTAGTGCAGCGGCTGAGACCGCGCCTCCGACCGCGCCTCCGACCGCGCCTCCGGCCACTCCTCAGGTCAGCCCGCCAGCCGCGAATGCCGCCACCGCCAAAACAGCAAATTTTTGTAGTCAGTGTGGCACGCCGGTACCGCCGAGCGCTCGCTTTTGCGCCAACTGCGGGCATCAGCTCCAGAGTTAGGAAGTCTGGCGATCTTGTTTCATCCCGGCTTTAGCTGGGTCAAAGCCCTTAGGAAAAAGCGTTTCCGCCGGATCGTAATCGGCATCATGCAGTTGCGTACCGGTCAGTAGCGCCTGCCGTAGATCGGTGCCGATCAGCATTGCGCCTCTTAAGTCAGTTTCCGTCAGATTGGCCGATCGCAAAGAGGCGTAGCTTAGATCAGTCCCTCGCAGATTGGCTCGGGTCAGATCAGCGTCGCTGAGTTCGGCATAGCTCAGGTCGGCCCCCTTGAGATCGCACTCGCGCAAATCCGCTTGACTTAGGCTCAACCCCGAAAACGCCCGCTGACCCGCACGATAGGCTTGGCAGAGCGCTTCCGTTGTGTTGAGGATAGAGACATCTTGAACATCAGACATGACGGGCAACCTCGATCAAAAACCTGAGGGTCGAAAAACTTTTAGCACAATCGTCGCAGCGCTACCCCATCTCGAAGCGATCGGATAGCAGACCTGGCGAACCCAGACTACGGCAAAAAGTGCTCATAGGGTTGGCTCAAAAATAGCGCCCGCTCGGCATCGCGCCGTTTGACTAAGCCGGGTAAGGTTTGCCCCCCGGCTTTGACCCAGCGCGGAAACTCATCAGCCGCCCCTTGATAATCACCGGCATTGAGCTTTCGCAGCAGGGTTGAGTCACCCAAGGCACCCAATCCCAGGTTAAAGCTAAACGAGACGAGGGCGGAAAACTGATCGCTATTGACGGGCACTTTGACTAAACCACGCACGCCGTTTTCAAACAGCTCTAAATCGGTTTTGAGAATGCTCTCCGCTTCGGCTTCGCTAATTGTCTGACCGGCGTACACCGTGGGCGGCCCCGCAGCGGAAGTATGGCCATAGCCGATCGTCCACACACCGACAGAATCTTGATAGGCCCGCAGCTCACGCCCTTCACAGCGTTTCACAATAGTTAACCCGTCGCTGTTGATGTGATCACCACTCGAACTGGGCGGCGGCGTTGGGGGCTCTGGGGGTGCGGGAATCATGCTCGGTTCGGCCCCTTCGGGAGACACGGTCATGGCGCGGGGATAATCTTCACGGGTAAACCACGAGCGAATCGCGGTCACGTTAAGAACTTGCTCTTCAGGATTGGTCGATGAGGGATATTTGGTCAGCCGCGAAATCCAGTACCCCCCTTGCATGAGGTAAATCGCTTTGCTTGTTTCTTTAATCCAGGTGCCCATGTCGATATGCCTGTAATCAATAGTGAGCTCAAGTCATCAGTCGAGAACGGGTGCGATCGCTCAATAGCAGCGATGCTTGACGCCCTCAGACTTACAAATACCGGGTGTAATCTTGGCTGAGGAAAAGCGCCCGCTCCGCATCGCGCCGCCGCACTAAACCGGGTAGCGTTTGCCCCCCCGCTTTGACCCAGCGCGGAAACTCATCAGCGGCTCCTTGATAGTCGCCTGAATTAAGTTTGCGCAGCAGCGTCGAGGTTTCTAGGGCACCAAGTCCAACGTTGAAGCTAAACGAGACTAAGGCTGAAAATTGATCGCCGTTGATCGGCACCTTGACTAAACCCCGGACGCCATTTTCAAACAGCTCCAAGTCTTTTTGGAGAATGCTTTCCGCTTCTGCTTCGGTAATGGTTTGGCCCGCATACACCGTGGGGGGGCCAGCAGCAGCGGTGTGCCCATACCCAATTGTCCACACGCCAACAGAGTCTTGATAGGCTCGCAACTCTCGTCCTTCAAAATGCTTGACGATGGTCAGGCCGTCACTACTGATGTGATCAGTGCCGGAGCTGGGGGGCGGGGGCGGGGGTGCCGGTTTGGGCGGGGGTTCGCTGTGGGTCGTGAGCGATACCGTCATCGCCCGAGGATAGTCATCACGGGTAAACCAAGAACGAATCGCCGCGATGTTCAACACCATCTCTTTGGGATTCGTTGAGGAAGGATATTTAGACAGTTTGGAAATCCAATATCCCCCTTCCATCAGGTATATCGCTTTACTTGTTTCTTTGATCCAGGTACCCATGGAGATTCTCCCTGACGTGCGTGGCCCAATGAGCGGTAAGGGTAACCGACAGCCACATCATCAATCGGCTTGCCACAGCGCTAAACAGACAAACGCTACTGGCTGCCCCAGTTTAATTCACATGCATTGCGAATAGCGCATGGCCTCGCGGAAAAAATCCACTAAAATTCGAAAAAATCTACTTCTGCGGGATTTTTCTCGGCTGACAGCGGCTAATTGAGCATTTTGGCTAGAATATCGCCCTCATTTTTCACAATTGCGGGCAATTCCTTCGCAAAACTTAGAGCCTGATCAGGGTTTATCTCATACAGCCGTTAAGATAAATGAAGGCCAAGACTCTGGAGTAGCCCACCATGACTAACGCGATCGCCGCTAACGCTCCCCCGGCTGCCTTGACGGCTCCCACGGTGAAGCGGCTCAGCAATGGCCTGACCATCATTGCCCAGCAGATGCCCGTTGACGTCGTCAACTTGAGTCTTTGGCTACGAGTCGGGTCAGCAGTCGAGTCTGATGCCATCAACGGCATGGCCCACTTTTTAGAGCACATGATTTTTAAGGGCACCTCGCAGTTGCCCATGGGCGAGTTTGAACGCCGCATCGAGGCTCAGGGTGGGGTGACTAACGCCGCGACCAGTCAGGACTACACCCAATTTTTTATCACCACTGCCCCCCAAGATTTTGCCGCCCTGGCACCGCTACAAATTGAGCTGGTGATGAATCCGCTCTTGTCAGAGGCGGAATTTGAGCGAGAACGCCCGGTCATCCTGGAAGAAATTTTACGCGCCCAAGATAATCCCCGGCGACGCACCTTCTATCGTTCTATGGCACTGGCCTTTGATCGCTTGCCCTACCGTCGCCCCGTGTTAGGCCCCGCCGCCGTCATCGAACAGCTCACCGCTGAACAGATGCAGGCGTTTCATCACTACTGGTATCAACCGGAGCGGATGACCGCCGTGGCGATCGGCAATTTGCCAACAGAAACCTTGATCAAAACCGTCGCCGATAGCTTTGACCAGGCCTTAGCGGCACGTCAGCCTAGTAGCACCCAGCGCTATAGCGATGCCAATGTTTATCGCTCTGCCCCCGAAGCACCGTTTACCACAGTGCAGCGTCAAGAGTATGTTGATCCGGCTTTGCAGCAGGCACGCCTGGTGTTGAATTGGCGGGTGCCGGGGCTGGCCGAGGTTGAAGAAACCGATGCCCTCGATGTCTTGTCGTCCATTTTGGGCCGAGGCCGCATGTCTCGTCTCGTCCGCGACTTGCGGGAAAATCAGCAGCTCGTAACCGGCATCTCCGCTAGCAATATGTCCTATTGGCAGCAGGGCGTTTTCAGTATCTCAGCTCAGTTACCGCCTGAAAACCTGGACGCAGTGGAAGCCGCCATTGTTGAACAGATGACCCAAATCTGCGAGGAGCCGGTCACCGATAGCGAACTGCAGCGAGTCCAAACCCAGGTCGCTAACCGATATGTTTTTGGCAGCGAGAGTCCCAGCGATCGTGCCGGTCTGTATGGCTATTATCAAACGCTGACGGGCCAGCTCCACGCGGCGCTGAATTATCCCAATCGGGTGCAGCAGTTCACCCCAGCGGATATTCAAGCAGCAGCGCAAGCTTACCTCTCACCCCAGGCCTATGGCGTTCTCCGCATCACGCCCAGCCCCGACAACTAGACTGTGGCATCAGTTCACGATGCCGACCACTGGTCACTGTGCAAGATATAGCGGGATTTGGCAGGCAGGTCGGAATTGAGATGCTGGTCAAATCACAGCTGCAGCAATCTGGAGTGTCTTGACCTAACTGCGGTTTGCGATCGCGAGAGCACTGGCTGGAGCATGTCAGGTTGAGGGCTCCTTACCAAATCATCCCACGGCGCTACAGACATCGGCCTAATACCGATTCTCTGAAACAAGGCTACAGATCTGGCTCCCCGGCCCCTCGGCTCCCCGGCGTTTTCAAGATTGCATTGGGAGTCCGATCCCTGAGAACTGGTCTAAACCCTGCGTCAGCGACGATGTCAGTCCTCGGCTGGAGAAGTCTCCTAAAGAATTTTGGCTGACAGACAGCGAGTTGCTATCCGTCAGCCAAGACTTTTTATCGATGGAGCCATAAACGATGCCTCCTAGAGTGCTGTGAGTGCTGCGGTCATGCCCCGAGACCAAGGCTCAGCCGTTTGAAGCTTGCCTTAAGCCGCTTGAACGGACAGTTCATCAGCAAACTCAAACACTTGATCAAGCTGGGTCAGCTCAAAAACGATGCGAATGGAAGGCGGCACTGAGCATAGACAAAAGCGCTTGCTGAGATTACGAGCGGTGCGTAGCGCTGAGATCAAAGAAACCAAACCAGCACTATCTAGCGACTCAACGCGGCTCATATCCACCATGAGGCCAGTAGAGTTGTCGGAGAAAATATATTCAGAAAGTTGAGACTGTAAGTCGTAGGCGTTTGCTGCGTTCCAAGCACCGCTGGGCTGAACCACGGTTAACGCTGAATGAATACTTTGCATAACTGATACACTCCAAATCTCGTAGGTTTGCTTATAGAGGTGTGTAAACCGATGTCACGAAGTTAAAGCAGTTGACCGACTTCGCCCATACAAATCGGCCTAGTTTTCACAATCTTGACACCGAGTCCGGCCTATATAAAGTTTCAGTTAAGTGATTCCACGTAAAGTATTTCCAGCTACAAAAGAAATTGTGATTTAAATCACGCTATTCCTGTCACAAATCACAAGGGAAATTTCACCGGATCACAGAGTCATGGGCTGGGATGCCCGATAATTCAGCTTAGTAACCCAGTACTGTTGCTGATAATCGTGCACTATGAAATCTCCTAGTAGTATTCGATCGCTTGTGAGTAAGGCGATCGCGATTCACAAACTCACCCCCGACCTGGAAAACGCTATCAACACTGAGTTGACGCGTTTGGGATATCTTCCTGACACCGATGTTGAAGCCTTAGAGTTACTGATGGAATCGATGGACTCTGGACTAATTAGTTTGGTCTCTAGCTATTAGACTAATCTCTAATAAAATCTAGCCGTTCCAAACAAGTTGCCGGGTCTCGAAGCAACGTTTTTCGGTATCAATAAGGACGATCTCTCGATTCTGTTCGATTGAGAGTTTTGTGCCTTTTGTCACCAAAAACAATCATTGATATCATGCAAGCTTGCATGTCTGTATCGCTACTTTGAGCTCAAAATCCTGATTTCAAGGAAACGCTTAAGGTGGGATAGAGGGGTTGCCAATATATTATTTATTGCAAAATCTTCTGTTATTCATATCCATGAAATATGGCGCTGCCCACTTTGCTGAGGACATCTAGAGCAATCCAAACCCAAAAATGTCTCACCTGAAGAACCCGATTTCTGAGAACAGGTCAACAGTCTGCGGCAAGATTTTCATAGAAACCGGGTTCTTGGACACGTTATGGCTTGGAATACGACTAAAAGTGCTCTGAACCTTAGCGCATCAGCAAAGTAGCAGCACAGCTTTGTCCTAACCAGACTTGGCGACGGCGATAGCCGTGCAACCACCGTGACGGCGCTGGATTTTCTCCGGATAGAGTGCGGCACAAATATACCCACTCTTAGCGATGACCTGGTTTTAAGGTCAACGGTTTAGGAGGCAATAGAACCCGCCCCAGGTGAGGAAGATTGCTGTCAGGCAGTGTCAGGAAGTCCTCTGAAACCGCAAGCGAGCTGCTATAGCAGAATGCGGAATGAAAAAGTCGGAAGTCAGAATTAAAAAGCTGATCTGATGGTGATGTCAGACATTGGGGGTGACCTGATCAAACTGCGGCTTGCTATATCAATAAGATCATTCAAAAATATTTTTCTGCAATGCGTTGAATCTCTGGTACTTTGCCTTTACCTGTTTGAATGGGCAAAAACAAAAAAGCTGCTGGCTTCAATTCGCTCTCGAATTAACGCCAGCAGCCTCTTGAAACAAGGCAGAAGCTTCAACCAAGTCAAAGCTTCAAGCCTGTAGTTTTTAGACTAGATCTTCACGACTGATTAAGTGTGACTCTAGGAACCACAGACGCTTGTCAATGGTGCGAGAGATTTCAGTGTAAAGATCAGCAGTGTCAGCGTCACCGGCGGCATCGGTGGCATCAATCGCTTCACGAACATGCTTGGCGTAGGCGGCATAGCGATCGGCTAGGGCCATGACGTGCTCATTGCCGTCAATGGCAGCAACCGGGTATTCGGGCAGAATGGACTCATCTGCAGCCATCCGCGCTGTGCCGCGAGCGGTACCGCCGAGAGCGGTCACTCGCTCAGCCACCATATCAACGTATTCCTCCATTTCACCGGACATTGCATCAAACAGTTCGTGTAGCTGATAAAAGTCTTTGCCTTTGACGTTCCAGTGAGCCTGCTTGGTTTGCGTCTTGAGATCCAAGGTAGCTGCCAGACTCTTATTCAAAATGGCGACAACCTGCTCGCGCACATCGGTAGGCAGGTCGTTGCGAGTAGGGTAAAACCGAACGGTGGATTTAGTAGGGGTTGCAACCATGAGTAGCCTCCTTAGGCATGCTGGTGAGTGGGAATCAGTCAGGGGAACATCAATACAGTACAACGGGTGAACATTCCTCCATTGCTTAATCATACTCGTTATGAGTATGATTTGCAAGAGATCCCTGCGATCTACTATGCAGTTTAATGCCCACCTCAATTATCAGCCGTTGACGCTCCGCAGTTCTGCTATTGGCAATGCGTTAGTCTGCTGGCTGGCTGAGCGGAGTCGCAGCCAGCGTCCGGATAACCTTTAGAGCAGCATCTATTTTGGCTTCCCCGAGAGAGTGCGGCCTCTCTGAACCCTTGCACTCTAGCGCCCTCTGTTTTTAGATGACATCGAGAAGTCCTGTTGTTGAGGATTTGGGTTACCCACACCGGCGTCGATAGCTGCTTTCAGAAGTTGCAGAGCAGTGAGTTGGGGGGCACATCAGCACCTGGAACTCAGCTCATCACTAAAACGTAAAGATATTGTCGCTATGGGCGATCGCCCTCAACCCGTAATGGTCGATGTTCTATTGACCTTACCCATGCTGATAGCTGAATTCGATCGTTAGAGTTCGCTGTCGTCATCTTCTAAACTGTCGCTGTCAGTGGGCAGGGCCTCTGTCGTTGGGGGCGCGGCTGTCGCTTGAGGCGCTGGCGGGGGGGCAGGGGTAGCGGGCTTAGGCGCGGAGGTGGTCGGGGCGACTGGCTTGGGAGCCGGTGGCTGGGCGTCAATACCGAGCTGCTGTTTAGCTTTGTAGAGTAACGTTTCGGTGCTGGTGCCAAGCGCAGTCAGGGCAGACTGACCGATCGCCGTCGCTGATTTGGGTTCTTCGTCGGCGCTAGGGGCTTGTAAATCGTTGTACCAGTCTCGGCCCTTGCGCCCTAGGCTGATGGAATTTTTCCAAAACCATTCGCCACCCACAAAGACTAAACACACGGCTAGCCACAGCAGCACCGCAGTTTCTCGCAGAATTTTTAACGTGAGAACAATGGCTTTTTGGTAGGTTGTTGCGGTGTCAGCGGCAAACACCAGCTCGCTGACTCGACTAGCTTGGCCTTTGATTTTCTCCACGGGTTTGGACTCCTTAAATCAGGCGTTGATATCAAGGGGGCGATCGCGCAATGAATTAGGCTTCACCCCACACTTTTTTAAGTACAGTTTCAACGGGAATATCGGCCAGCGTTTGGCTGGCTGAGGTGACGCAGAGGAACCGTTGCTCAGAGCCCTCGACCGGCGGCAGACGATAGGCGGGCTGATTGGCACCAAAGAGGACTAGCGTAAACACCTTGAGGGCGACTCCCAACTCTGAGACGTCGCTATCGGTCGTGAGTAAGAGATTGGCCCCAGCAATCAACGCCGCGGTTTGTCCCAAATTATCAGGCCGCATGACCTTAACGCTCGGCACCTGCTGAGTAATGATTTTGACTGCGCTAGCGGTTTCTGGCCGTTGCAACATCACGAGGGGCAAACCCGGCTGACGCTTTTGAAAGTCTTGAACAATCGCCACCCAGTTTTCCGAAGGATAGGCAGTGCCCGGACTGCCCTCATCTTGACCGGGATACATCAAGACATAGCCCTGCTCGCCGAGGCCTTGAGTCTGGATTTGATTATCGACCCAGCCAATGTCGCTTTGGGGCACATTGATCGCGATGTCGGCACAAGAGTCCGCCACCCCGAGGGGAGCCAGCAGGTCATGATATTGAAAAGCCTTGTACTGCTCTGACTTGAAAGGAACGGTCGCAGTCAGAAAGAGATCGTTGGCGCTGCTCTGATAACCAACGCGGGTAGGAATGCCGCTAAGCCAGAGCATCAGCGCGATGGCCCAGTCTTGAGTATTAGTGATCACGACTTCGTATTCGCGATCGCGCACAATGCCCAATAGATTAGCCCAGTCAGCGGGACTGTTGTTATTGCTAAACGGATAGGGAATCGTTGCTTCAACGATCTTCGATACTCGATAAGCTGCCGTTGCCGTGGGCTCTACGACGACCGAGATTTCCGCCTGCGGAAATGATTGCTTGAGCGTCTCAAGCGTTGGGAAAAAAAGAAGCTGATCGCTAATCCCACCCGTAACGAGAGCCAGGACTTGCATAGCTATCTATCCTGCTTGTCCGTTCCACATTCTAGAGGAACGCGGGCCGTAAGAATGCGTTGTTGCCAACAAAACTCTCAATAATTCACCGTTGCATCGGTTTGGGAAACTGGGACGACAAAAATTCGCGGTAGGGTGAAACAGGAAAATTGCTAAGAGGAGGTGCCACCATGCATCTGTTGATTCCTGCCGCTGGGGTAGGGCGACGCATGGGCAGCGATCGCAACAAGCTGTTGCTCACCCTGCATGGCCACCCCCTGCTCGCTTGGACATTGCAGGCGGCTAATGCGAGCCAAACTATCGACTGGATTGGCGTGATTTGCCAGCCTGAAGACCAACCCGACATTCTCAATATTTTGCAGGTCACCCAGCTGGAGACACCCGTCACACTGATTCCCGGCGGTAGCACCCGCCAAGAATCGGTATATAACGGTTTGCAGGCACTCCCGGCAGCCGCTGAGCAAGTCTTGATTCACGATGGGGCCCGGTGTTTAGCCACACCTGACCTATTTGACCGCTGTACCCAGGCGCTGCAAACCTGTCCTGGTCTGATTGCGGCGGTGCCCGTCAAAGACACCATCAAGGTCGTAGGAGAGGACGGCATCATTCAGCAGACCCCCGATCGCAGTCGTTTGTGGGCAGCTCAAACCCCGCAAGGCTTCCACGTTGCTAAGCTCAAAGCGGCCCACGCCCAGGGCAAAGCCGCCGGCTGGACGGTGACGGATGATGCCGCCCTATTTGAAAAATGCGGCCTGCCTGTAAAAATCGTGCGCGGCGAAGAGACCAACCTTAAAATCACCACGCCTGAAGATCTCAACATCGCGGAAATGATCTTGCGCGATCGCCCGTAGGCAACACCCCTGGTTCTCTGGCTCCCTCGCTTCTCCACTCTTCGTTGACCGCTCGTGCCTACCCCCAGCCACGCCGCTTCAACCTTCTCTCATAAAGAGGCAAAGCCGCCGCTGTCATCGCGGCCCACAAACAATCAGGCACCGGCACTGACCGTCAGCACCGATGCCTGATTGTTTATGATGTTCAGTGAAACGTCGAGGCGACTAAGGTTTCACCCGAAATCGAACGAAGTCTTAGGGCGCGTCATCAAAACGAATGGCTAAAACCTTTACGGCTAGTCATCACCGCGCCCGCACCAACGCCCACAGCTAGGGGCTGGCAACAAGGCGCTGCAAGCCATAGGCAATCTATATGGTGACAGCCCCTAGAGATCGCCCCCTCGTGCAGCCAGCAAAAAGACAATCACAGGTCCGGCAATGACAATCATGGCTAGCATCGTAAGCTGAGCAATCAGCTCAAAACTGATGCCACCGACTAAATTAGAAATAAACTCCATGGATCCTCCCAGACAACAAGTGGCCTTGCACAAAGGCTATCTGCG
>JBHJJI010000139.1:0-7949 GCA_050042805.1 Leptolyngbyaceae cyanobacterium
CGGCGGCTCGGTGCTGCACTTTGATGGC
This sequence comes from Leptolyngbyaceae cyanobacterium, assembly GCA_050042805.1. Taxonomy (GTDB): domain Bacteria; phylum Cyanobacteriota; class Cyanobacteriia; order Phormidesmidales; family Phormidesmidaceae; genus Halomicronema. The sequence continues at coordinate 29 of JBHJJI010000139.1, forward strand.
CGCCGCTTGCGGGGGGGGCCTGACTCGGCGGGGGCGTAGCCCGGCCCGGCCGGTTACCGCAATGGGGGGCCGCTGGCCGTGACGGACTGCAACGTGATGCTGGGCAAACTGCAGCCGACGTTCTTTCCTCAGGTATTTGGCCCGATGGGGGATTTGCCGCTGGATGCCGAGACGGTGAAGGCGCAGTTTGCTCAGCTAGCCGATCGCATTCACCAGGCGACGGGCGATCGCCGATCGCCGGAACAGGTGGCGGCAGGCTTTCTCGCGATCGCGGTGGAAAAAATGGCCAACGCGATCAAGAAAATCTCGGTGCAGCGCGGCTATGACGTGGCGGAATACACCCTCTGCTGCTTTGGTGGTGCGGGTGGTCAACACGCCTGCCAAATTGCCGAAGCGCTGGGCATGACGGAAATTTTCATTCATCCCTATGCGGGGGTGTTGTCGGCCTATGGCATGGGACTGGCAGATATTCGGGCGCTGCGGGAGCGATCGCTAGAGCTCCCCTTGACTGCCGAAACGGTTCCCGAGTTGAGCCGGATGGTCAGCGAATTGGCGACGGCGGGACTGGCCGAACTCAGTCAGCAGGGCATACCCGTCGATTCGGCAGCGCCGCCGCTCAGCGTTCAAGACGGCGTGCAAGTGTTGCCCCGCGTGCATCTGAAATATGCCGGAACCGATGCCCTACTCTTGGTGCCCTATGATGAGCTGACCGCGATGGCCACGGCGTTTGCTGAGCTGCATCGCCAGCGCTACGGCTTTGTGCAGCCCAACAAAGCGCTGATTGTCGATAGCCTTTCGGTTGAAGTGGTGGGCCAGACGGATGTGCCGGAAGAACCGACCCTGACGCGCCCACGCCAATCGCCCCTCGTCGCCAAAGCCACGGCGGCGGTATATCTGGGCGATCGCTGGCACGACACCCCCATCTATCACCGCGATGATCTCTGTCCTGGCGATGCGATCGTGGGGCCAGCACTGATTATCGAAGCTACCGGCACGAACGTCGTCGAACCCCACTGGCACGCCACCTTCACTGACCTGGGCGCATTGGTGTTGCAACATCGCTCTGTTACTGCTGATCCATCCTGTACGGGCGAGGCATTGTCGATAAAACGTGAAGGATTTGATCCAGAAGGTAATTCCGACAATGCCTCGCCCCTGCGACACCCTGACCCGGTGCGGCTGGAAATTTTCAATAACCTCTTTCGGGCGATCGCGGAAGAAATGGGCGTCACGCTGCAAAACACCAGCACCTCGGTCAACATCAAAGAGCGACTGGACTTTTCCTGCGCCATTTTCGACGCTGACGGTCAACTGGTCGCCAACGCTCCCCACATCCCTGTCCATTTAGGGTCGATGGGCGAAAGCGTGCAGAGTCTGATCCGAGCCAAGGGCGATCGCCTGCGGCCTGGCGATGTCTACGCGTTGAACAATCCCTACAACGGCGGCACCCACTTACCGGATGTCACGGTGATTACGCCGGTGTTTTTAGAGATCCCCCCAACCCTCCTTCACAAGGGGGACAGTAATAGCCAGGATGCGAATAGCCCCCTTTCTAAGGGGGCGGCGACAGCTGGGGATCTTTCTGTAAACAGGCCAGGGGAGATCCCCCCAACCCCCCAGAAAAAGGGGGGCAATGTATCCCCCCAGTTCTACATTGCCTCGCGGGGACACCATGCCGACATTGGTGGCATCACCCCCGGTTCCATGCCGCCCCAAAGCACCACCCTGGAGCAGGAAGGCGTCCTGATCGATAACTTTTTACTGGTGGATCAGGGTGAGTTTCAAGAGCAGCCCCTGCGAAAACTGCTGACGGAGGCCCCCTATCCGGCTCGGAATGTGGATCAGAACATCGCGGATCTGCAGGCGCAAATCGCGGCCAACGTTAAAGGCGTTGAAGAACTGCATCGACTTGTGGCCCATCAGGGGTTGGCGATCGTTCAAGCCTATATGGGGCATGTGCAAAACAATGCTGAAGAATGCGTACGGCGGGTGATTGAGTCTCTAACGCCGGGACAGTTCACCTATCGTCTCGACGATGGCGGCCACATTCAGGTCACGATCGATATTGATGCGGCCCAGCGCGCTGCCACCATCGACTTCACCGGCACGTCACCACAGCGAGACAGCAATTTCAATGCGCCAGCAGCTGTCTGCAAAGCCGCTGTACTGTATGTCTTCCGTACCCTGGTCGATGATGACATTCCGCTCAATGCCGGTTGCCTAGAGCCGCTGGAAATCATCATTCCCGATGGATCGTTGCTGAATCCGCGATCGCCCGCCGCCGTGGTAGCGGGCAATGTCGAAGTCTCTCAGGCGATCGTCGATGCGCTTTACGGGGCGCTGGGCGTGATGGCGGGCTCTCAAGGCACGATGAATAATCTGACCTTTGGCAGCGATCGCTATCAATATTACGAAACCATCTGCGGCGGCTCAGGCGCTGGCCCAGACTTCGACGGCACCGATGCGGTGCATACCCACATGACTAACTCGCGCCTCACCGATCCGGAAGTGCTGGAATGGCGCTATCCCGTACTGGTCGATCGCTTCGAGAGTCGTCAGGGTAGCGGCGGCGCGGGGCAGCATCGCGGCGGTCACGGCATTCGCCGCAGCCTCAAGTTTCGGGAACCGATGACGGCGTCGATTCTCTCTAGCCATCGCACGGTTGCCCCGTTTGGTTTGGCGGGGGGCGAGCCGGGCGCGATGGGGTGCAATCGGTTGGTTAAAACGGATGGGTCTGAAACCCGGTTGGCCGGTCAGGATCAGGTCAACGTCGAAGCCGGGGACTGCCTCATCATCGAAACCCCCGGTGGCGGCGGCTATGGAGAAGTCTCGTCTAGCCAAATTGCACAACACGATGCTTGATGACGAGTAGCTTTGCTCTGAGAATTCGGCTTAAATAAAGGGAACTTGCTGGAAGACTGACGTTCCGTAGCTTGAACTCACCTTTCTGCATTCCGCCCCCCGAACTTTGAACTCTCATGACAGATCGCGGCAAATACCACGGGCAGCGACTCAAAACAGAAGAAGTGTTGCGACTCTACGCAGCAGGGGAGCGCGATTTTCGCGGGGCAATTTTGCGCGGCTGTAACTTTCGCGATGCCGATCTGTCAGACATAGATTTCAGCAAAGCAAATATCCAGGGAGCAACATTCCAAAATTCGCGATTACAAAATGCAATTTTTTGCTATGCAAGAGCAGGCAATAATCAATCACTTTTACCAATGGCAGTAGCTGTGACTGCCAGCTTCATAATAGGTGCCATGTATGGTTCAGGTATTGAATCCATTTACTATCGACTGTCTTCGAGCACGGCAAATAACAGTAGCACTGATCTGAAAAGCATCTTTCAGCTAATGGTTACCAGCATGTTCTGCGTTAACTTTGTTCTCACAGGCTTTAACAACAAATTGTTAGCGAGTCTCGCATCAATAGTTCTTTTCATAAGCCTTGCTGAAGTTTCGATGCTTTCCAGTATTAATTACGAACAGTTGGTGGTGTCAGTATTCGAATCTGTCTCTGTAATTGCTTCTATAATATTATTCCCTGCGATCCAAAACATTAGCACCTCAGCTAAAAAAATGCCATTTTTCTGGGGCGGATGGGTCTTGTCTCGAGCAAACTTAAATGAATTTGAGCTCAATAATGGATATGTAAATCTTGATGTCTTATATCAACGAGAAGATTTATTTTCCTTTTTTTTCTTGATTTTTATAGGGTCAACTTTAATTTACCTTGTCTCAAATCACGTCAATGAATGTATCTCTAAAAGCGATAAAAGATTCGATATTATACGAGCTCTTGGGGTGATACTTGGCTCTGTGGGCGGCACTCGTTTTAGCGGAGCAGATTTGTCAAATTCAAATTTTTCTTATGCTCATCTAGATGGGGTGAATTATGCTGATCTTGAGAGTAGCTCTACAACGCTTACCCATGTCCGATGGCACAATGCAAGAAAACTTGAACGTGCGAGGTTCGGCATTAGTAATCTACAAGATCCTCGTGTTCGCAATTTACTTGTTACCCTCAACGGTATTGAAAAGGATTTCTTTGCTGCTAACCTCCAGAATGTTAATCTTGCGGGGGCAACACTGCACGGCACTAATCTCAAAGCGGCGAACCTCACTGGTGCGGAACTAAGTGGCGCAAACCTTCATGGTGCAAACTTGGCGGAAGCAAAGTGTACCAGTGTTAACTTCACCAAGGCGAACCTTAGCTACGTCAATTTTTTTTCTGCCCAAGTTTCAGATACTAACTTCACGAGGGCAATCCTTACCGGCATCTGTATTCAAAATTGGCAGACGGGCAACTTCCCGATTTTTGCAGCAGTTGAGTGCGATTTTGTTTTTCGTCTTTATGAAAAGAAGGAAAACAAATTCTCAGAACGACTTCCTGTTGATCTCAGTAGCACTTTTGCTCTCGGCGAATTTGAAAAATGGATGGAAGTGAGGAAAGGTGCTCTCGATACTATTGATATCACTTTTGCCGACGGTATTAACTGGAGAACCTTCTTTCAATCCCTACAAACAGTTCGTCAACAGCATCAAGACACTCAGATTTCTATGCAAGCCATAGAGGAAAACAATGGTATCTTTGTCTCTCGGCTAAAGGTTGAAACTGAGGTTTCCGGCGAGGCCTTACAACAATTAAAAGCAGATATTGAAACCCAAGTCAAAGCAACTTATGAGTTACAACTCGCAGAGGCCAAGGGTGAGATTAAGACACTAGAACGTACTCTAGATAAAGCAATGGAGAAACTGGCAATGACCTCCAAGTATACAATTCATGGTGGAGTAGGAAATTTATCTGATGTTAACCATGGCAACATGAAAGCAATGATTCATAATCATTATGGAAATGACGCATATACCATTTTCCAAAAGCTAGATTCTTTGCGTGAGTACGCTCAGTCCTTTCCAGAAGAAGAAAAAAGAGTTATTGAAGTTTACGTAGAAGATTTAACTCAAGACTTACAGCAGACCGAGAAACCGAGTGCTGCACGGTTGAAAACTCGCTTGGTTGGTTTATTGGGAATTGCTATTGCCCTCGGTACTCACATCGCTACTGCTACTGATTTTGCCAATAACGTCCTTGAACTTGCGGATAAGTTAGCTGTCCCGACTGTAGCGCTACAACCTCAACTAGAACAACTCAAAGAAATTCATCCGACTTTTGATTGGCAACGGTTTGAGTGATTTTCAGCATGAAAGCCTCTAGTCTATGACTGGCTTGGCGATGTGAACCAGCGCATCGCCTTGGTGGATCAACGGATTTTGAGTGTGGCTGATCACCCAGCCCTCAATCGGACTCCGCACCGGAATCGGCTTATCGCCAAAGGCATCCGTAATGTAGCCCAAAGTAGCTTTGGGGGCGATCGCCACCCGTTAGGCCGATCGCTGGGCAGGGGCGAAGCCTGGCGATTCGAACAGAAACCCGGATTCTGGGGCTAAAGGGGACTCATGCCATCACTGCCTGACACGAGAGACCGGGTTTCTTGCCATACTGTACCGGGACTCTAGCCCGACCTAAACAGTCGCTACGCAGAGTGTGCTTTTAGGGCAACGCCCTTACAGTTGGGCGATCGCGGCTTGATACAGCGTCGATAAGGTCTGACCATCGGCGGGGTAGGTGACCAGCGCTTCTTCAAAGACGGGTTGCAGGCGGCCGGTGGGCAGGGTGATGATCTGTCGCCGCAGGGCCTGGCGTAAAGGTTCTAAAACGGCTTGAGCAGCGATCGCCGTCGTGTCAAAGAAGCCGACCACAAACTCGCCATTGCCCCAATAGCTCATCAGGTTGGCATCTGACTCAAAGGCTTGAAAGCATTGCCCCCAAGCTTGCAAAATCGCGTGTTGCGCGTCGGGGCCTTGCTGCTGGGCGATCGCGGCAAAGTCAGCCACCCGCATCAGTGCCAACACACCAGACGTTGAAGCCAGGGTCTCCGCAGCCAATGCGTGGGTCAGAATCTGTTTGGCCTGGGGATAAGTTGACAAGCCGGTCATCGCGTCTTGGTGCGACAGGGTTTGCAGCAGACGCGTCCGCTCTAACCGATTGAGCAGGCGGGTTAACAGTTCTGGCCCGACGATCGGTTTGGGGATGAAATCATCGGCACCGGCGCTAAAGATCGCTTGAACGGTGGCGGCATCCCGGTGAGCAGTGAGAAAAAGAATCGGTAAGTTTTGCCAATGGGGGTCAGTGCGCACCGCCTGACAGAGTTCGATGCCGCTGAATTCGGGCATTTCGACATCCAGAATGAGCAGATCGGGGCGGGTGGCCTGCAGCAGCTCCCAAAATCGCGCCGGGGTTTCTAAGCCGGTGACCCCGAGCCCCCACGGTTCTAACAGAGGCCGCAGTGCTTTGAGAATTAGCGGGTCATCATCGACGACCAAGACCTGTGCCATCAGTCCCCGCTGATGGTGTGCCAGCTGGGTGGCGACGGCCCAGACTTCGGCAGCAGTCACGGGTTTCATCAGCAGTCGGTGGAGACCGGCTTGGGCGATCGCCACGCGATCGATCAGACTATCAGTGGTGGTCAGCCCGATGGTGGGAATCGCCGGTACCTGGGCCGATAGCTGCTGCACCAAAGCCAAACTCGCGGCCCACAGCGAGGCTGCAGCAATATCCAGCACCACCAAGTCAGGGGGCGATTGATGAATCTGAGCGGTAGCCTCGGCGATCGTCGCGACCTGTTGCCAAACGGTGCCGGTGGCCTGCCCGAAGGCCACCAAATCCTGCTGGAGTGACTCATCGGTTGATATCAGCAGGGCATAACCGACGGTGGCGGTGGCAGACGCGCAGTCGGCAGTGGCGGGGGGCTGCATCAGACTGACTAACTGCTGAACGCCAGCGGGTACGGTCTGCCATTTTTCTGGCAGCGGCGATGCCAACTGGGTCTCCAGGTCACGAGCCAAGTCAGAGCCGTCATCCAGCTCAAACATGCCTAACACCCCGGCTAATTTGTGGGCAGCGGTGGTGGCCGCCGCCTGCAGTGCTGGGGTGAGCGTGCCCGCCTCAATGGCTGCCGCCGCTTGCGTCAACGCCTCAATGCGCTCAGCCATGAGGCCCTGATATTTGTCCCAAAGTCCGGTCATGGAGGCGCTAAACGTCGTCGCGACCGTTGGGACTAATGCCGGTTCTACTGGGGCGGCGGGTTCGAGGATCTCGGCGGAGACAGCGGCACTGGCTGAGTGAGTCAGGGTCTGATCGGCGGGAGCCATCGGTGCCGACTGCGACTCCGTCACTGGGGCAAACCGATAGCCCAGGCCGTAGACATTTTCAATCCAATTCACCGCCCCGGCCTGCTTGAGCTTGCGGCGCAAGCCCTTGATGTGAGCCTTGACACTATCTTCTAGCGGCGGATCGTCAAAGCTCCATAGGTGCTCGATGAGGTGAGCGCGACCAAACACCCGCTGCGGGCTGCGCATAAACAGCTCTAGCAGGCTGTATTCCTTGGGAGTCAACTTCAGGGGGTGGGCGGCGTAGGTCACCCGACAGCTCACGGGATCTAACTGCAGCGCTCCCGCCTGCAGCACCGTCTCGGGTACTACCTCGCCCCGGCGCAGCAGAGCCCGCACCCGAGCATGCATTTCGGCCAAATCTAGCGGCTTGGTGAGGTGATCGTCGGCTCCGGCATCCAGGCCCCGGATACGCTCATCGGGCACATCTTTGGCCGTCATCAACAGAATGGGCGTTGATGAACCGGCTTTCCGTAGGTGACTGCACAGGGTAATGCCATCCAGACTGGGTAGCCCCACGTCGGCAATAATCAGGTCGTAGTGGGCGCTTCGAGCATAGTCCAGTCCGTCTTGGCCATCGGCGATCGCATCCACGATATATTGCCGCTGCGTTAACGATTGCAGGAGGCGATCGGCCAGAATTTCATCATCTTCGATCAGTAAAATTCTCATGACACAAGCGGGGGCAGGCG
>JBHJJI010000140.1:0-21414 GCA_050042805.1 Leptolyngbyaceae cyanobacterium
AAAAGCTTTTTTGTTGGGAGAGCTTTTGATGGCGCTCGCTGAAATCCCAGAATCCTTGTTGTCCCATGAGCTCGAACAGGCAATACAGTGCTCCTAAGATCTCATACTGAGACTGCTTTTTCAATTAATCGAGGTGCCCTATTGTTCGTATGGCAGTAGCGCCTTTCGATACATGGCAGCCTCCCGAGACAGAAACACTAGACAGGATTAGCCGCAGGATGCCACTTCGGAATAATGATATTGGTTGATTCTTGCCGGAAGCATGGCGGGCAAAATATTGATTCTATTGACGACTGATCAAGTTTTATTGCTAAGCTACAAAAAATGATTTAATGCTTGAAATATGGTGAGCAGGTTAGGTGCGCGAGTTGGCTTTTTATTTGACAGACGAGTCCTTGGAAAGGGATTGCAGATCTTTATAGCGATATTTGGAACAATATGGCTTTTTATGGAATCACTTTCCTTCTTTTTTGAAAGTCATCTTGTCATTGCTCGATTTGAGATTTTTATATTCACAATAATATTCTCTACAATAATAGCTCTCTATGTGTCGTTTCCGAGGCTTTCATATACGCGAAAGTATAGAAAGTCAAACGTTGAAATATCAGTTGAAGTTGGCGATTTGTTGAGTCACCTTAAAAGTGGTGTAAGTCACGTGGCCGTAGGTAAGCATAATTGTTTTTCTACTCAGTTGAGTAGGCTTAATAGGAAAAGTTTGAGATCCCAAATAGTTGCTGATTTCTATGCCGGAAGAGCAGAAGCACTTGATAAGGATATTCTGAATTCCTTGCCTAGAAAACAAGTGATAAAAAAGAGTGATCATGTGTATGAAGTGGCGATTAACAGTATCGCAACAGTTGAGATCAATGATAAGAACATATTCTTTCTGATTAACCAAAGGTATGACCATATAAAGCAAGAGCTTCATGATACTGCCAAGGAAGATATTTGGTTGGGGTTTTGCAATCTTTGGACAGCAGTCAAAAGTAAAGGAGGTAATTCTCCAATTGCTGTACCTGTATTAGGATCGAGAATTGGAAGAGCTCCAGCTTCCCGTATTTCGTTAATTCAGTTAATTCTAATTTCTTTCGCTATTGCAAATCGCTCAGTCCCCATTACTGAACGTTTGACTATAGTGATTAGAGAACTTGACTATAGTCCCAATGAAATGTTCGAGATATCCCGATTTATGGATGATCTCGATTTATGAAAGCCCATCAACCCTAACAACCGTGTCGCAGGAGATGTTGTCGAAGTCTTGATGTCAAGACAAGATTCACTTGCCACCGCTAAACACGGTCGTTACACATCTCAGCTATTGGCGATCGCCCCTCACCATAATCCTGGTATCAGTCGATAATGCACTTTCCGGGTATACGCTTCGTACCCCGGCAGTTCTTTCTGCAATGTCCGGTCTTCAAGTGCGGTACGGAGAATGAGGGATAGCGTGCATAGGAGCGCTGGCACTAAGGCCCACCACGAACCGAGCAGCAACGGCATCGCCAGCACTAGGCCCAAGATGATGGCGACATAACCGGGATGGCGGATGATGCGGTAAGGGCCAGCCTCGATTACCTGACGGTTGCGATCGCTTTGAATTCTCACGGTTTTTTCAAAAAACGGATTGACCGCCATCGACCAGGTAATGACGGTCACAAAAAATACGTACAAGGCCACACCTACCGGCCAAAGCCAGAGAGGCATTATAGATCCGTGATAGCGAATGTCTAGAGCAGCAACGAGCGGAATCGCTAACAAGGTGACGCCAACCACCGTGAGTACGATCAGATCCCACGTTTTGGTGCCTTTACCCATCTCTCCCCGGCGCTTCATCAACTCCGGATTTTTGTGCCATAGATAGGGTGCGCTGATCAGTCGACCCAGCAGCAGCAGACCGATAAAAGCCCATCCTCTCCACCAGTCCCACTGCCCAACTAGCGCAAATACGCTGACCACAACCAGAGCTGTGATCAAAGCGCCGACGATCTTGGCCCGTTTCATTGTGACTTCCCACCTGCATACCTGCGGGTATCCGTTGAGTTTTAGAGCATGACCTGGAGATATGGTTCCTGAACTGGTGTGAACACCGATGAACCGGGGATAGGCAAACTATGACAGGGATGAAATCAATCATCACGGCATAGATAAAACTATGACTGCTCTGCCTGACAGGCAATGAGCCCTGGCATCAGGCCAAACAGAGCCAACATCAAGATATAGACGGTGCCCGACACCGGGTCGCGGTTGGTCCAATACTCTGCGATCGATAATCCTCGTAGTCGCAGCACCACACTGAACTCAGCCAGCAGCAAAACTCCTAGGGCCACCAGTCCCATACTCAATCGCGTCCCCACACCCGGCGGCACCGCTAATCGGTGGACTACCCAAAGCGCCGCTAAAACGCTGGCCATTAGCATCAAGGGCATTTCCATGAGTTCCGCCCCTCTGACGCCAAATCGAGGAACAGCCCACAGCACCCGCATCATCCCTAGGACAAAACCAACGGTAAACACCGTTGCAAAGTACAGCAGTCTTGCTCTCAGGATGAGCCATCGTGTCGGTGAAGCCTGTCGATCAGCAAAATCTTGTGTAGACATGACATTGGTAGAGGTGAGGTGAATCGCTGCTTTAGGTTGAATCTGCTTCATTCGTCTCAGGGGAGGCTTGACGCTCAACTACCACCGTCAAATGAGTCACGAGTGCGCCAATTGCTCCCAACGCGACGACGACCGGAAAGAAGGTTGCCCCAACTGCCCCGCCGATGACGCCAACCGTTAGGGGAATCTCAATCAGGGTGCGACCGGTTTCATTCTTGATGATGATGCGGCGAATATTGCTTTGATGAATGAGACCTTTGATTTTGGTCGCTAATGCGTCACCCGAAATTTTGAACTCTTCGACCGTGACGCGCGCTTCGGGATTGTTTTCACTATCAGGGGTGACCACTGTTGAGGCGTTGGTCTCAACAGTTTGAGTTGTTTCTGTAGGAGGAATCGCCATAGCCCAGTTTCCTCAATGATTTACCCCTTAACGGTATCGACAACTTATGAGGAACTTATGACGACACTTCCCTGGTTGCCGCCGTCGTCATCTTTGATCTGCTCTAGATAGTGCAACGTCTGCTCCGCCTCTTGGATGTCGAGTTTGCTGATGGCAAACCCCACATGAACGATCACGTAATCTTCCACCTGTGCTTCGGGGACATAAGCCAAACTGACTTTTTTCACCACCCCACCAAAGCTGACTCGACCCAGGCGATTCAGGTCTGCCCCGGTGATGCTGATGATTTTTCCCGGTACTGCTAGGCACATGGTTCGACTCCTAAAGATAAGAAAGCTGGTGCAAGGCCGCCACCACCTGACCTACGGCAATACCGCCATCGTTGGGGGGCACTCGCTGGTGCCAGTAGGGGTTAAACCCGTCTTGGCGGAGACGATGGATCGTTTGCTGACTCAGGAGGCGGTTCTGAAAGCCGCCGCCGGTCAGCACTACCTGGGCAATCCCCATGCGCTGGACGATCGCTGCCGCCATATTGACCAATGTCTGGTGAAACTTCGTCGCGATGACGTCAGACGGCACCCCCTGCCGCTGCTCTCGGACGATCGATCGCACCATGGGTCGCCAGTCAAATACGCTGGGCGAGGTGGTCGAAAGAGTAAACGGGTAGCCTTCTATCGTCCCAGTGTGGCGGGCCGCAAACTCCAGGGCCATGGCCGCCTGTCCCTCGAAGCTGATGGTTTGGTGCAGGCCGAGCAACGCCTCAATGCCATCAAACAGCCGCCCCATGCTAGAGGTGGTGGGCGTATTGAGGTGGCTCGCGAGCATTTGCCGCAGAACGGTGCGTTGAGACGTTGAAAACGCTTGAACAGGGGCTAAGTCCGTCATCTCAAAAGCGGCTTCCCCGTAGCAGCCATAGAGCAGCCCGATCGCGGCGCGGCGTGGCTCTCGACTACACAGATCACCCCCTGGCAGCAGAAATGGCCGCAGGTGGGCCACTCGCTCAAAACCCCGATCGGTCATACGCAGACATTCGCTGCCCCAGATCGTGTGGTCGGGGCCATAGCCAGTGCCATCCCAGGCCACGCCAAGAACCGGTGGGGCCAGCTGATGTTCCGCCATGGCGGACAGTACATGGGCCTCGTGATGCTGCACCGGAATCAGCGGCACTTCCCATCGCTGAGCCAGGGTCTGGGCCAGTCGAGTTGAGCCATAGTCGGGGTGCAGGTCACAGGCGATGGCGGTGGGCTGACAATGATAGAGGGCCAGCAAGTCAGCGACCGTCTGCCGCGATCGCGCCAGAGCCTGGGGTGTCTCTAAGTCACCGATGTACTGGCTCAGTAGCACTTGCGAGCCGAGAGACAAGGCGATCGCGTTTTTGAGATGGGCACCGACTGCGAGAACGCGCTGATTGGCATCAACCGAAGGCGGCAGTGAAATGACCTGTGGAGCATAGCCTCGGGCATGGCGCAAAACCTGTGATTGTCCCTGCATGATTTGCGCAACCGAATCATCGACTGGCCGCTGAATGGGACGATTGTGAACCAGAAAGCCATCGGCGATCGCCCCTAGCTGCTCTTGAGCCAAGCGTTCATCGGCACACATCGGCTCGCCTGAGCGATTGCCGCTCGTGGCCACCAGGGGAGAGCCATATTGGCGTAACAACAGATGATGCAGCGGTGTCGTCGGCAGCATGACGCCCAAATAAGGATTGTGGGGGGCGATCTCACCAGCAAGTGCTGTGACCTGCCGCCGTTTAGGTAAGAGGACAATCGGGGCCGGAGCTGAGGTCAGTAGTGTCGCCGCCGCTTCAGACACCTCGCAGTCGCGGCGAATCAGCTCTAGCATGGGATACATCAGCGCCAGCGGTTTATCAGGGCGATGCTTGCGCTGACGCAGTCGCTGCACGGCAACCGGGTTCTGGGCATCTACCAGCAGCTGAAACCCGCCCAGCCCTTTAAGGGCAATCATGTGTCCTTGACGCAATGCCGCAATGGCCCTTGAGATCCGGTCTTTGACCATCGCACCTTGCAGCGGTTCATCGGGTTGAATTTTTCCGCCGACCCAAAATTCCAGATGGGGGCCGCAGCGGGGACAGGCATTGGGCTGAGCATGAAAGCGGCGAGCGTCAGCATTGGCATACTCTGCCCCACAGTCTGGACACATCGCAAAGGTCGCCATTGTGGTGTGAGGGCGATCGTAGGGCAGGGCAGTGATGATGCTAAAGCGAGGGCCGCAATGGGTGCAGTTGGTGAAAGGATAGTGGTAGCGACGATTGTGAGGGTCAAAAATATCCTGCCAGCAGTCGGGGCAGGTAGATAGATCTGGCAGAATTGGCGCGGTTGCGGCATCCTCAACCCAGTCAGACGGCCAAGTCTGAAAATGCTTTAAACTCTGGACGGGGAGTGATTGGGGCGTCAAGGTCTGAATCGCTCCGGGGGGGGGGCAGTTCCGCCTGCAACCGCTGCACAAACAGTCCCAGAGTCGCTTCGGAGCCTTCAATCTCAATCACAGCGCCCTGGGCCGTATTCTTGACGCCGCCAGCTAAGTCCAGCTCTGTCGCCAGCTGGTAGACAAACGGGCGAAATCCCACGCCCTGCACAGTGCCCTGCACAGTTAAACAGATTCGATGCTGGCTGAGGCGGGTTGTCGTCATGACCGATGGCAAGGTTTTTTATCCCAACTTGTAGCCAATTTGCCGCAGAAACTGCTGACGATCGCGCACATCCTCAGGCCCTTCAACGCCCTTGGGGGCAAAGCCATCGATCACCCCTAAAATGCCGCGTCCTTGCTCACTAGCGGCAATCACCACCTGCACCGGATTGGCCGTAGCACAGTAAATGCGACAAACCTCCGGACACTGCTTGATGGCATTGAGTACATTGATGGGGAAGCCCTGCTGCATCAGGATGATGAAACTATGCCCCGCCGCGATCGCCTCGGCGTTGGCGATCGCGACTTTCTGTAGCGTCTTGTCATTCCCTGCCGCCCGAATCAGGCAAGGCCCCGAGGCTTCACAAAACGCCAACCCAAACCGGATCTGGCTAGCAGTCGCCATCATCACCTCATACAGGTCTTCCACCGTTTTAATAAAGTGGCTTTGCCCCAAAATCAGATTGCTTTCAGACGGTAGCTCTACATCGATCAGTTGCAATTCCATCGCTTTAAGCCTCATCCAGCAGACTAAAAACCCTTTCACTCACGGGCATCACGTGACTGTTTTGAGCGTAAAACAAGATTATGAGGAAGTTATGACACCTTGCTGGGGCATCTCAAGAGCATCTGATTCAGATAGGCGTAGAAGTTCGCTAGCCCTTCGCCGGTTGTGGCAGAGAGTTCAAAGATCAGTGCCTGGGGAGCCATCAAATGCAGATGCTGCAGGGCTTCAGCCCGATTGAACCCAACCATTTCAGCTAGGTCGATTTTGCTGATGATAATGGCCTGGGCTGACTTAAAGACCGTGGGATATTTCAGCGGTTTATCTTCCCCCTCGGTCACCGACATCAGCACTAAGCGTAGGTCTTCCCCCAGATCATAGGCGGCTGGGCAGACCAAGTTGCCCACATTCTCAATAATCAGCAGATCGAGGTCGGCTAGGTTAAGCGTTTGCGCGGCCTGAGCCACCATGCGCGCTTCTAAATGGCAAAGGGTGCCGGTGGTAATCTGCACGACCGGAGCACCGGTTTGACGCAGCCGTGCCGCATCACGATCGGTCGCCAGATCGCCCACAATGACGCCAGCCTTGACGGGGCCATCCTGTCGACTCAGCGGAGCGGCTACCGCAATCAGATCCAGATCGCTCAGCAGGCGCTGCACCAGCGCTGTCTTACCCGCCCCTGGTGAAGAGAGGATATTGAGCGCGAGCAGGTGGCTGAATAAGACTCGATTTTGCTCGGCTAGGCGATCGTTTTTGGCTAATAGGTTTTGATGCAGATGCAAAACCTGTCGAGAATCTACGGTCATAGTCTCTGTTTGGCTAGCACCACACCCACAGTTTCTACACATGTTTATGACACCTCCAATGATGCGAGTTCTAAGTCTTGACCCTGACGAATGTCAGTGCTGATGTTGTGACAGGCTGGGCATTCATACACCCAGTCCGCGGGCTGAAAGTCCTGTTGACAGTGAGGACAATAGCACCGGGTCGGAATGATTTTGAGCTTGAGTTCAGCCCCTGCTGCTGCTGTACCGGCACTGACGATTTCAAACGCAAAGGCCAGTGCCTCAGGCACGACCCCCGATGCGATGCCCACCCGTAGCGTCAGGTAATGAATCTGGCGGGCACCTTCAGCTTCCGCATGGTTTAGGGCGATCGTCAGCGCCGCTTGCATCAGGCTGACTTCATGCATTGTTCAGGCTCCTAAACAAGCAGGCTGACGTAGATAGGTGGTCAAAAACTGCTCAATCGTTCTCACCGCGCTATCAATCCCGCGTTGAGCTGTATTCGAGAAAGACCGACCCAGGTCACCGTGTTCAGTGGGGATCTGCAGTAACCAAGCTTGAGGATGGTCACCATACAGCTGATGGGTGAGGGCCAGCAACCCTAAGGGCTGAAAGACGTGGTTCATTAGTGGGGCAGTGCAGCGGGCTAAAACCACTTCGTTGGTCACAATCGGAGCGAGCTGAATAGTGGGGGCACAGCTTTGACCACAAGCGTCGACAAAGATGACATAAGTGGCTGTCGTGATATCGGCGGCCAGTTCTGGCAATAGCTGTGGCACAGCCAGGGATTTAACCGAGGGTAAGTGCCAGTCGGCCACTGCCCGAGCGACCTGAGGGCCCACCCCATCATCCCCTCGCAGCGTGTTGCCATAGCCAATAATAAGAAACGATGGGCGATGAGTAGCCTCAGTCGTGGAAGTCTTGGGATGCACGGGGCAACCTCCTGGTTAATCGAAGGGCTTTAGCTTGAGCATAGGCAGTAGAGCTGAGGATCTTGTGAGGCTTGAATCGTCACTGTTATCGATACACCTGATGCAAAACTTCTCCATCAGTGCTCATGAGCTGTAGGTGCAAAGGCATCTGTCCCGCAGTGTGGGTAGAGCAACTCAGACAGGGATCAAAGGCGCGAATCCCGGCTTCGACCCGATTGAGCAAAGGCTCGGGAATTTCGGGGCGATGAATGTAATGGCGAGCAATTTGGGTGATCGTGCGATTCATCGCCAGGTTATTTTGGCCGGTGGCGATAATCAGGTTGACCTGAGTCAAGAGGCCGGTTTTATCAATGTGGTAGTGATGAAAGAGAGTGCCTCGGGGAGCTTCACTCACCCCGATCGCCTCCTGTTGATTCACATCGGCTCGTGCCCGCAGCTGCTCACTCTGCAGATCGGGATCATCCAGGGCCACTTCAATGCGCTCAATACAGGTCAAGATTTCAATCAGGCGGGCGTAATGATAAAAGAAGGAGCTATTGACGGTGCCGTGCTGGCGGAAGATATTTAGTTCTTGTTCTGCTAGGGGGGTGCCGATGCGATCGCAGATGTTCAGCCGCGCCAGGGGACCCACCCGATATAAGCCATTTTCTAGCCGACAGTGCGGCGCTTGATCGGGGTAGCCCAAGGGCTTATAGTAAGGAGACTTAAGATAGGAATCAGGTTGCACCGCCTCGCCAATAAACTTCTGATAGCAGCTGGGGTCGAGGCGATCGGCGATAATGTTGCCGCCGCTATCGATAAACCGCAGCGTCCCGTCGTAGTGCTCCCAGGTGCCATCGGGCGCGACCAATCCCATAAATAGACTGGGGAAATTGCCAAAAATATGGACTTCCTGCTGTAGGTCTGCGAGGAGCTGTTGGAACCGCTCCAGGGTTGTGAGAATCGAGGCTTTGGCTTCTGGCAATCGCTCCCGGAGCTCGGCACGTCCGGCTTCCAGCAGATTTGAGCGGACGCCTCCAGGCACGGCCCATGAGGGATGGATTTTGCGGCCACCTAATTGTTCGATGACGACTTGCCCAAACTGACGCAGCCGAATGCCACTCCGCGCCAGCTCTGGTTCTGTCGCCATCAAACCAAAGACGTTGCGCTCAGCCGGATCGCTCTCCCAGCCCAACAGCAAATCGGGACTGCTAAGGTGAAAAAAGCTCAGCGCATGGGACTGAATGATTTGTCCCAGGTTCATCAGTCGCCGCAGCTTTGCTGCCGCCGGGGGAATTTGCACCGCCAACAGGTGATCGCCCGCCTTCGCTGAGGCGAGCAGGTGGCTCACCGGACAAATACCGCAGATCCGGGCCGTAATAGCAGGCATTTCCCAGAAGGGCCGCCCTTCGCAAAATTTCTCGAATCCCCGAAATTCGGTGACGTGAAACCGGGCGTCGGTAACTTCACCCTGATCATCGAGATAGATAGAAATTTTGGCATGACCCTCAATCCGCGTGACGGGGTCAATGACAATTCGGTTAGCCATGGGAGTGATCCTGACGATTCACCAGCGGGACGTTAGCGGGCGACTTGAGAATCTTGATGCATCTCTTCAAAGATCTGCCAGGCCAAGTCGCAGTCTTGTCGCATCTGCGCTTCCTCATCGTCAATGATGCGAGCCTGTTGCAAGGCGGCTTGAATGCGCTGGGCCAGCTCATCGCGGGGGGCCACATCTGGTTGCCCTTTACGCAAAATATCGGTGACAGAAATAATCCCTAGCAGCTCATCATTCTCAATCACCGGGGCACGATGAATACCCTTATCAGCTAAGAACTGGGCCGCTTCTGGCACCGTGGCATCGGCAGCGATGGAGAAACAGGGCTGTTGCATGATGTCACAGACATTCACCAAATCTGGATTATCTCTCCGGGCGATGACCTTGAAGACGATGTCTTTTTCGGTGACGATGCCGTAAGGGATGGTTTCTGTTTTCTCGACAATCAGCGATCGCAGTTGCTTGGCCCGCATCAGCAAACTGGCATCCTGTACGGTCGCAGAACTGCGAATGACTACTACGGCCTTGGTCATAATCTCTCTGACGGTTAGCATCGCTCCCCTCCTGACCCAGCAGCCCAATTACAGCAGGGTCTTTATTGCAGTAACAAGCCCTCTATAACTCAATACTTTGAGGAACTTGTGAAGAAACGAAATACCATCTGTATCATCCTGATACTGGCCTCAATACAAACGATCTTTTTGGAACCCAGATCCTCAGAGTTACATTCAAAATACAAGGCTACTCTGCCATCCAGAAATGAGCCAAGTAATGAAAATAAGACGGCTGAAAATCGAGCTAGCCAAACCGATGTGAAAGGTCTGGTTGTGGAATGTTATGGGGCTGACAGGGAAAATACTTGAGAGCATCTGCTTCTTGCAGTACTGGAATGATCGCATTACTGATCAAACGCTCTATGCGTTTTTTTTCGTGCTCAGAAAATTCCTTGCTTATTTCATGGAAGCTCATATTGTCTCGATCAAAAAATGTATATCGAGGCTTGAGCTGATTCAAGATGCAAACGATCAGCTTTTTCCGTAAATTCAGATTAAAAAGCGCCGAGTGATATGGATGGCGAGATTTTTGGACAATCTCACTGATTTTTTGATCTACAAAAATTCGAGTCAAATTGATAACCTCAGACATGAGTCAACCTCAAATTTAAACAGTAGTATCTAAAGCAATTTGAAAAAATCTGATTAATACAGACTCCAATGACGAAAAAAATACAGCGCCTCCTTGATGGATAGAAAAACATCCAGTGTTTCCTTGATAGATGAGATAAAAGCCAGGATTTGAGATGTTTATCAGCTCAGAGTTTTCAGCTTTTTGACATGCCTCACGGGGCTGAGAGGCCGAATACCGCCCCTTGTGGATCCGTCAGAATGGCAAACGGCGCTGCACCAGGTTGGCCCACCGCGTTTAAGATGACGTTTGCTCCCAAAGTCTGGGCTCTGTCCACCGCCGCATTGAGATCGTTGATGGCCAGATAGGGTAGCCAAATGGCCGCATTGACCGTTGCCAGCGATCGCCTCACAATGCCCACCGCAGCGTGATTATCGGTTGGGTCAAATAGCGTGAATTGGCCTAAGGGCTGGCCATCAGCGTCCTGGGCTGACTCGCTAAACAATGCCCTGTAAAACGCCTTCGCTATCTCAACGTCGGCTGTGTTGAGTTCGTCTCGCAAGAACGTTCCACTAGGCGTTGGGAAACTGTACGTCGGGACGGTCGGGCAAATAACCGCGCCCTGTAAATCGCGAATCACCGCACTACGCCCGACTCCCGGAATGTCAAAGGGAGTCCGTTCGACGCTGGCACCCAGTTCCTTGGCTTTAACTGTGATCGCATCCACAGCTGCGACCTGGATATAGGCGATCCAGCCAGAGAGGGAATTTTGTCTCATCTCAACGAAGCCACCGTGGGCTGCCCCATGGGCCAGAATGAGGGGGTAGTCGGCAGCCCCAGAGTGCCAAACAAAGTCAGTACTATGCTCGATCTGATATTGCCATCCCAGCAATTCAGCATAAAAGTGCATGGCGGCAGTGACGTCGGGAGTCAGGAGATCATGCCAGACGATTTGCCCAACGTTGGCTTGGCGAGTCATGGGTTTTTCTGGCTAGGGAGCAACATAACTTCCTGGTTTGAGGCTGACTACCCAAATTGAATGAGATCAGGGCCTGACAAAACCGGCTGATCGCCTCTCAAGAGGGGGGCCAAAACGGCTCTGATCCGTTCCGCATTAGGCGGACACCCTGGTAAGTAGCAGTCCACAGGCACCACTTGATGTACTGGGATTACTGCCTCTAGCAGCGGCGGCAAAATATCAGCTTGGGGTAGCTGCGGCTGCACATCGGCAGACTCCAGATAGGCGCGGGTGAGTACGGGGTCGGCGCTGCCTAAAATATTGCGAATTGCGGTGACGTTGCCCGTCACGGCGCAGTCGCCAAAGGCAATGAGAAATTGGGTGCGATCGCGCACCTGATGAATCATGTCCCAGTGGTCTTGATTGGCCACCGCGCCCTCAACGAGGGCCACATCCACCCCGGCGGGATAGGTTTTGACATCGGCTAAGGGGCTATAGACCAGCTCCACCTGTTGAGCGAGCTCAAGCAGCCACTCATCCAAGTCTAAAAATGACATGTGGCAACCCGAACAGCCGCCCAGCCAGACCGTTGCCAACTTAATGCGAGTCATGGCGTCTCCTCGGGTGCGGATGCGGGGCCTCAGCTCTGCTCATGCGGCCCTCTCGTGACCTGGCTAAGTCGCTCTTGGCGGGCATTAGCAATGAAACTGAGGCGCTCGCGATCGCGCTGCATTTCCCCGACGGTGGCCCCTCGATCGAACAAGGCTCCGGTCGGACAGGCATTGACGCACTTGCCACACGAGGTGCAGCTCGACGCTTCCCCCCACGGCTGGTTGAGATCACTCACCAAATGAGAAGTGCGACCCCGACCCGCCATATCCCAGGTGTGTACCCCTTCCAGTTCATCGCAAGCTCGGACACAGCGAGTACAGAGCACACAGCGATTGTGGTCAAGGCCAAATCGCTCGTGAGAAATATCGACCGGGCGATCGGGAAACTGGTAGGTGAGCCCCACATGATCGACCCCCAGCGCTACCGCCAGGTCTTGCAACTCACAATGGCCATTAGAAACACAGACTGAGCAGGTGTGATTGCCTTCCGCCAGCAAGAGTTCGACAATCATGCGCCGGTAGCGCTGCAGGCGATCGGTCTGAGTCAGCACCACCATCCCTTCTGCCGCTGTCATGACACAGGCAGGGCGCAATTTGGCTTGACCCTCAATCTCGACTAAACAGAGGCGACAGGCACCGACCGTCGATATCCCCTCTAGATAGCAAAGGGTCGGAATCGAGATACCTGCCCCTTGGGCCGCATCTAATACAGTTTCCCCTTGGCGGGCACTGACGAGCTGATGATCGATGGTGAGGGTATTGACTGACATGCTCTTGAGCGGCAATGGTTGCAGGTATCAACGGCGCGCTTGATTCAGTAAATGATCAAGCTCAAAGGTCGGCAATACTGATGCCGGGATGTTTCTGGTGATGTGAAACATCCCGGCTGTCGGGATCGCGATCGATTGGATGACCCCTAAACTTCAGCCACTTTGACCTTGACGGCCTTCTCTTTCGGCTCTTTAGACTTTGGCAGAGTCAGGGTCAAGATGCCGTCCTTGTATTCAGCCGCCACTTTGTCTCGCTGAATTTGACTCGGCAAGGGCACATAGCGCTCGAATTTGCCGTAATAGAACTCAGAGCGTCGGACACCGTCTTCTTCAGATTTCGTTTCAGACTTGCGTTCGCCAGTGATCAAAACGGCTTCGTCACTCACTTCAATATCTAAATCGTCCGCGCTCATACCCGGAACTTCTAGCTTCAGATGAAATTCAGTGTCTGTTTCATCCATTTCGGCTGAGGGAACAAACACAGCCCCATCCATGCTTCTCCCAAAGTCAGGGACAAATCGTTCGAGTAGATTGTCCATTTCTTTTCTGAGAGTATCGACCTCGCCAAAAGGCTCCCAATGTTTCAGGTCACGAAAAGGTTTCCAACGAGTCAGTGCCATGCTTCTACCTCCGTACAGAACTCAGAACAAAATTGCTGCCCCTAAGCTGGTGGCTAGTAACTATCTCTCCAGCAATTAGGAATCTCCACTACTAAGGTAGGCAAACAACTTGAGGAAGTTATGAGGATTTCAGAGTGATGATGAGAGATGTCTTAAAAGAGTTTATGCATGTAGCCAAAGCTACCTGAGTTGATTTCGAGGTGGCCTCAAATACTGATTTGACTATGCTTTTGCCTAAGTGTTTCAACTAGCCAAACACGGCTTAACTAGATTTTAAGGTAATCCCCAAAGTGAGAAAGGTTAACGTTAGGGTGGGACTCCCATCGAGAATATGAGCCTGTCTTTAGGCTAGATTTTGGCTTCCTGTCAAATCACAGGTTTCTCACAAGTTCTTCATGTTTGCTGATGTAGCCTCGGAGCGTTATTCAATTCAAAGGGATGGTCGTAATGTGGTTTTCCTTTTTTAAGCTGCACGCACCTTGGTGGGTCAAAGTTCAGACTAAGGTGCCTCAATGCGTTTATTTTTTTGGCCCCTTCACCAGTTCTCAAGAAGCCCATCATCACAAAAATGGATATATCGAAGACTTGACTCAGGAGGGCGGCCAAGGCATTCGAGTGGCCGTTCGAAGAGGCCATCCTAAGGTGCTCACGCTTGCCAAAGAAGTGGATAAGTAACCGATCTGTAGCTGGGTGCTAAATCATCAGGAGGGTATACCCTCCTGCTCGATCGCGGGCGAGACATCGGATTATTTGCGGCACTCGTCTGGCAGGTTCTGGGTAGGCGGGTTTCACGCCTGAACGTGATGAGGGAACGGTTCCATCGCTGCTAAGTACTCATTGCGAAAATAGCGGAGGGTGCTCAGTACAGGATTGGGCGCGGCCTGACCGAGGCCGCAGAGGCTGGTATGTTTGCCCATATCGCAGAGAGTTTCGAGCTGATCTAGGTCAGCGGGGGTCGCTTGATGATTTTTGAACTTGGTCAGGAGTTGATAGAGCTGAACGGTACCGGCACGGCAGGGAATGCACTTGCCGCAGGACTCATCCATACAGAATTCCATGAAAAATTGAGCAACCTCAACCATCCGAGTGTGCTCATCCATAACGATCATGCCGCCAGAGCCCATGATCGAGCCGAGTGCTTTCAGCGATTCATAGTCGACGGGTGTGTCAAAGGCGGCGGCCGGAACGCAGCCGCCTGAGGGGCCACCCGTTTGCACGGCTTTGACCTGAGCGCCATCAGGGGCACCCTGACCCATGGTTGCCACAACGGTGCGGAGGCTAATGCCCATCGGGACTTCAATCAGCCCCGCATGCTGCACGTTACCCGTGAGCGAAAAGACCTTAGTTCCCTTGCTGTGTGCGGTGCCAATGGCAGCAAACCAGTCCGCGCCGTTGCGAATAATCGGGGCAATGTTGGCAAAGGTTTCAACGTTGTTAATTAAGCTGGGACGCCCCCAAAGCCCTGACTCCGCTGGATAAGGCGGTCGCGGTCGCGGAATCCCCCGTTTACCTTCAATCGATGCCATTAAGGCCGTTTCTTCACCACAGACAAAGGCCCCAGCCCCAATGCGCAGATCAACCCGAAAGTCGAAGGGTGAGTCAAAAATCTGGCTGCCGAGCAAACCATGGCGTTTGGCCTGACGAATGGCAGTTTGGAGATGACTAATGGCCAGCGGATATTCGCCGCGAACGTAGATGTAGCCCTGGTTGGCTCCTACTGCATAAGCCGCGATCGCCATGCCTTCCAAGACGCGACGTGGGTCACTTTCTAGCACGCTGCGATCCATATAGGCGCCAGGGTCGCCTTCGTCCGCGTTGCACACCACGTATTTTTGACCGGGCGGCATTTTGGCCACGGTCGCCCATTTCAAACCGGTGGGGTAACCGGCGCCACCCCGCCCGCGCAGACCACTGCGGGTAATCACGTCGATGACCGCTGCCGGCGGCATGTCCCGTAGGCTCTGGTGTAGGGCCTCATAGCCTCTCGCAGCTCTGTAGTCCTCAATGCGTTCGGGGTCAATGAGGCCACTATTTTCGAGCACGATGCGATGCTGCCGGGTGAAGAAGGGCAGGGTGGCGGAGAGCGGGGTGAGCGGATGAGCGGCAGTGGCGTTGGCATTTTGGCGGACGAATTCATGAGGCTCAGACTCAGCCCTGCCGATCCTGTCTCCATGCCCCGTGCCTCCGGCCTGAGCGACAATTTGGACGGCTTGGTCGGGCATAACTTTGGCGTAAAGTTCGCCAGAGGGATCAATTTGGACGAGCGGCCCCTGACTGCAAAGCCCCATGCAGCCAACGCCCGAGACCGTTACTTGGTCATCAAGTCCGGCTGCAGTGACTGCAGTTTCCAGTTGTTGTTTGACCGCGAGGCTATTGGCAGAGAGACAGCCCCCAACGGTACAACAGCGGATACGACAGGGCTTTTGGGGAGGATTGGAGACTGGTATCGTCATGGCTTATTCAGTGGCAGACAGGCAGGTATGGAGGCGATCGCAGATCGTATCGGCGGTTTGATGGCCTTCCAGCTGATCATCAAAAACCACCGCCGGGGCAATCCCGCAGGCTCCCAGACAGCGAGCGGTCATGAGCGAAAATTGGCGATCAGGAGTGGTTTCTCCCGCTTGGATACCGGTTTTCTGTTCTAGAGTGCTGAGCAACTGGGCCGCACCTTTGACGTAGCAGGCTGTTCCCATGCACACAACACCGCTATGAGCCCCCTTGGGCTCCAGGGAGAAAAAGTGATAGAAAGTGGCGACGCCGTAGACCTGGCTAGGCGGTAGCCGTAGGCTGTGGGCAATATATAGCAGCAGCTCCAGCTCCAAATGACCATACAGTTCCTGCGCCGTGTGTAGCACCTCAATTAAGGCATCAGGGCGATGCTGGTGGCGCTTCATGGCGGCTGCTAGCAGCCGTAGCCGCTGGTCTGAGACCGGGCGGCTACTTGTTTTAGTTACTGCTGAGGCACGATTCATTAGCCTTCTACTGTCGCTAACTCAGCCGCTTCAACCGTGGCCTGAGGGCTGGTTGGGGCGTGAGTTACCAGCACCGAACAAGGCGCATGGTGCATCACATAGTTGCTCACGCTGCCCATTACCAACTCGCTCAAGCCGGTGCGCTGATGGCTACCAACCATAATGAGATCAGCTTCCCAGGTGCGCGCCAAATTGCAGATTACCCGTTCTGGGCTGCCAAAACTTTGAGTGAATTCAGCCTGTAAGCCCATAGATTCGGCCTCTGCACAGAAGTTACGGAGTCTCTCCAGACTTTGGGCTTCATATTACCGAAAGTGTTTTTGATAGGCCTCCCAAATGGTCTCACTCGCACTGAGCGAATAGAAAGCTAGCCCCGAGGAGGCAGGAACGGTGAGGCCCCCTTCGCCTTCTGGAGCGATCACACTGAGCAGCATGAGCGCGGCGTCGGTCGCCTGAGCGAGCGTTACGGTCTCTTTGAATAGGGAGGTGCAGGTATCCCCTTGGTCAAGCGCAACGAGAATTTTGCTGAACATCATGATTTCCTCGATAAAAGATTGCAGTGAATTAAGAGAGTGATGAATGGAGCGGGAGCGGGCACGATGTCTGGTACACGTCACTGTCGTCTCTCCCGCTCCCAACTGTTGACGGGGGACTTGCTCTTCAAGAGAGCTGCTGACATTAAGCAACTGACCCCACAGTCGTGGGCGCTGCAGACTTCTGCCGTGAGTTGGGAGTGCGAGCACGATTAGGATGAATCACCATTACCGAACAAGGGGCATGGTGCGTGATGTGATTGCTGACGCTGCCTAAGAGCATTTCACTCAAGCCTTTGCGCGCATGACTGCCCACCACAATCAAATCCACTTGACTGTCTTTAGCGGCCCTGCAGATGGCGGGGCCGGGACGACCGTAGGGCTGTAAATAAGTACAGTTAACACCCATCGCCTCGGCTTGTGCCTGCTGTTGTTTAAGCAGCGAGTCGTAATGCTGCACAAACTCGTCCCATTGCCGGTCGTAGTTTTCTCGAACCAGGGTGTCTAGTTCTATGGAGTAGCTGTTAGCAGAGACTTGCGGTCGCTGGGGACTGGTCGGCGCAAATACGTCTAGAGCATGAACCAGAGTCAGCTGAGCGCCCAGCGCTTTAGCGAGTGCCAAAGCAGTATCAAACGCTTGATGACTGGCAACTGATTTATCGATCGCGACCAAAATATTGCTAAGCATGGGGAAATCCTCCTGAAGTATCGGTAAGGCTTTGTTCCATCGTCGCCACTGCCAGCGTGGTTCTGATGACTGAGTCGGGGTTAAGGCTAATCGAGTCGATGCCTTGCTGGACTAAAAACTGGGCGAATTCAGGGTAGTCGCTGGGAGCCTGACCACAGATGCCGATTTTGCGCTGGCAACCTTTCACCCGTTCGATGACTGTGCGGATGGTCGCCATCACCCCGGCGCTGCGCTCATTAAACAGATGAGCGACTAAGGCCGAATCGCGATCAAGGCCCAAGGTTAGTTGAGTCAGGTCATTAGAGCCAATGGAGAAGCCATCAAAGACCTGGCTAAATTCCTGGGCCAGAATAACGTTGTTGGGAATCTCGCACATCACGTAGACTTGCAAGCCGCCTTCGCCGCGCACCAAGCCCTGTTTGGCCATCTCTGCCAATATCTGCTGGCCTTCTTCCGGCGTGCGGCAGAACGGCACCATGGGAATCACATTGGTTAAGCCCATGTCGTGACGGACGCGCTGCAAAGCTTGGCATTCCAAGGCAAAGGCATCGCGATAGCGCGGATCGGTATAGCGAGCCGCCCCCCGCCAGCCAATCATCGGGTTTTCTTCCACGGGCTCGAAGTCTTTGCCGCCGAGCAGATTGGCATACTCATTGCTCTTGAAATCCGACAGCCTAATGACCACGGGTTTGGGATAAAAGGCGGCGGCAATCGTGCCAATCCCGTGGGCCAGCCGTTCGACAAAGTAGTCGGGCTTGTGGGGATAGAGGGCCGTCAGAGCCGTAATTTCTCGCTGGGTCTGGGCGTCTGCAATCTGGTCAAAATGCAGTAACGCCAAGGGATGCACTCTGATGTGATTGGCGATGATAAATTCCATCCGGGCTAAACCCACACCATCACAGGGAATGGCCGCTAGCCGGAAGGCTTCTTCCGGGTTACCGACATTCATCATGATCTGCGTGCGCGTTGGCGGCAGCTGATCGATCGCGGTTTCTTCCACTTCAAACGGCAGTAAACTACCGTAGACCTTGCCCACTTCCCCGGCGGCACAGGTGACAGTCACTAACTGCCCCGTCTTGAGGGCATCGGTGGCGTTGCCACAGCCGACAATGGCCGGAATGCCCATTTCTCTGGCAATAATAGCTGCGTGACAGGTGCGTCCGCCTTGATCGGTGACGATCGCGCTGGCCCGTTTCATAATCGGCTCCCAATCGGGGTCAGTGCGCTGGGTAATCAAGACGTCGCCCGGTTGAAAGTCCGCGATATTTTGCACGGATTGAATGACGCGCACTGGTCCTTGACCAATCATCTCTCCGACTGCTTGTCCGGTGACTAACGGGGTGAGGGCTTTGACATCGGCCTGGAGGGTATAGCTGCGCAGCACCGATGTTGACTTTTGCGATTGCACGGTCTCAGGCCGGGCCTGGACAATAAACAACTCACCCGTCAGGCCATCCTTAGCCCATTCGATATCCATGGGGCTATCGGCACCGCGCACCTGCGAATAGTGATCTTCAATAATGCAGGCCCAGCGCGCCAGCGTCAGAATTTCATCATCGGTGAGGGCATAACGCTGGCGATCAACGTCGGAAACGGGCACATTTTTGGTCAGCTTACTGCCGCCGACGTCGTACACCATTTTGAGTTCTTTGCTGCCCAAGCGCTTTTTCAGAATGGGGCAATAGCCCTGCTTCAGGGTGGGCTTGAAGACTAGATACTCGTCTGGGGTGACGGTGCCCTGCACGACATTTTCACCCAGACCATACGCAGCAGTCACCAGGGCGGCATGCTTAAAACCGGTTTCGGTGTCGATGGAAAACATGACACCAGCCGTGGCTAAATCGGAGCGCACCATGCGCTGCACGCCCACTGATAGGGCGATGGTGAAGTGATCAAAGCCCTTTAGGGTGCGATAGGAAATGGCGCGATCGGTAAATAAGGAGGCAAAGCACTTGTGACAGGCTTCCAGCACACCTTTTACCCCGTGGACGTTGAGGTAGGTTTCTTGCTGGCCAGCAAAGCTGGCATCGGGTAAGTCCTCGGCGGTGGCGCTGGAGCGAACCGCCACATCAATACTTTGATTCGGACTTTGCTCACACAGTTGCGAGTAGGCCTGGGCGATCGCGGTAGTCAACTCATCCGGAAAGGGGGTTTCTAAAATCAGCGATCGGGCCTCATGTCCACACTGACGCAGGGCACTCACGTCGTCTACATCCAGATCCGCAAAGAGTCGTCTTAGTTTTTCCTCCAGGCCAGCCTGTTGAATGAAGTAGCGGTAGGCAGCGGCGGTGGTCGCAAAGCCTGACGGCACCTGTACGCCTTTGGCCGCTAGTTGCTGAATCATTTCTCCTAACGACGCATTCTTACCCCCCACCTGAGGAATATCCTCAATACTGATATCAGTAAACCAGCGGACCAAGTCAGTGGTCGCAGGCGGGGCAATAGGGGCGTCATAGATAGCTTGAGTCATGAATCTTCATCCCACACAGACTGTAGAGAATCGTTGATCGATTCCACTCGTTTTGTAGATCAACAATTTGAGGAACTTATGAGGAAACACTTCGGCTTTCGTTTAATGCGATTAATAACTGAAATGCTTCAATTTCTGCTGTTTATGCCATGATCAAGGTGAGTAAAGTAGAAGGAAATCTATTTTCCTAATACCTTCAGTTTGATGTTTCATCTAGCAATTAAGATTGAGCATTTGTCCATCTTCCCTATCGGAAAAGCCCACTCTCTTGCTGAAGATGCGTTTAAAACTCCGAGCTGAGATTGAGCAAAGCATCCTTTTCTCGATCTGGGAACAGCTAGGAGCAATTGACACAGCTGACCGCTCAAGTTGGCTCAAAGCCCGGCACTTTTAAGGCTGGCAACTCGGCTGCAGTCCTCTACAACAGCAGCCATACCCGAAGGAGAAAGCAATGAAACGTTACTATTCAGCGATCTTTTCTCTGCTGGCGACGGTCTGTCTCACCGGTCCAGCCCTGGCTGAGAGTCCAATACCGGAAAATTACGATCCGTTGGATGTGCAGCGGCTCCTAACCACAAATCTTTGTCCTGGCTGTGATTTAGCGGATACAGATCTTAGCGGTGCCCATCTGATTGGGGCCGATCTGCGCGATGCTGATCTCACCGGGGCCAACCTCTCATGGGTTAATCTGGAAGGAGCTGATCTCACCGGAGCCGATCTCACCGAAGCCAATCTCACCGGCGCGTTTTTAACGAACGCGACGCTGATTGACGCTGATTTGGACAATGCCAATTTGGCCCAAGCGCAACTTTACTTTGTCGATTTCACCGGCGCATCCCTGGACAATGTGAATTTGGCCGGAGCCACCATTGTCGGCACTCCCATTAGCATTGGCAATGGCGTTGACCTAGATGAGGAAGCGGAGCCAAATATCAGTCCGCTAGAGTGGTGGCAACTTGAGCTGCCGGGGACTGTCCATCCTTGGCCCGACGAACGCATCGATGTGCCCGAGCCGGTGATGCCCTAGCCTGCATCGGCATCCCAGCCCCACGAGAGGTCCTGGAAGAGGACCGTGCTACCCGCGATTTGCGCCTAACGGCCTTCAGACTCGTGGGCCAGGGCACTGTCCTGTTAAGGGGTGAGGCACTCAAATCCTCTGGATAAGAGCATCTCAGAGATTTTCAATGGGCGCTCAATGAACCCCATCTTCATCGCTGGCGTTGTTCGCTTGCCCAAACTCCAATGAGGCCGCACCCAGT
>JBHJJI010000141.1:0-13143 GCA_050042805.1 Leptolyngbyaceae cyanobacterium
GCTGATATTCCTTATCCGTGAGGGTTTGGGCCGGGGCAACCGTGATCGAGTCGCCCGTGTGAATGCCCATCGGATCGAGGTTTTCAATCGAGCAGATGATGACGACGTTATCCGCCAGATCACGCATCACCTCTAGCTCAAATTCTTTCCAGCCCAGCAGCGATTGCTCCACAATAATCTGCGAAACGGGACTGGCATCGAGCCCCGACTGGGCAATGCGCTCAAACTCTTCTTGGTTGTAGGCGATGCCGCCGCCCGCGCCGCCCATGGTAAAGGCCGGTCGAATAATCAGGGGAAAGGTGTTGATTTGGGCGGCGACAGCTTTGGCCTCGGCCAGGGTGTCCGCTAACCCTGACGGACAGACCGCCACCCCGATCGCTTCCATCGCTTCTTTAAATAATTTGCGATCTTCGGCTTTTTCGATCGCTTCTAGCTTGGCTCCAATCAGCTCCACGCCATAGCGATCGAGCACGCCGTTTTTAGCCAGATCCACAGCCAGGTTCAGCGCCGTCTGACCGCCCATAGTCGGCAGCATGGCGTCTGGCCGCTCCTGTTCAATGACTTTGGTAATCAGCTCGGGGGTCAGCGGCTCGATGTAGGTGCGATTAGCCGTTTCCGGGTCAGTCATGATGGTGGCCGGATTGGAGTTGACCAACACCACTTCATAGCCTTCTTCGCGGAGCGCTTTGCACGCCTGGGTTCCGGAATAATCAAATTCGCAGGCTTGGCCAATCACAATCGGGCCAGAGCCAATCAACAGAATTTTCTGGAGGTCGTCGCGGCGCGGCATAGGTTTTTTCCGGGAAGGCAGGAATACAGATCCAGATCATTCTATAGGCTGATGTTGATCCCCACCCGAGGTCATCTAGATTTGCTTGGAATTAGCGGGCGGAATCTTCATCCGTCACGACTCGCTGGCGGCGTTGTGTTCCTCATCATTGCCGCGGCTGGGGAGCCGTCGGCGCAAAGGGGCCGGAAAACGGTCAGGGTCGCATGACTTCTGCATCGCGTGAGGGCGATCGCGCTGCCCCCGTTGCCTTTGAACGGGATGCGATCTGGATGAGGCCGCCCGTGATCGATTTGAGTTGTGGGCAAACACTCACAGCTTCGGGCGATCGCTTGAGCAAAAGATTGGTCAGGGAGGCCGCGATCGCCGTATCGTATGAGTTATTGAATTTCGTTTGCAATAGTGGTCACAGTCAGTCCCGCCGCGATCGCCCCCCATCCCTCGGTCATTCTCCAACTCGATAGACTCACCAAACAATTTGAGGGGCAATCGTCTCCCGCCGTTGATCAGGTGAGCCTGACCTTGCAAACCGGTGATTTGCTGGGATTGTTAGGGCCATCGGGCTGCGGCAAGACGACGCTGCTGCGACTGATTGCCGGGTTTGAGCAGCCCCACAGCGGCACAGTGGAACTGGCGGGTCGGGCGGTGTGTGGCGATCAGGTTTGGCTGCCGCCGGAACGGCGCGATGTCGGCGTGGTGTTTCAAGACTATGCGCTGTTTCCGCATCTAACGGTGATCGATAACGTCTCGTTTGGGCTCAAGACGCTGGCGCGACACGGCAAGTTAGCCAATAAACAAATTCGCGAAGAAGCGGAGCGGGCGATCGCCCTGGTGGGATTGACCGGATTTCAAAAGCGCTTTCCCCATGAACTGTCGGGCGGACAGCAGCAGCGGGTAGCGCTGGCCCGGGCGATCGCGCCGCGACCTTCCTTAATTTTGTTGGACGAACCCTTCAGCAATCTCGACGTACAGGTGCGTCTCTATCTGCGCCAAGAGGTGCGCGACATCCTCAAAAGCGTGGGCGCTTCTGGCGTCTTTGTCACCCACGATCAAGAAGAGGCACTCTCGATTTCTGACAGTCTGGCCGTGATGCGGCTGGGACGCATTGAACAGTTCGGGCCGCCAGAGGAAATCTACCGTCGCCCCAGTTCGCGCTTTGTCGCAGGCTTTGTGACCCAGGCCAACTTCATTCCCGCAGAGCGCGATCGCGATGTGTGGCAAACGCCGCTGGGTCAGTTTCCGGTTCACGATTCCCTACCAGAGGTGCAGCGGGGTGAACTGATGGTGCGGCAAGAGGAACTGACGCTGCAGCTTGATCCAGACGGCGGATTAGTGGTGCGCGATCGCCAATTTTTGGGTCGCGAATATCGCTATACCCTGACCACCGCCCAGGGTGATCTCCTCTATGCGCGCACCGATGCCCACCAGCGCCTAGAGGTAGGACAAACCGTGCGCGGTGAAGTGGTGATCGCTCAACCGCCCATCTTTCCGCTATCCGCCTGAAGCCATTAGGCAGAGATGCTGAACAGACCGCAGCTGGAATGAACTATCGCGTGCCCCTCGCGATCGCTGGACTACAGAGCATCTCGTCAAAAAAAAGGGGCACCTAACGGCACCCCTCGATTCCAGTTTCTCAAGTGGAACAATCAAGCCTCAAGCCTAAACACTGACCTCGCTGAGTTCTCTCAGCAGGTGGTCAAACGGTTGGTCAACAAAGCTGACATCGTCAATGCCGGCATCAGACGCCTTTGCCTTTATCATCTCTTTCATAATCTGGATGCCGACCACGGTAGGGGCAATGGGCACACCCAGCGAGTTGTAGGTTTCTCGCAGACCTTGCAGCACACGCTCATCGAGCACGTTAGCGCTACCCGCCACCAGAGCGTAGCTGCTGTAGCGCAAGTAATAGTCCATATCCCGCAGACAGGCAGCATACCGACGAGTCGTATAAGCGTTGCCGCCGGGGCGAAGCAGTTCAGGCACCGTTTCAAACAGCTGGCTAGCAGCACCTTTGACGATCTCAGCGGCACTGGCACTGATCATGGTCGCCACTTTGACGCGAGCCATGCCCGTATCAAAGTAGGTCTTCAAAGAATCAAGGGCATTTTGGTCTAAATAGCGACCCGTTGAGTCGTAATTTCGGATTAATGTCGTAACGGCATCCCGCATGAACGTTCTTCTCCCAATCAGTCCTAAAAAGTTCTTCACTGCCTACCGCAGCAGCAGTAGAGCCGCGATTGCGCTTTTAATAAATGCCCATTTAGCCAAGCATTATGAGGAAACAATTTCCCTTGCCGAAGAACTCCCCGCAGAGTTGCCAGACAGCCCGCCTGGTCAGCCTTTGGGTGGTTCATGGGCCAGTCTATCACGCTGCCATTAAGCCGCGGTTACTTGATCGGCAAAGATGAAGGGACTACCCCTGCTATTTTACATTCCGCAATATTTCGCAACATGACCGAGCGCTGTTTGAAGTGTTCTTGAGGAGGAGTCAGTGCTGACAATTGGCGAGTGGTCATGTCGCGGCCCCAAGCATTCACCAGTCCCCTCACCTCATCACATCTCACCGTTGAGTGAGGCGGATCTGAGGAGCCCCTGACTGGGTGAGGAGTGAACCCAGTCTGCAATGTGTCGTCAGCGGGTTGATGTCCTGTGGGCGAAAAAGGCGATCGCTGGACGGTTGTGCCTCTAAATTTTCGTTACAATTCATAATACTAACCCTCATGCTGATGCCCACTTCGCGTTAATTCTGATGCCTGACACACTGACAAAGCTGGCTTATCAAGCCTTCCAAGACGGGAAAAACTATTTTGGTTTAGGTCACAAAGCGATCGCGACGCAGCTCCGCCAGTGGCTACGACCGGGAATCAAAATCGAACTCGATTCCGTCACGCCAGAGTTTTTAGAAGAAATCACCCGTCGTCGGGACACCTTGCTCGAAACTGATTGGCAAGACGCAGAAGCCGGGGTATATCCCAAAAGCCTTTTGTTTGATAATCCCTGGGCTGACTTCTTTCAGTATTATCCGGCCATTTGGTTCGACCTCCCCGCCATGTGGGATCGGGTCGAAGCCGATGATGTGTACAACTTTGACCAAGACATCGATACGTCGATGTTTCCCCGCTACTATCTCCGTAATTTTCATCATCAGACCAATGGCTATTTGACCGATCTGTCCGCCAATCTTTACGACACCCAGGTCGAAATTCTCTTTGGCGGTACTGCTGATCCGATGCGACGGCGCATTCTCGCTCCCTTGAAGCAGGCGTTGTCTGTCAAACAAGCCGTTGCCAACACAATTCAAGATCGCCCTGATCAGCCAACGGAGCCGCTCAAGGTGCTCGATGTGGCCTGCGGTACCGCTCGCACCCTCAAAATGCTGCGCGAGGTCTTTCCTAAGGTCTCGTTGTTTGGCATTGACCTCTCGCCAGCCTATCTGCGCAAAGCTAACCAGCTGCTGTCAGAAACGCCCGGAACGCTACCGCATTTAGTGCAGGGTCAGGCCGAAGACATGCCTTACCGTGCCAACTTCTTTGATGCCCTGACCTGTGTCTTCCTCTTCCATGAGTTGCCGGGGCCGGTACGTCAGCAAATCAATGACGAGGCTTATCGAGTGACCAAGCCGGGGGGCTCCTTAATCATCTGTGATTCGATTCAAATGATCGATACACCAGAGCTGGAACCAATGATGGCCAACTTTCCGGCCCTCTTCCACGAGCCTTACTACCGCGACTATACCTACGATGATTTGGGCGATCGCCTGACTCAAGCCGGGTTTGTCGATGTGGTCACAGAAGTGCATTTTGTCAGCAAGTATTGGATCGCTCACAAGCCGACCGCCTAAGCGCTGGACACAGAGTGCATCAGGGAGTCACGCGAGCAGGTGATTGACTCCCTGAACCCACCATCCCGATACTCCCTTGGTTCCGCAGGATGACCTGGTTTCCTAGTACTCCACGGCAGCAGTAAGACGACCATTCTAGTTTCTCTGCTCCCTTGCCCCCACGGCTCCCTAGCCATCAGCAATGGTTGTTGAAATCACGCTGCAGTCTACTAGGCAGTTCTGTCCTGATCATTCCAGAACCAGCCGTGGCGTACCGCGACTAGATGCGTCATCCAGCATTCATCGTCACCGACGGGAGCACTTTCAGGCGGGCGATCGCCCTGTAGAACACCGGTACAGAAACCCGGTTTCTGGGGCTGAAAGGGTCTGATGACGTCGCTGCCTGGGATCGCCAACCGCAGTTTGATCCGGTCACCCCCAAGGCCTGAAATCGACTTCCGATCAGCCTTTTAATTCCGACTGCCGACTTCTTCATTCCGACTGTTGCGATGCCAGAAATTGGTTGCTCGCACCACTGAACCGATACTCTGGTCGAAGTTAAGAAAATCTAGCCGCACCCTTTGATATCGTCATAGCAGCGGTTAGATTTGGATGAGCAGTGTATATGTGGCCTTGCCCATGACCTCGACACCACTCGATATCGCCGCCCTGGGAACGTTAGATGGGGATGAAACTGAGGAAACCGTGACGTCAAACTATCTAGAAATTATCGAGACGGTGATTGCTAGCCTTGAGCAAGACCAGAGTGCCATGGTGAGCCACACCGAGCAGGGCACCTTTTGGAAATTTGCCTACGGGAGTGTCGAAGTCTACGTTCAACTCACGGGCACGAGTGACGAAGATATTTTGACCGTGTGGTCACCGGTATTGAGCCTGCCCGCTAAAGACGAGCCCAAACTGATGCGGCACATTCTGGAAATGAACTGCGGTGAAACCTTTGAATCTTGCTTTGGGATTCTGGGTGAGCAAGTGGTAGTTCTGGCCAGCCGTCCCCTAGCGGACATTTCCGCAGGCGAAATTTCGCGCTTAATGACCATTGTGGCGACGATCGCCGATGACAATGACGAGGCGCTGCAGGCTGAGTACGGCGCATAAGCAGTGAGCTTGTCTATCCGTCCGCTCGGCGAGATCAATTGTAGACTCCAGGTTTGGTAGGCTCCAGTTTGGCACAGCAACCTTGGCGGTTAATGCCGACCATTGTGGCCTCGGGAGCCACGCACATGGCCCTCGATACGCTGCTGCTAGAGCAGCTCATAGCGGGTCGGCAAGTGCCGACGCTGCGGTTTTACCGCTGGCATCCCACCGCCGTTTCCCTGGGCTACCACCAACAAGACTGGCCTCAACGCTGGCGATCGCTCCGCTTTCACGGACAAGCGGTTGACTTGGTGCGGCGGCCCTCAGGGGGACGGGCAGTAATTCACCAGGGCGATTTCACCTATGCGATCGCCTTGCCCATGACCGGCAGTCGTGAATCCGCCTATCGGCAAATTTGTGATGCGCTGATTGTCGCCTGGCAGCAATTCGGCGTGGCGCTCGGCTATGGCGCCGCTGGACGTGGCTATCGCCATCAGGCCAACTGCTTTGCTTTAGCAACGGCAGCAGATTTGATCACTGCCAGCGGTTACAAACTCATTGGCAGTGCCCAACTCCGTCGTGATCGCTGTCTTCTGCAGCATGGCTCCATGCGGCTGTGGCCAGACGCAGACCTCTCTACTCAGGTTTTTGGGGCAACGCCCTCACCATCAGCACCACCGCCCGCCGCAATTCCGCCGACGGTGGATGAAGACTGGCTCGCCCAGCTATCGGCCACAATCGTGGAAGAACTGGCACGATCGCTGAACGTCAATTTTGTCACTCAGCCGTTGAGCCCAGAAGAACAGGCTCAGGTCGCGGCTCGGGCCTCGCAGTTTACTATTCCTGCAGGCCCTTAGCCAGCGACGAGAGCTTCAGTCCGGGTGGATATTCCCCTTCGTCTTTAATCCGCTGAATCACCGCATCCGAGATCGACA
This sequence comes from Leptolyngbyaceae cyanobacterium, assembly GCA_050042805.1. Lineage (GTDB taxonomy): Bacteria > Cyanobacteriota > Cyanobacteriia > Phormidesmidales > Phormidesmidaceae > Halomicronema. The sequence continues at coordinate 6,638 of JBHJJI010000141.1, forward strand.
GGTTCATTTTTTTACCCAGGGCGCGCACGACCTCGCCCCGATCAATCACGCCAGCAACGGCATCCGCAGGCGTCAATACGACAATGCGAGCCGTCTCTTGGGCTTCGAGGGCCGCAATCACCTCCACCAGCGGCGTGGTTTCTCTCACATTGGTCACAGCCGTCAGCGGGCGGGCGATCGAAAGCAGAGTGCGACTTTCCCATTCGCTGCGCTCAATGTCGCGCACATCTTCAATTTTGACCAAGCCGCGATAGCGACCATCAGAGGCAGCGAAATACAGCGGGGCACGGGTGGTTTGCAGCAGATATTCGTCGGCAAATTGGCGCAGCGTCATGTTGGCGTCTAGAACCCGAAAGTCGCGCGCCATCGCGTCAGCTGCGGTGAGCTCAGACAGCGTCTCTTGTAAGTCGGCAATGCGCCCATAATTCGCGGCATTGCGAATGGCAAACCCACCGATGAGCACAATCCAAATCAGGTCAAGACTGGGCTGGGCTAAATAGGCCAGAAGACCACCCCCAACGGCTGTCCAGCCTAAGATTTGTCCCGTTCTTGCGGCCCAGCGAATACCTTTGATACGGCTGTCAGTAAATTTCCAAACCGCTGCCTTGAGTACTTGACCGCCATCTAAGGGTAAGCCGGGAATCAGGTTGAACAACGTCAGCACCAGGTTAATCTGCGCCACACTGGCGAACAGCACCGCCACCGGCCCCGGCAGCGCGAGCACAGTGATACAGAGGGTCAATAAAAAGTACAGGCTCAAGCTCACGGCAGGCCCCGCGATCGCCACCTGAAATGCCTGACCGGGCGTTTTTGATTCTTGATCGATCGCGGCGATGCCACCAAACAAAAACAACGTAATGGAATTGACCTGAATACCTTGTGATTTGGCGACGAGGCTGTGACCTAACTCGTGCAGCAGCACCGAGCCAAATAGAAGCAACGCCATTGCTAAACCAATCGCCCACGACCCATCGCCCCAACGCTCTTGCCATAGGGGATTGCTGCCGTAGACAAACGTCACCAGCAAGACGATGACAAACCAAGAGGTGTCAAGGTAGAGAGGAATTCCTAAAATGGAGCCAACGCGCCATCCAGACCGCATAATTTAAGTCACTGAAAGTCAATAAGCAGCCTCTAAAAACCAAGGCTTCTAGAGACATTTCCATTGTAGTCAGGGAATGGAGCGGGCCAACGGTTGAGTACCGAGGCGGGAAGGGTGAAATATCCGGCCTAGCAGACCGGATGGGGACAAAGCCCAGCCCAATTACAGGAGTCCCGTACTCCCTAAGCCTAAAATCATGCCAGCACCCAGAATGTGACCGAGACTCGCCGTAGCAAACAGTTCGGGGAGGCCAAAGCCCTCAAACAATCCTGGTAGCGTGAAGGGGAGCGCGGGGCCAGCTCCCGGCTTTTGGATGGCATAACGCCCGATTGCAATCACAAAGAGATTGCAGGTGATCATGATCAACGCAGTTTGAAACGACCACTCCGGGGTGATGGGGGGAGTCTGAGCTAGCAGAACGGCAAAAGAAGCGACCAAGGGTACGACCTCCAAAAAATATAATGAATTCACCCCCGGATCATAGGGAACCGTAGAATCGAGATCGGTAGATTGTTTAACAGAGTTAACAGGGTAGAGATGTCTTGTGTAGATTCTTCTCTTTGGATAAAGATTTGTGGCTTGATGGTTCCTGAACAAGCGATCACGATCGCCCGTCAGGGGGCCAGTGCGCTGGGATTTATCGGTGTACGGTCTTCCTCTCGCTATGTGACGCCGCTGCAGATCCGCGCCATGAGTCAGGCGTTGATCGCCGCTTCGCTGCCAGAGGTTGAACGGGTGGGCGTTTTTGTCAACGCCACCGCTACAGAGTTAGAGGCGGCAATCACGACGGGCCAACTCACCGCCCTGCAACTCCATGGTCAGGAGACACCGGAAAGGTGTCAGCAATTACGGCACGCCTATCCTCAGCTCAAGCTGATTAAAGCGTTGCGGATTCGGTCTGAAGCAGACCTCTTGGCGGTGCAGTCCTATGAGGCGAGCGTCGATGCGATTTTGTTGGATGCGTATCATCCTGATCGGCTAGGTGGCACAGGTAAAACCCTTGATTGGCGATCGCTGCAAACCTTTCACCCCGCAGTTCCGTGGATCTTAGCGGGCGGGCTGACGCCCGACAATATCGAAACGGCGCTAACGCAGCTCTCACCCCACGGCATTGACCTCTCTAGCGGTGTGGAACTCAGCCCCGGCAATAAATGCTTGAAGCAGGTTGAACGTCTATTTGCCACCCTACAAAAAATCTCGGCCGCCCCAGTCGCAGGCTAAAACTGCCGCTGTCTGAAACTGGCGCTCACGGCTCAATGTCTTCTCACATCACGACGGCGTTGAGCACGCAGCCCAGCATCGTTCTGAAATGATCTCACCTAACCACGCGCTATAGGGAGTCGTTGGCTTGGTGTCTTCTCCAGAAATCAAGTCCGTTGAAGTGAGTTGTCGCCTGTGATCTGATCGATGAGGCGGGGCGACTAACTGAGTTCATGACAGCTCCACAAATTACTCCGATTCGAGGTCGCAGCTTTTCGATTCAGCCTTATAACTATGGTGACTTGCTGAATGAATGAGATGCGCTGGTTATGTCTACCTGGTCTTCTGGTTACAACACTGATCTGGGGTACACCTTTGGCTACTATCGGGAAATCAGCCCGGAATGGCTAGATTACGTGGCACTGACCAAAGCGGTGATGCCGCCTACCGGGGCCTGGCGTTACCTGGAGCTCGGGTGCGGCCAAGGCTACGGACTGACGCTGCTAGCGGCGCTGTATCCTGACCACGACTTTTTAGGCATCGACTTTAACCCCGTACACATTACCCATGCGCGCAACTTAGCGACGGCAGCAGGGCTGAAGAACGTGCGATTTGAAGAAGCTGACTTTTTAGCCGTGGCGGAGTCCTGGCCCGCCGATTGGGGACAATTCGACTACATCACCGCCCACGGCATTTATTCGTGGCTGAGCCATGATGTGTGTGAGGCGATCGTCACTGCAATTGACCGGGCTGCGACTCCTGGAGCTTTGATCTACCTCAGCTACAACACTCTGCCCGCATGGATTTCGTCTTATCCCATTCAACACTTGATGCGGCTCTGGCAAACGACCGATAGTCTCGAATCGGTCAAGGCGATTGAAACGGGGATTGGTCGCCTGCAGGCGCTGACCGAGGCCCAGGCGGGCATGACCAAGCTCTTGCCGGGCATGAAGTCAATGTTGGATAAAGTGGCCACCCGCGATCGCGCTTACCTGGTGCAAGAATATCTGCACGACAATTGGCATCCACGCTGGTTTAACCAGGTGGTTGAAGAGGGCAAACCCGCCAAGCTGAGCTATGTCGGCACCGCCAGCTTGGGCGATCTTTACCTGACTAATTTTATGCCGCAGGCCTTTAAAGACGTTTTGAAGGAATATCCTGACCCGATTGTGCAGGAGGTGATGATCGATGTGTTGACCAATCAGAGCTTCCGCCGGGATGTCTTTAGTCGCGGGGCGGCCCCTCTCTGGTCGGTGCAGCGCCAAGAAGCCCTTTTGCAGCAGCAGTTTGCCTTAGTCAGTCGCCCGGCTGACACCAGCGAACTTAAATTCAAAACGTCGATTGGCGAACTCAAGGGCAAATCGGAAGTCTATACCCTGTTTTACGACGCACTGGCGACCGGGCCAAAATCGGCGGCGGACCTGATGCAGGTCGCAACGGCCAAACCCTTGGGGCTCGGTGACCTGATGCAGGCACTGTCGCTGATGTTAAATGCCGGACATATCACGCTGTTTTGTCCCCCGGCGGATCGAGCCCCGGCCTTAGCTCTGAACCGGGCGATCGCGATCGCCACTGCCCAGGGAGCCCCCTACCGGTTTGCAATCGCCAGTCACCTTGGCCATGTGCTGACCGTGAGTGACGTGGATCTAATGTTTTTGGCCGAAACGTTTGAACAGCCACAAATTGCTGCCGACGCCTTGGGTGCAGCGCTCACCGAGCGCTTGATTGCACTGGGTAAAGGGTTGACCCAAAACGGCCAGCCTCTCACCAGTCGTGACGCCCTGAAGCCCTATACGCAAACCCTAGCTGCTACTTTCTTGCAATCCACGCTGCCGCAATGGCGAGAATTGGGCATTTGTGACTGAGGGCTAGAGCGGCACCAACCATCTTCCGAAAGCGAGGATTTATACCAGTTCTCCGTGATCGGACTCCCGATGCAATCTTGAAAACGCAGGGGAGCCGAGGGGCATGGGAGCCAGATCTGTAACCTTATTTCAGAGAATCGGTATTATACCCGTTCGCCTAACAAGCGCTGTAAATATTGGCGGGGAAGGGTGTATAGCAGAATGCGGAATGAAGAAGTCGGAAGTCAGAATTGAAAAGCCTATCAAGTAAGGATTTCAGGCATTCGGGGTGACCTGATCAAACTGCGGCTTGCTATAGCAGTGGTGGGTGAGAGTAGCAACTGTAGTTGCAATTGGCCGAATGGGTATAGCAGAAACCCCTTCGGGAAGGGCAAGCCCCTACGGCGTGAAGAAGTCGGAAGTCGGAATTAAAAAGCTGATCGGATTGTGGTTTCAGGCATTGGGAGTGACCGGATCAACCTGCGGCTTGCTCTACACAACACCCATCAGATTTTTTCAGGGATCGATGCAGAGATGTGTTGGGGAGTTGCTTGGAAATAACGTACAGATCGTAGGGGTTTGGCAGTGCCAAACCCCTCCAGAAAACGTTTCCACAAATGGGGATGTTATTTAAGCGCAGATCCCTTGGCAAAACAGAGCTAGCCGCCGGGCGGCGTCATCACCTGCTCATAGTGCGCCCACCAGCGGCTTAACGGGTAATAGACAGCAGGTGCCCAAAGACTGCTCAAAATGGCTGAGCTGAGGGCAATGCGCTGATGCTGTAGCCAAATCTCAGGAAGGCTGGGATAGGGCGAGCTGCTGCCGATCAGCTGATGAGCACTGATTTGCAGGGCCATCGTGGTTTGGGCGATGACCGTCATGGCAAACACGATGATCGCCACCGAGACAAAATCTTCCTGAATGAAGCGCTGTTTTTGAATGCGAGCCGTTAGAAAACCCGCCAGCGTCAGGCCCAAGGTATGGGTCGGAAAATAACCCGTGAGACCATCTTGCACTAATCCTAAGATGAAGCCCGCGATCGCGCCTTCGACGCTAGTGCGCTGCACACTCCACGCTACCAGCCAAATCAAAAGCCAGCTCGGCCCCACGCCGAGCAACACCATACCAGGCAGACGCATCGGCAGCAGCATGACGCAGAGCAAAGCAGAACCAATGACCACAGCAATGTTCAGCCATCGATAACGGCGGCGCAGCGCCAGACTACTGGGTCGTGCCGGAGTCATTGGACGCGATCGTCCTCCGCTTCTCGGTTGGGAATGATTTCTTGCGCGGCGGGGGCATCCCCCGTCGGGATCTCGACTGACTTGGGCTCAAACGGAATCACCGTGACCCACTCCACAATATTGAGGGGCGACGTCAACTCCACCGTCACCTCAGGGGCAGGGCTCTTCGATAAATCGAGATCAACCACCCGACCAATGGGAATATCTTGGGGAAATAGCTGACTATAAGCAGACGTCGTAACGACATCGCCCACTTGGACATCAGGTATTTTGTCGAAAAATTCCATCACCACTTGCTGCCCCATCTCGCCCCGAATGTAGCCCGTAGCCCGGCTGCGGCTGACCCGTGCGCCGACGCGGCTAGTGGGGTCACTGACGAGCAAAACGCGACTGCTGTTGGGTGAAACGGCCACCACACGACCGATCAAGCCACCAGGCCCGGTCACAATGTCATCAGTATCAATGCCGTCTTGGCTACCGCGGCTAATAATAATTTGCTGCCACCAGTCCCCGGCGCTGCGGCCAATGACCGCAGCGGGTGTGCCTGCAGCTAGCGGGGCCGCTTCCCCTTCCACCACTTGGCGCAGCGATCGATTTTGGCTTTCCAGCTCAACTAAACGCTGTTGCAATTCTTGGGCATAGCTCGACTGCAGCATAGCAGCGCGCGAAGGGCCAGGATGAAACGGACTCGTGGCCCAGCGATACAGCTCATAGATAGCCGCGCCGCCGGTTTCTCGCATACCCAAAGCGGCGACCACCATCAAGGCCACCAGTCCTGTCTTGAGGGCATATTGGTTCCACCATCGCCGGACGACAAACATAGCTGGCTAATCCACCCTTGATACAGACTCTAAATGCCGGAACTCCCGCTGAAAACCCGCCCCATCTGACTGAAGTTTTCGAGCACGCGCCCCGTGCCCAACACCACACAGCTTAGTGGATCTGCCGCCACATGGACGACGATGCCGGTCTCATGGCTGAGCAAGGTGTCGAGACCGTGCAGCAACGCCCCACCCCCGGCCAACATAATCCCGCGATCGATATTATCGGCAGCGAGTTCCGGCGGTGTTCTTTCGAGAGTGCGCTTCTCGGCTTCCACAATGACGGCTAAGGGTT
>JBHJJI010000142.1:0-22157 GCA_050042805.1 Leptolyngbyaceae cyanobacterium
TGCGAAGTAGCCTTTGGTGCGCTGCAGTTGGCCGATACCGACTCGGGCGGTCAGTTCTCTATCGGGGTCGGTTAATTCCTGGCTCAGCGTGATCGTCTCTTCAAAGGCGGCGAGGCTGGCTTCATACCGGCCTACTTCGCCCAACAAGATGGCGAGACTGTTTAATTCAGTCATGAAGTAGGGCGAAGGGGGCAGTTCTCGCAGGGCCGCGATCGCTTGTTCTGTATAAAACAGTTCGTTGAGCTTATCGCCTTGTTGGTAATAAACGTCTGAAATGCCACTCGACGAGACCGCTCGACCAATGAACTTGGCCTCTTGCATTTCGGGGATCTCTGGCAGTGCGTCAAACGTAGCGATCGCCGTTTCATGGGCCGCGATCGCCGCCTCATAATTCTGGATTTGCGAATGCCCTAAACCGACGAAATACCATCCGTACCCTAATACAGACGAACTCCCTGGACCTTGATCACTGTCAACAAATTGTTTGAAATAGTCGAGCCCCGTTTCGTATTGACCTTGTTCGTAGTAGGCGATGCCGATCAGATAGAGCGCCCCGGCTGCTTCCGACTGATCACCGATTTCCCGATAGAGACCTAAAGCTTGCTCGTAAGCGGCGATCGCCTCGGCATAATTGCCCTGTTCAGCTAAGCGTTCGCCCTGCGTAATCAGCTGACCGGCAGCGGATGCTTGAATATTCGAATTATCCGCCTGGGTGGGAATAATGGTGAGCTGATAATCCCCTCCCTCGCCCTCATACAAGGCATTGGCTAAAACCTGATAGGTGCCCGTTTCAGGCAATACGAACACAATTGAAGAATTCGTCTCAACGTCGCTACTGTCGTCGTTCGTGGAGAGGTTTTCACCGGCACTATTTTGCAGAATCAAGTAGGTGTCAAAATCGGCACTGGTCAAGGTGAGAATAACAGCTTGTCCGGCCTCACCTTCAAAGGTGTAGCGGTCGTATAGCGTGTTGTCGTCGAGAAGTTCGTCACCCGTTTCTAAGCTGCCGGTTACCTCTAAAATGAAGGCTTCAGCGTCGGTTGTCTGCTTTGTTTGGGCTGAGGTCAGCGGTGCCGATTTTGACACCGGTAGGGGCTTGGTTAGAACTGACTCCTTGGGGCGGCTGGCCTTGATCAGATCTAGCGCGTCTCGGCGCGATCGCGCCCGCATGGCCTCTACTTTGATTCGCTCACTGGCTAAATCCGGCTGCCTGCCCCAGGGGCGGTGCCCCAAACCAGGAGTCGCGGAACCTGCATAGGCGGTCTCTGACCCACTTAGTGAGGCATGGGGATGAGCGGTCGCAATTGTGGGAAAGGCCCCCAGCGATCGCTCACGCTCTGCAAAACCTTGGGAAAACGCCGGTCGTGGGCTGGCTGGAATGGCCACAGCGGCGGCGGTCAACAAACTCAGCCACTTGATGAATCGAGACATGTCGCTTGGGGTAAGACTGGCACCAGCATATAACCCTGACTTGGGTTCATTTTGGCACTTTTCTGCCAGCTTCAGGTTGGGGCTTACGAGCTGCGGCTAACCAGGGCATCCGAGTTCTAAACCACAGCCATGATGACAACCGTGATTTTGTACTGGCATAGAACCTCACCTAGTTTCTCCTCGGTTAAGGCTGCTGCTTATACACATCTCGTGAAGCCGCTCAAACACTGCATTGTCCCCCTTTGTCTCCCCAATTCTGGCGGGAGATTCGGAGTTCAAGTCCCCCAGAATATAGCCCTTCGGGCATTTCAAGAAAGGGGTATTTAGGGGGCGAGATTTCCAGAAACGATCAACCAGAGACTTATGTATAAGCAGTCGTTGTTTCAGGAGAGGTGCCACAGGCGGTGAAGTGCAGTCAGATCGCAAACTCTAGTGGTGTTGTAGGTCTGCAGGTCGGGCAGGGCGATCGCACGGTGAATAAAACAGGCTACGCTTGACCTCGTTGCACGGGCAGAGAAGTTTTGGTTGGCGGGTTGCGGGTACTGATGGCGGTGCTGTTGGGGTGTTGGCTATGGCTAGCGGCCTTGCCGATCGCAGGCGCTGCTGATTTAGCCCAGACGCCACTGACGATCTCCGCGTTGCAGGCGCGGATTGACCAACCAGTGAGGCGCGACGGCAAGCTGACCATTGACTTACGCGACGTCGTGCTCGATTTAAGCGCCGAGAATGGGGACTTTGGCGATCGCTTTTATCGATTACTGCAAACCACCCTGCAGCGAGGCGATACGGTGTTCAACCTCGATCTGAGCCATGCCGTCGTAAAAGGCGAATTTGACCTGCAGCGGCTGAGTCTGCGGGAGCCGCTATATGGCGATGCCTTTTTTCCACTCTTGAGTGAGCAGGAACAGTCGCAACTCCAGCGCGATCGGCGGCGGCTGTTTCAGCTAAGTCAGCTTTCGCGATCGCTGTTGCTGCAGTCTCAAACCACGGCAGCGCGCATCTATCTGTTTCGCGGTGGACTCACGGCCGCACAGACTCGTTTTGAGGGGCCAGTGCTCGCGTCAGACATTTTTTTTCTGGGGGCAGTCGCCGCGCCGGGGGCGCAGTTCGACCAACGCGTCGACTTTAGTGACAGTCGCTTCAGTCAGTCGGTGACGTTGGTGGCGAGCCAGTTTCAACAGGCAGCGCGCTGGCGCGGCTGTCTCTTTTTTGATCGTTTGCGGTTGGGCCAAGCGCTGTTTCAAGGGCCGGTGACGTTCCAGGGCAGTGAGTTTTCCCAAAGTGCCGGGTTCGAGCAAACCCGGTTTCAACAGGGGGCCAACTTCAGCCGCACCGCCTTTCAAAAAAATGTCGATTTTGGTCAAACCCTGTGGCAGGGCAGTGGTTTGTTCTTAAAAAGCAGCTTTGCTGGGGATGTCTTTTTGACGGAAGCCCGCTTTGAGGCTGCCATGAGCTTTCGTCAGAGTCGGCTCAGCCAGGCAATGAATCTGCGGGGTGCGATGATTCAGCGTCAGCTCGATTTTGGCGATATGACGTTTGAGCCGCAGACGCGCATCAACGTGGCGGGGCTGAACTTTGATACTGAGCAGGGCGGCCTGCTGGGCAGTCCAGGACAAATCGGGCGGGTACTGTCTGTTCCCAGCTTGGAGGGGAATGAAACGCTGCTGCGTGATTTGGTGCGTAATTTTCGCCGGTTAGAGCAGGTGGCTGATGCCAACCGGATTGAATACACCACAGAACGGCTGCGACTGCGATCGCTGCAGCGTCAGCTCACCGGCCTCAATCTCAACACGGCGTCGCGATCGCGCTTGCAAAACATCGGCTTTTCCCCCGAGCAGAGCCAGGCAATTCTCACTCGACGTCAGGAGATGTCCTTCGTCAATCCATCCGACATCCTCGACTTGCCCGGTTTTAACCTGTCTACCTATATCAAGGTGCGCGATCGCATCATTGCTCGCTCGGCAGTTTCACCCGCTAGACGCCTCCAACTTTTGCTGCGCTGGTTGGCCTTGTCGGCACTGTTGTTGTTGAGTCATTACGGCACGAGTATTGGCCTGACCTTGGGCGTCGGCCTGTTGGCGATCGCCTGCTCTAGCCTGCTGTTTTGGTTCGTCGATCGCTACCGCCGTCGGCTACCGATTCCCATTACCCCCTCGCGCCCAGAAACCCTGTGGATGTTGGGCAGTTTTGGTGGCTTGCTCAGTCTGGGGCTATTGGTGCTGTGGCGACTAGCGGATGCTCCCGTGTGGGCGGCGTTGGCGATCGCCCTGCTGGTGCTGCCCGTGCCCAGCGGACTGATGACAGTGCTGTATCGCCAGGGTCGCTTCCATGACCAGCTCGACACCAGCTACCTGCTTGAAGACGGCAGTGCCCGCCAGCTCCGATTGCTCATTGCGCGGCTGCCAGTGATTCCCAAGTTTCCGTTTTATCGCGATCGCTTCTATCCCATCGATTGGCAAAAACGCCGCAACTGGCTCAACTATTACGACTTTAGCCTCAACAACTGGTTTAAGTTTGGCTTCAATGACCTGCGGCTGCGCGACGCCGATGTGCCGGGTCTGGTGACGGCGCTGGTGTGGTATCAATGGGCGATCGGGCTGGCCTACGTCACGCTGCTCTTGTGGACGTTCTCCCGCACCATCCCCGGCCTCAACCTACTGCTATATTTCTAATCCAATCACGTCAAACCTCTGCCCCCTTTTTGGTTGAGTCCCTAAACGTACTTTGCATTGAGGTAAGACAAACCGAAACAGCGGCAAATTCTCTGCTCCCTTTTAACCCCGTTCAGCAGACCCTAGGCGGCTGTCTCAAGTCAGTCGGCATACTCGCTGCCAGGCAACGATTTCGCTCCCTTACAATAGACCCATTCCCCTTCAACTCTGCAGCGCCGATGGCGACTACTACCATTCCTTTCCACATTCCCAAAAGCTTGCGGGTCACTGATGAACAGTTCCTCGCGTTTGTCGAGGCCAACCCTGAACTCAGGCTCGAACGCACCGCGATCGGAGAATTGATTGTCATGCCACCCACTGGCAGCGAAAGCGGTTCTTATAACTCCGATCTGAACGTAGAGGTGGGTCTCTGGAATCGTCAGCAGCGCTCTGGCAAAGTTTTCGACTCCTCTACCGGATTTCGCTTACCTAACGGAGCGATCCGATCTCCCGATTTGGCTTGGGTGGCTCAGGCTCGGTGGGATGCTTTAACGTCAGAACAGCAAAGCGGGTTTGCCCCCCTCTGTCCGGATTTTGTGATTGAGTTGGCCTCTAAAACCGATACGTTAGAAGACCTGCGGCGCAAAATGGAGGAATATCTGGACAATGGCTGTCGCTTAGGCTGGCTAATTGATCCTAAAACCCGCACCGTTGAGATTTATCGACCTGAAGGCGCTGTTGATCGCCTGCCCTTTGACACCCCCCTGTCTGGTGAAGACATTTTGCCTGAGTTCACGCTTGATCTAGAGACGATCTTTCCGGTCAGAGATCAGCTGTCATAATTGCCCGTCCTCATTATCGTAGGGGGCGTCATCGCTTAGCATGATGCCCCAAAGCCAATCTTGTCGTCAGTGCTGACCGGGTGTTCTCAGAGGCGGCAGGCCATCACGGTCGACGAGAGGCGATCGGTGCCAGCGTAGAGTATGGGGCCAACCCCTTTAGGCTCCATACCGACCTTTTGGTAAAAGGCTTGGGCCCGATAATTGATATCCGAAACACAAAGCCACAGCCACTGTTTCGCGGCATCGCGTGCAGTTTGTGCGGCATGGTCAAACAGCGCCCGCCCCAGCCCCGTTCCGTACTCGCTCGCCAGAATATAGAGCTGCTTCAACTCCGAAGCGGGATCCTCTAGCGCGATCGGACAAGGATGATGTTTCAGCACGTACAGCCCTTTAGGCTCACCCTGACGCCGCGCAATCATGCAAACAATTTGTTCATCAGAGAGGACGTTTGCCGCAACCGTAGGGGTGTAGTGCTCAGCGCAATAAGCCTGAAGATTTTCGGGACTATGAACGTCGGTGTAAGCGGCGATGAAGGTCTCTATCCACAAGCGGACAAGCTCATCGGCATCGGCTATTTCGGCTTGTTGCAATTCCAGCATTGATTTCTAAATCCTCACGCACCGCTGAAATCATAGACAACTCTAATTAATGTTTGGCGGCCCAGTCTCGCAGGAGGGGATTCACCAGTTCGGGGGCCTCGTCCTGCGGACAATGACCGATGCCGTCGAGCACGATGAAATCTTCCACCGTGGGATAGCTGGCGTATGCGCGACCGAGTTCAACCGGCTCCCAAGGATCAGCATCGCCCCAGATAAAGAGTGCGGGACACTGCAGTTGAGGCAACAGATCTTCCGCAATTGGCCCTTGCGAATAGCGGACAAAGGCGAGAAACACGTCAGCCGCCCCTTCATCTTTGGAGGGCTCGATGAGCAGATTCACCAGCTCATCCGTCACTGCTGCTTTGCGACCGTAGGCTTGCTTCAACACATTGCGAATGAAGTTCGGGCGGGCCAGTCGAGAGAAAAAGAAGTGACCCAGGGGGCGAATTCCCAACAGGGCTTGGAAGAGTGGCGTCGGGGCACCGCGATACCAGGGGAGGGTTGAGCGCTTGCGATCGTGCAGCAGCCGTAACGAGCAATCCAACATCGCGATCGCCCGCACCTGTTCTGGCTCCATCACCGCCGCCTGCAGCGCCACAATGCAGCCGATGGAGTTACCCACTAAACATGCCGGTGCGCCAATCACGTCGCGGCAAAAATCCACCACTAGCTGACCCCAGGTTTCAAACGTGTAGGCGATGGGGTCACCGGGACTCGGCTTCACCGATTTGCCAAAGCCGATCAGGTCGATCGCGTAGACCTGATTCGTTTCTGCCAGCACGGGCAGGTTTTTGCGCCAGTGGTCACTCGAAGCGCCAAAGCCGTGAATCAGTAGCATCGGTGCGCCGGTCGTGCCTGCTTTTTGATACCGAATCGGAAACCCTTGCCAGGGCCAAGTGCAGTCGATCACGGGTTCAGCGGTTACAGCAGACATGGCGAGAAATCTCGTAAAGGGTGACGCTACTGGCAGCAGCGCCTTGGCTTTATATAAGTTTACAAGACATCGTCATGGGACGACGGATTTCGGGCCGGGGCGATCGCCGTTTGCGTTCGATGCAAGGTTTTCATAACGGGTATTGACGGCATCACTAGATATCGATGAGGTCATTGCGGTACCGTCATAGCAGGTTAAGAAACCCTGTTCGCTGAGGCTTTTTGTGTCACAGTCATCTCCGGTCTCTCACTGGCGATCTCCAGTTTGGTTAGTGCTGCTATCAATGGCCTCCATTCACTTCGGGGCGGCGATCGCCAAAGGGCTGTTTGCCCAGGTAAGTCCCATTGGGGTGGTGCGCCTACGACTGGGGCTCGGGGCGGCGGTGTTGTTGATGCTGGTGCGTCCGCGCTGGCGGCAGTATTCGGTGCGCAACTGCGGCGGTTTGGTGCTGCTGGGGCTCACCATGGGCCTGATGAATACGTTGTTCTACAGCGCGATCGCCTACATTCCCATTGGGGTGGCGGTGACGCTGGAGTTTGTGGGGCCATTGGGGGTGGCGCTGTTCCACTCACGACGGGGCCGGGAGTGGCTGTGGGTCGCTCTAGCGGCGACGGGTGTGCTGCTGTTGGCCCCGATTGGGGACGTTTCACTGCATCCGATGGGCGTGATCTTGGCGCTGCTAGCGGGGAGCTGTTGGGCGGCTTACATCGTGCTTGCCAATCGAGTCGCTCGGACGTTTCCTGGGAGTGAGGGTACGGCACTGGCGATGGCCGTGGGGGCGATCGCGATCGTGCCCTTTGGCATTGCCGCTGAGGGCACCAATCTGCTGAATCCTTCGGTCTTGCTGCTGGGGCTGGGGGTAGCTGTTTTGTCATCAGCGTTGCCCTATTCGCTCGAAATGGCGGCCCTGCGGCAGATGCCGGTCAAAGTCTTTGGTGTGTTGATGAGTTTAGAACCGGCGGTGGCGTCCGTGGTTGGGCTCTTGGTGTTAGGCGAGCAGCTGAGTCTACGCATGGTGATGGCGATCGCCCTAGTCAGCTTTGCCAGTGCAGGCTCCACCTTTCAGCCTAAGCCGCCCGCATAGAAGTGGTTCATCGGATTGGAGTGAATCTGCATGTCGGCATCCGCACCGTAATCATCTGCTGTCCACTGTTAGACGCAACCGGTGAATCTAGGAGCGGAACAGTTTGCGCTGGAAGACGATGGCAACGGCGCCGATGCTCGCGGCGGAGAAGAGGGCAACGGCCTCGCGGAAGCGATCGCCGAAATGCACGTCCTGGTTGCCGCCGTGGCTGATGTTTTGATAGTCGATACCGAGATCATCTACCGGCACGATACGAATATCGGCGTGGCCACCTTGCTTAAATTCGATGCGCCAATCACCCGCCTGTTCGGGATCGGGCTTAAACGTGTAATGACCCGCCGCATCGGTTTGGCTTTCTTCCCAGGGCGTCTCTTGGTCGTCGGGCGTATACACCAGCACCGCGGCCTCTGCCATCGGCTCCCCAGTGCTAAAGCTGGCAGTAAACTCCAGTGCTAGCTCCGCCGCAAAGAGATCGACAAAGTAGTCGGTTTGCACGGCGTGGGCCCAAGCGGCTGAGGCATTCCCAAACGCTAACCAAACGCTTAATACCAGTCCGAGTGCCAAGGTTTTCATCGCCCGTCTCCTAAACAAGTCATGCCACAGATGCTGAGGGGATACTTTCGGTGATCCAAGCGAAATCCTAGCACCTGGATTTTAGAAATATTCAGAATATATTGTGTCATCCGTCGCTGCCGGTGCCGGGACGCCCCGAAGGACAACGCCCCCTGCTAGGATCAAGACTACCGAACCGGAATTTTGAGCCGGTGACTCGCCGTAAAGTTATGCAAATTTACCTGGATTACAGCGCCACAACGCCGACTCGACCGGAGGCGATCGCGGCTATGCAGGCAGCGATGCACGAGCAGTGGGGCAATCCATCGAGTTTGCACGAGTGGGGCAATCGGTCGGCTACGGTACTAGAGTTGGCACGGGCTCAGGTCGCTAGCTTGTTGAATGCAACGGCTGACAGCGTGGTGTTCACCGCCGGGGGCACCGAGGCTGACAACCTGGCCATTATGGGGGTGGCGCGCCGCTATCGCACCCCACAGCACCTCATCGTATCCAGCGTTGAGCACTCGGCGATCGCTGAACCGGTGCGATTTTTAGCCAGTCAGGGCTGGGATGTGACCTGGCTACCGGTGGATCGGTTAGGACGGGTGAATCCGGATGAACTCGCCGCAGCCATTCAACCCAATACGGTTCTCGCCTCGGTGAGCTACGGCCAGAGCGAAGTGGGGACGCTGCAGCCCATCGCCGAGCTGGGGGCGATCGCCCGGCGTCGCGGCGTGTTATTTCACACCGATGCGGTGCAGGTGGCGGGCCGACTGCCGCTGGATGTGCAAACGCTGCCAGTCGATTTGCTATCGCTGTCGAGTCACAAACTGTATGGCCCACCGGGGGCCGGAGCGCTGTACGTGCGTCCGGGCGGCGAGCTGCTGCCGCTGCTCGGCGGGGGCGGGCAAGAGGGGGGCTTACGTTCTGGCACCCAAGCACTGCCGAATCTGGCCGGTTTTGGCGTCGCCGCTGAACTCGCCGCGCAAGAGATGCCCTGCGAAGCAGTCCGCCTGATTCAGCTGCGCGATCGCCTGTTTGCTCAGCTTGCCGCCATCCCAGGTCTAGCAGTCACGGGCGATCCCCGCGATCGCCTGCCACACCATGCCAGCTTTTGCATCACCGCTGCCGATGGCGACACCGTGAGCGGCAAAACGCTAGTGCGCCAGATGAATCTAGCGGGCATTGGCATCAGTGCTGGGTCCGCTTGCCATAGTGGTAAGCTAAGTCCCAGCCCGATTTTGAAGGCGATGGGGTATCGCGATCGCGCTGCCCTTTGCGGCATTCGCCTGACCTTAGGACGACACACCACCGCCGCCGACATTGACTGGACAACCCTGGTATTGCGTCAGGTTTTAGACCGCACGCTGCCGCGCTTGATCCCTGCCCACGTTGCTTAAATCCGCTGCTCTCCTTAACCCTATGACTGCCGTTCCCCGGAGTATCGAAGCCGCCGTCGATCAGGCTAAAATCGCCACCCGCGCTGCCATTGAGGCGGGCATTCCGCGCATTGTGGTCGATCTCAACATTCCTGAACTGAAGGCGCTGCCCATTGCCGAGCAGTTCTACCCCGTGTTAGAAGAACTCGGGTTGAGTTTTAAGGTCTATTTTCCCGATGCGGGTGCCGCCGCACTAGCCCGCCGCGACTGGGACGATCCGGCCTTTAGCATTCGCGGCATCAACGAGTTCAAAGGGCGCTTAGAGCCCGAGGATGAGGCTTGCCTAGTCATTGAGCCCTCTTCGGTCGAGGTGAATGAGGTTGAAGCATTGTGCAATGAAGCCACCGGCAAATATGTGGTGATGCTGAATCCCAAGCTCGAAGATATTGCCGTGGTGGGCATCGGTTATACGGCCCGCCAGCTCCGTGAGCGCTTTTTGAGCACGTTGGAATCTTGCTATTACCTGCAGCCGTTAGAGGGCGCGACGCTACTCCGCGTTTATCCGGGACCGTGGCAGGTGTGGGGCGAAACTGAGGACGATGATTACGAGCTGCTGGGCGAGTTTGCCAAGAAGCCGTCGGGCGAAGAAATGGCCAATCTCTTTGCGGATGAGGAAGAACAAGAGGGCGATGGCAGCCCCACCAACCGACCAAAAAAAGGTGGCTTATTCGCTGAATTAGGACAATTCATTCGCGCGTTGACTCAATAGGCGTGGCGTGCTCTGGGAAACCTTCTAGTTAGATAAAGACAGGATCAAAGCAGCAGAAAAGAGCATAAATACAACAATAAAAATCAAACTTAGCGCTGTTAATCGACGACTAAATTTAGTGAAGTCAGACAGCACTTTACTCAGCTGTCTATCATACATTTCCCGTGCGCTTCTAGCCAGTTCAACAAGTGGCTTTGCACTATTATGAGCTTTGGAATAGAAGATTCCTACATCAGGTTTTCGACGAACTTGCTCATAGAGGTCTAAATGATGATTTCTCAGGTAAGACATCATTTTTCGATATTGCCTGAGATAAATAATATTGAAGATCATGATCCCTGCCATGAAAAGGACTGCTAGAAAGATAAATCCAGCAGGAATTATCGTCTCGCCAATCCGAATCTGTTTTTCAAAGACTGAAACACTTGCTAGGTAATTCATAGCGCATCTTAAATTCAGAATTAAGTCTCTCTACAATCCTCAACTCAACCACTCTGGTAAATCGCAACAAATGGCAAAGAACTGATCCCTTGTGGCACCCAACTTCCTTGTTGTCTGTAATCACAAACCTGAGATGCCAGGCCCTGATGTCATTTGGGTTTTCAGCACTGTTGGCCCCTGCTCATACTGGCGATCGCCATCAGCCATGCTTGCAGCAGTCTTGGGTAATGCCGATCTTTACGGCGCTAACTCGGCGAATGCTCGTACCGGAAATGTGCCAAATCCTTTCACCTTGACCGGTACGGCATAAAACTTGAAGCCATTTACCGGTACAGCATTCAAATTACACATGTGTTCAACGATGAGAATTTCTGCCCCCAATAGCGTTGAATGAACCGGGCGTTCTTTACCACTGGAATCATCAATGTTGTACGAATCTATGCCGACCAGTTTAGCGCCACTATCGCGCAGATATTTTGCGGCCTCTTCAGTGAGAAAAGGATGCCCTTCGTAATATGCCTCAGTGTTCCAATGTCTTGACCAATGGGTTTGCACCAGCACCGCTTTGTCATGGACATCTACATTGAGGAAGGTCTCTTTATCGATGGCGCTTACCTCTTCACCAACCACCACTTTTACACCCTCAAGACTTGCGAGCGATTCCAGCGTCAGTTCAGACAGGTCTTTGCCATCTTCATACCGATGAAAAGGAGAATCCAGATAGGTGCCGGTATTTGAGCACATCTCGATTTTGCCAATCTGAAACGTGGTGCCCTCGGCATAATGTTTTTTCGAGTCTTCTCGACTTAAGTAGTCGCAAATGATGGGGGCTGGCAATCCCTTATAGGTGATGAGGCCATCTTCAACGGTATGACTGAGATCGATCAGCTTTTTCATTTAGTGAGCCTAATAAGGTAAAAATATTGATTTG
The DNA here is from genome assembly GCA_050042805.1 of Leptolyngbyaceae cyanobacterium. Classification (GTDB taxonomy): domain Bacteria; phylum Cyanobacteriota; class Cyanobacteriia; order Phormidesmidales; family Phormidesmidaceae; genus Halomicronema. Next base: position 11,614 of record JBHJJI010000142.1, read on the forward strand.
GGATAGGAGCTTAGGAGATTTTCAGTAAAGAAGATACCCGCAGGGGCGGGTTTTGTTAATGCTTGATTGCTATGAAATCAAGGTTTCTAGCTAAACTCGCCCTTACAGTAAGTAGGTGGACAGAATTAATCAGCTCCCGACAACGACATCTCAAGGCTTCCAGCAGCTCAGGACTACGTTTGATTACGTCCATGTACTTACCGGTATATTCTTTCTAGGAAATCTCAGCGTAAACAGTTCTACACCGATAACTGGGGAGCCTACTCCCGATAACTCGACCCCCAACAGCACACGACTTTCAACGTACTCAATGTATTGAATTCAAGCAATTGATGTTGCGAACCCACATCTCGCGTCTAGCCCACAAAACCGTTTGCTTCTCCAAATCCGTGCTGATGCACGACACCGTCATTCTTTTTCTGCCGGTAGAGAATCATCCCTAGGATTTTGGGGCGGGGGGGCGCGAAGCGGCTTCTCTGCGAGTGGGCGACAACAGTAATACCGATGCTCTAAAACAACGCTACAGATCTGGCTCCCCTGCCCCTCGACTCCTCGGCGTTGCCGAGATTGCATCGGCAGTCCGATCACTGAGAACTGCTATAAGATGCTCCTGGCTCATGATCCGTCACGTGCGGTCAATGCTCGTTTAAAAATCTCCTCAATCTAGAAGCACAGGACAAAGGAAAAGTGATGAACCGCAGAACCGTCAGCCAAAAATCCGACTGACTCACTCCACCCCGTCCATGCTTCTATACGTAGGGCGTCACGTCTTCGCCGCAATCATCGGCAAGGTAAGACAAGGCTCGAAACCGCAGACCCACTAACTGCTCGTAGAGTGGATTAAGCTTGCACATGGGTGGAATGTGAACAATCTTACGCTTGAACAGTTTCACATCGCGTTCAAAGGGACACTGTGACGGCACCAGCTTGCAGATAAATCGGGCGAGACGAGGATCATTGACCTCTAGCTGATCCAACCACTCTTTGGCGGGCTTCAGGGGTTCTAGCCCGGGCTCATCGCTCTGGTTGAGGTCGCCTGCCGCTGATTCTTGGGCGTCGTACAGCGTCGACCGGACTGAATCCAGAAGCTGAGCTTCTAAGCCCACCGCCGTACAAAAGCTGTGGAGCAGGTGATCTTCTTCAGTGGAATAAACGCCATCGGCCAGTGCGACCATGACCGCCGTACGCAAAAAGTTCTCAGCTGCTTCGGTTTGTTTCCCCAAGGTATCTGCCAGTTCCGCTGGCGAGATGGGCTCTAACGCATCAAAAAATCCGATGTTAGGGGCCAATTCCTCTTGCGTCATTGCCGTAATCAGGCTTTTTTCTTCTTCGTCGAAGTGTCCATCAGCCCAAGCAATGGTGAGTAGACCTCGAAACCAAACCTTGATCTGTTCAGGCGTATACGGAGAATGAATAGTGGATGGCATAGGAGAGTATCAGGCTAGACAGCAACAGCAATGCTGAAATGCGAACTAATTGTAGCTTTCCCTGTCAAGGGCTATGGACAACTGACAGATTGAATCATGGTTGTTCAGCGATCGCGCCAGGGCCGTCTCAAGACTTACTCAGCTTTTGCCCGAGCATTGAGCCCGTTTGCCCAGTAAACACCCACAGCATCGCCCTAGCTCCGTCTCGTAGTCCGCGCACTAAGGGTTCCGCGTTGTTGTCAGAGGGGACTGGCAACGGTTGAAAGGCAATATCATATCGGCCTAATACCACCTGAGCAATAATGGCGGCTCGCCGCATGTGATAGTCAGACGTGACCAGATAGACACTTTCAACTCCCGATTGCTTGAGATCGTCAACAATGGTGGTGAAATTAGTCACGGTATCCACTGCACGATAGTCGAGGCGGACGCGATCGGAGGCAATGTCAGCTTCTTGAAACAACCATTGCGCATATTCAGGATTGGTACCGGAGGAGACCCAAATCTCTAAATCAGGATGTTCACTGGCAAACTCTGCAGCAAAGTGCTCCCGTTCTGGCGCACCGCCGAGTACGAGAATGGCCTGGGGCTCTCTCAACTTGGCTTTTACTTGGTTTTGTCCCAGCCACGCTAAAGGCACCAACAACAGCATTAGTCCAATGTGCCAATGCCGCCGCGATCGCCGTTTCCTCCGCATAGATCAACCCAAATTGGTATCAAAAGGACATTCATCTCAAGATCACCAGGATAACGCTTAAATCAAGCGGCCAGAGCTTAAATTTCTTAAGAAATGCACTTGATATATGACCTGACCGGAGGCGACGATTCTCTCTCGATAAAGCGGTTCTGCAGTGCGATCGCCAAACAGCCAGACCAGCTAAGTAGGCGGTTTAAATTAAATGTAAGATAGCAGAGTAGCTAGAATATCCCAAAATGCCTGCCCCATTACGCATCCTACTCACCGAGGAAGAAGACCGCACGCTCAGCGAACTTCGGGAGGCTCAGACGGTTCCTTATCGGACGCGTGACCGAGCACACATGCTGCGCTTGAATGCCCAAGGTCTAAATGTGCCTGCTATCGCTGAGATTTTTCAGTGCCATCAACATACGGTTAGAGCGACGCTACGCCGATGGGAGCGCGATGGATTAGGCGGACTGTGGGAAGCTCCTGGACGGGGTGCCAAATCGAAGTGGCAACCGTCAGATCTGGACTATTTGACAGAGTGCTTGGAGCAAGAGCCTCGGACTTATAACAGTGCTCAATTAGCTCAGAAGTTGAAGCAGGAGCGCTTGGTAGACTTGAGCAGTGACCGCTTGCGGCGATTGCTCAAAAAAAAGATATCGGTGGAAACGCACCCGACACAGCCATAAACGGAAGCAAGACCCCGTCCAGAAAGCCCTCAAGCAAGCTGACTTAGACACCTTGACACAGGCGGCTGAGGACGGACATCTCGACCTCAAGTACTTGGATGAAGCCGGATTCTGCCTGTGGAGTCCAGTCAGCTACAGCTATAGTCCGATCGGCGAGCAGAAGCGGATGGAGCAAACATCGACTCGCTATGGTCGTCGCATTAGCATTTTAGGCTTATGGCAACCCGCAAACGGGTTCGAGTATGCCCTCTCTCAAGGCGGTTTTAAGGGGAATAGCTACATTGAGGTGATGGATTGGGTAGCCCAGAAAGCTTCACGAACCTTAGCTGAGACAGGACGCATCACCGTGATTGTGCAAGATAATGGCTCACTTCAGAGGAGTCGCTTGGTGCAGCAACAGTGGCCTCGCTGGCAGGAGCAAGGGCTGTTCATCTTCTTTTTGCCCCCCTACTGTTCAGAGATGAACCCGATTGAGACCCAGTGGCGGCAGTTGAAAGCCCACGAAATTGCCGGTCAAATGTTCGACAACGAATATGATTTGGCAATGACTGTCATTGAGGGTATGGAGGCGCGAAGCAACGCCGGAAATTACTCGCTGGAGCGTTTTATATTTAATTCCGCCTAGCTACTTACCCAATCGTGAACCGTTTGCCGTTGCAGTTGCCTGACTCAAAATCGTAGAGGGTGCTTTCCCGCCAGGAATCAGGAACGCTGGCTGCGCGAAGTCCAAGGCATTCTGACCAAAAATAAACCGGCAAGCCTTGATCACCTGAAGACTTGCCGGTTTGTTCGTGAATGACGTGGAGATGGCGCTGAGCGATTAGCCCATGGACGGTGATTTACGACTCATGTCGCGAACCATATCTTTGAACGGCGACATGCTGGGGCCAGGACGGCGACGGGGCGATCGATTAATTCTGGGGTTGACCAAGTAATCAGTGGCAAAGTTAGTGACCAGCGCTGCTTGGGGCTGGGTCACTTGTGCCGGTTTAGCGGGGGTAGCCGTTTGCTGAGACATTGCTGGCGGGGCAGGCTGGGCTGGGGATTCCTGAGTGGTGGTCGAGGCTACCGCCGGAGCCGGCTCTGCAGCGGGCTGTGCCGGAGAAGTCGTTGTCGTTGCTGGGGCGTTGGCTTCATCCAGCTCCATAAAATACTCGCCCTTTTTGCCGATGCCAAAGATGCCAGCAATGCCGCCAAAGATGCCACCAATCAGCCCAAAGATGCCACCAAATATCGTTTTGATCAGGCCCATATTAATTCTCCCAACTGCCGATTATTGCGGATTGTCAAGCCGAGGTTTAAGGAAACTATCATCCCGCAAACCTATGTCACTTATTATTCAGGGCAACTCAGCGTCTAGCAAGCTATCTGAGAATCCCCTTTAGGAATGTTTACAAAAAGTAAGGGCAGCCTCCAGAAGAGAGCCGCCCTTACCGATGCTGAGAACGATGGGCATTGCCCAAGTGTGTTCAGACTTTAGTCAGCTGCTTGAGTTAGCAGTTCGCGCCGCTCTCCCGGTTGAATCACAACTTTGCCTGCGTCATCGACATCCACCGATGCCGTGTCACCGTCACCCAGGCGACCGGACAAGATCTCCTCGGCTAGGGTGTCTTCTAGCAGGCGCATAATGGCTCGACGCAGGGGTCGAGCGCCATAGCTGGGGTTGTAGCCTTCTTCGACTAAACGGTCTTTAAAGCGAGCCGTCACTTCCAGTTCAATGCCTTGCTCAGCCAGACGTCCAAAGACTTCCTTCAGCAAGATATCGGCAATCTCTTTGACCTCATCCTTCGTGAGCTGACGGAAGACGATGATTTCGTCTAACCGGTTCAAGAACTCAGGGCGGAAGTACTGCTTCAGCTCTTCGTTGACTAAAGAGCGAATGCGATTGTACTGAGACTCAACTTGGTCGCCTTCAAAGTCGAAGCCGAGGCCGCCGCCGCCTTTTTCAATGACTTTAGAGCCAATGTTAGAGGTCATGATCAGCAGCGTATTCTTGAAGTCAACCGTCCGACCTTTAGCATCGGTCAGGCGTCCGTCTTCCAGAATTTGCAGCAGCATGTTGAAGACGTCGGGGTGAGCTTTCTCGATTTCATCGAACAGCACAACCGTGTAAGGCCGCCGCCGCACTGCTTCAGTGAGCTGGCCTCCTTCGCTATAGCCCACATACCCAGGGGGCGAACCGATGAGTTTGGAAACGGTATGGCGCTCCATAAATTCCGACATGTCGAGGCGAATCATCGCCTCTTCAGAGCCGAAGAAGTAAGCTGCCAACGATTTCGTGAGTTCAGTTTTACCGACCCCGGTCGGCCCGGAGAAGATAAAGCTCGCAATGGGGCGATTGGGGTTTTTAAGCCCGACTCGCGCCCGTCGAATCGCGCGTGAAATTGCTTTCACTGCTTCGTCTTGGCCGATTAGCCGCTGATGGAGGGTGTCTTCCATGTGCAGCAGTTTTTCGGACTCGGATTCGGTGAGCTTGCTGACTGGCACGCCGGTCCAAGAGGCGACGATTTGGGCAATGTCTTCCTCGGTGACGGAAGGCATATTGTCCTCACCACTTTCGTCATCTGCTTTTTTGTTTTGGGCGATGCTGCGAATTTCGGCTTTGATTTCCATTTCGCGATCGCGCAACTCACCGGCAGTATCAAAGTCCTGAGAGCGCACGGCATTGTCCTTATCTTTAAGGACTTGACGCAGCTCTTTATCCAGCTCTTTGGCCGCAGGCGGCAGTTGCGAGTTGATCAATCGCACCCGTGAACCGGCCTCATCAATCAGGTCGATTGCTTTGTCGGGCAAGAATCGATCAGAAATGTACCGATCCGCCAATTTGGCCGCCGCATCTAAGGCGTCGTCGGTGATCTTCAGCTTGTGGTGCTGCTCGTAGCGATCGCGCAAACCATGGAGAATCTCGATGGTTTCGTCAATGCTCGGCTCACCCACCATCACCGGCTGGAACCGTCGTTCTAGGGCGGCGTCCCGTTCAATATGCTTGCGGTATTCATCGAGCGTTGTCGCCCCGATGCACTGCAATTCGCCGCGAGCGAGAGCGGGTTTAAGAATATTAGCGGCATCAATCGCGCCTTCAGCGGCACCGGCCCCAATCAGGGTGTGCACCTCATCAATCACCAAGATGACGTTACCCGCCGAGCGGATTTCGTCCATGATTTTTTTCAGGCGCTCTTCAAACTCACCGCGATACTTGGTGCCAGCAACTAGTAAACCAATATCTAACGTGACCACCCGTTTCTCTTCGAGAATATCGGGAATATCGCCGTTCATAATGCGCTGGGCCAGGCCCTCGGCGATCGCGGTCTTGCCGACCCCAGGCTCACCGATGAGCACTGGGTTATTTTTAGTCCGGCGACCCAGAATCTGGATCACGCGTTCAATTTCCTTTTGGCGACCCACCACCGGGTCAAGCTTGCCTTCCCCAGCCATCTGCGTCAGGTTGGAACCAAACTCATCGAGCGTGGGAGTTTTGGTGCGGCCTTGGCCTCCTCCGGAGGAGACTTCTGCCGTTTCACCAAGCATGCGAATGACTTGAGTCCGGACCTTAGAGAGGTCGACACCCAAATTTTCTAGAACGCGGGCAGCGACGCCCTCACCTTCGCGAATCAGCCCTAACAACAAATGTTCGGTGCCGATGTAGTTGTGTCCCAACTGACGAGCTTCCTCTAGGGAGAGCTCTAGCACACGCTTGGCGCGTGGCGTGAGGGGAATCTCAACGGCAACAAAACCGGAGCCGCGACCAATGATTTTCTCAACTTCAATACGCGCATCTTTGAGATTGACGCCCATTGACTTGAGCACTTTGGCGGCGACGCCCGTGCCTTCTCCTATAAGACCAAGGAGAATTTGCTCTGTCCCCACAAAATTGTGGCCCAAGCGGCGGGCCTCCTCTTGGGCGAGCATGATGACTTTAATGGCTTTTTCTGTGAAGCGTTCAAACATTATTTGAATCCAAATACCTGCTGGGCGCTGGTTACGGTGATTCTAGCACAGGGGTATTGGCGAACTGTGGCACCGTACACAGTGGTGAAAACCGCCCGACACATCCTTTTTCTGGAAACGAGTCGTACCCGGTTGCGATCGGTCTCTTAAACTTTCATTGCCTTCTCTTAATTTTTGAGGCAGGTCTACCGGCGGCTGTCGGGATCGCGATTTGGCGGGGTGTCCGCTAGCGTCATCCCGGTAGAGAATGGCTGGTTAGCCGGTGTTTTTGGTGCAAGTGATCTTGCTGACGCTGCAACGCCGCTGCGAAGCTGGGCGTTTGCAGGCCTGATTTCCAGAGAATCAAGGCGCTTTCGCCATCCGCGTAATATCGCCGCCGTTCACCCGCGACGCCAAATCCATATTTTTTGTAGAGCGCCAGCGCTCGGCTGTTGGAGGGGCGCACCTCTAAAGTGGCGCGGCTGAGCCCCCGAGCGATCGCGGCTCGCAGCAGTTCAATGAGTAGCCATTGTCCGAGCCCTTGGCCCTGATCAGCGGGCTCGATCCCCAAGAGGGTGATATGGGCTTCTTCGAGGATGGCCCAAATGCAGCCAATGCCACTGAGGCGGCGGGGTGATCGCGCGGTCGCCGTCACTTCCAACACCCATAAATCACTGTTGGGGCTACCCATTTCTCGGGTATAGGCCGCTTCGCTCCATAACCCCCCAAAACATCGATGGTCTAAAGTGACCACATTCGGTAAATCTTGAGAGACGACAGGGCGGCAAATAACGCGCATCGTTGAAGAATTGAGCATTCGCAGTCAGCAGTCGCGCGGTTCTCGATTGTACACTGATATTCTCAGACCTCAGTTGAGGTACACCGGCTTGCCCCGTCCATCCTTGTACATACAGCAGCAACGTTTATGGTTTCCACTGTCGACTCCTCCAAAACTAGCCTGAGCTATTTAACTGCCCATGCGGCGACGCTGCCGACGCGTAGTGCCTCGCCCAATCAAAATTTGCTGCCGCTGTCGGCACAGGTTTCTGACGCCGATCATTTGGTGGTGGGGGGGTGTGATATCCCCGAGTTGGTCGAGCGGTTTGGCTCGCCGCTTTATATTTTGGACGAGGCCACGCTGCGGGCAGCCTGTCAGCAATATCGAGAGGCGATAGCTCGTCATTATCCGGGGGAGGCGTTGGTGATTTATGCCTCTAAAGCTTGGAACTGTTTGGCCGTCTGCGCTGTGGTTAACAGCGAGGGCGTGGGCATCGATGTCGTTTCCGCCGGAGAGCTGTTGACGGCAGTAAACGCGGGGGTACCGGCCGAACATCTCTACTTTCACGGCAACAATAAGTCGATTGATGAGTTGCAACAGGGCATTGATAGTGGCTGCCGCATTGTGGTGGATAACTGGTTTGAGCTGGAGTCGCTGAGTCAGTTGATGGCAGGTGCCGAGAGTGCGGTGCCAATTTTATTGCGTCTGACCCCCGGTATTGAGTGTCATACCCACGAATACATTCGCACCGGCCACCTCGACAGCAAGTTTGGCTTCGACCCAGATCAGATCGAAGCCGTGTTTCAGTACGTGGCGAGACAGCCCCAACTGCGGTGCATCGGCTTACATGCCCACATTGGCTCTCAGATTTTTGAACTCCAACCCCACGCTGATTTAGCGGGCGTGATGGTGCGTTGGCTCCACAAAGCGGCGGAATATGGTTTACCCGTGACCGAACTGGATATTGGGGGGGGGTTAGGCATTTGCTATACCGAAGCGGATGATCCCCCCAGTATTGAGAACTGGGTTAAAACGGTGGCGGAAGCGGTCGCCGAAGCCTGCGAGCTACAGGGTGTGCCGCTCCCCCGGCTGATTGCTGAACCGGGGCGATCGCTGATTGGCTCGGCCTGTGTGACGGCCTATACCGTCGGTAGTCAAAAAACGGTGCCCGGCATTCGCACCTACGTGGCAGTCGATGGCGGCATGTCAGACAATCCGCGACCGATCACCTATCAGTCGGTCTATCGGGCTTTGGTCGCTAATCGGATGTCGGCTCCGCTGACGGAGAAAACCACGCTGGCGGGCAAGCACTGCGAGTCGGGCGATGTCGTTATTCAAGAAGCCGATTTGCCCGCGCTGACAGCGAATGACGTTATCGTTGTGGCAGGTACCGGTGCCTATAACTACAGCATGGCGTCTAACTATAATCGAGTGCCCCGACCGGCAGCGGTTTTAGTAAATGATGGAGACGCTCATCTCATCATCCAGCGGGAAACGTTACAGGATTTGATGCGTCATGATTGCTTGCCAGCCCCCCTGATGCCAGCTAGTTAGGGCAAGACTGACTGTTTGGGGAGCGCCGTCACCCCCCTGAGGGGTGGGGCCGGCGCTCCCCCGAACGCTGTCAAGGTTCGAGGGGTCAGGTGGGGCACGTCTGGGCCAAGGTGCCCTGGCTTGAGCGATCGCTGGGCACCCACCGTTGAAACTAAGCTACGGCACTGCACATGGGGCAATTCTGGGAGCTAGGGCAGATAATCCTCGAAATCGTTAGAGGATGGCCATTAAGACTCTTGGATGGCGTGCTGGTTGTGCTACTGGTCTACACCATCCTGGTGCTCATCGGTGAACGTCGCACCCTGTGGATGGTGCGGGGGTTCATTATTTTGCTATTGGCGGCGACGATTAGCCGCCATATTGGTCTGTCTTTGCTCGCCTTTGTGCTCGATAAACTGGTGATTGGGTCGGCGGTGGCCATGGCCTTTATTTTGCAGGGCGAATTTCGGCGGCTGTTAGAGCAAATTGGCCGGGGGCGGTTGGGTCAGCTACTGGTGCTGCCCGATCGCGATCTGACGCCGCAGCCTGATAATGTCGTGGATGAACTGGTGGATGCCGCCAAAGAGCTGTCGCAAAATCGGATTGGGGCGCTGATTATTGTGGAAACCGATCGCCCCATTGATGAGCGGGATTTTTCGGTGCCGGGGGTCAAACTCAATGCGGAAGTTTCGCGAGAACTCCTGCAAACTATTTTTCAAACCAGTACGCTGCTGCATGACGGTGCCGTGTTGGTGCGCGGCTCGCGAGTATTAGCGGCGGGGGTGATTTTACCGATTTCTGAACGCTCGGCTTCGCGGCAGTTGGGCACTCGCCACCGGGCCGCCATGGGGATTACTGAACGGGTAGAAGATTGTCTCTGTATCGTCGTTTCTGAAGAAACGGGGTCAATCTCTTTGGCCCAAGGGGGAAGGTTAAATCGGCCCCTAACCAGCAGTAAACTAAGGGAGTTGTTGAGCGCCCGGCTATCTTTATCGGTTGATCGAGATGCCGTCAGCCCTCAACTCAAAAGCTTGAGCAAACGATTGCTCCGGCAGGGGCGATCGCTCCTGCAACGTTTACCTCTCTTTTCGTCGTCGGCCCCTCGTGGAAAAAATGACCGCTGAGCCTTTTGTGACCTCCACTCTACCCGCTGATATCGATACCCAAAAACTGCCGCGCCATGTCGCGGTCATCATGGATGGCAACGGGCGCTGGGCCAAGCAGCGAGGGTTACCCCGCATCATGGGCCATCGACGCGGGGTTGATACGCTCAAAAAGCTGCTACGAACCTGCAGTGATTGGGGGGTGGGGGCCTTGACAGCCTATGCCTTTTCGACTGAGAACTGGGGCCGCCCGCTAGAAGAGGTGGACTTTTTGATGACGCTGTTTGAACGAGTGCTGCGTCAAGAGCTGCGGGATATGGACAAAGAAGGGGTGCGCATTCAGTTTGTTGGTAATCTGCAGTCGCTGCCCGCTTCCTTGCAAGAGGAGATTGATCGAGCAGTTCA
>JBHJJI010000143.1:0-6628 GCA_050042805.1 Leptolyngbyaceae cyanobacterium
GGTGGCGGTGATCGCCCTTTCCGGTCGGCTCAAGTCCTGTAGACAACCGGTCGGGTAGGCTTCCAGCCTGCCTCCATAACCCGCTTTTTCAAGGGTTGCGGGGCGTTCAGGACGGCCAGGATGGCCATCGAACAAGAGCGCACCGAGGCAGCGATATCAGAGCTGCATTGTCAAACCCCTACAGGGTTAGATCATTGGGGGCTGTTCCATTCTCCTGGGTAGGGGTACAGGCGAGCAAAGGGGCAGCAAACTCAATGGTTCAGGGGGCTTGCCGCCAGAAAGTACGGGCTTTTGGGCATTGCCATTGAGTCGATAACGTGGCGATGTTGAAAACTTTTACAGGCGGTTTCAGACAGTTGGCATCAAAAAGACTGAGCTTCTCTTAAGGTGAGTTGCCGATAGAATACAGCGTGGGTTGTATCAGACATTCAGGCATGGATGATTGAGCATCTCTGGTTTTTAAGCTTTAGCGGGGCTGACATCTGATGGAACCAATGACTCGCAGCGATCGCCGTCGTCTGATCAAAAACTTGATGTGGGTGGGGTTGCTCTGCATCGGCTTAGTGACGACCCAGTTCGTTTCGATGCAGTCGGCCCCCGCCGAAACGAAGGTCTCAAACTATGACCTGGCTCAAGCAGCGACGTTTAACCAGGTCACTACATATCCGCTGACGCCGCTGCCTTCTGCCCCTAGCTATCGGCCCCTCGGTGATTGGATGGGCCGCCTGATCTTGCCGAGTGCAGCAGACTATGCTCCTGAGCCGGGTGATTGGGCTTGGATGGAAGTCTGGCATGCCCCTGAGGCCAGTCTCCTCGGGCAGACCGTGAAGGTGACCTGGCGCGAGTCGCCAGCCCTTGAGCGATATTTGGCAGAGGTGACTCGCGACGTTCAGTTCACTGAGAAGGCCGAGAAATTTGGGGCGGGAGGCAACATTGTGCCGACGCGCTTGAACGGACGGCAGGCGGTGGGGCCGTTGCAGTCTTTAGCGGGAGCGCGGCCCCAAGATGATGTCACCGTCAAGCTGGTGGGGAACCCAACATTACTGGCTCAGGGAGACGCGCCGGTGATCGAAATTGGCTTAGAGCCGGTACAGATTACCGGTCGAGAGTATGGCCTGGTCAGGTTGCTAGAGCCCGATGCCAGCGTTGACTCAGCGCTGCCAACGGTATGTCCTGGCCTGTCGCCTTGCCCCACGGAATATTTCAAGGTGCAGCATTTTGAGGCCGCTGTGGCCGATTTCACCGGCCCCACTGAGACGATTCGCATTCCTCAGCAGCCCCAACTCAAGGGCGATCTCTTCTTTTCCAACATTCGTGATCTGATTGATTCACCGGCGGGCAGTGCGGGCTGGTATGTCTATGGCGCGCGGGATCAGGCTGGCGTCTTTACAGTGCAATCATTGCAGCCGCGTCAGCTGGTGCAGCTGATGCCCGATCAGGTCGTCCTCGGCGAAAAGGCAGGACGCCATTACCTGGATCGCGACAATTGGCAAGATACGCCTGCCCGTAAAGGAACGGTGCAGCGGGTTTTGGTGAGCCCCACCGCGGCGACCGAGGCAGCAGCGATAGATCATTGGCAGGCTGGTGACAACGCTCTCGTCATGCATCTGTTTGGCGGCATCGGCGGCGAAAATAAGGAACTGACTCCAGCGGGCACCGTCTCTGGACATTTTGCCTACGGTTTAGCGCAAGTGGTGGAAGAACCGATCGCCCAAGAGCTGCAGTTCAAGATTAACTATCAGCAAATTTATGCCCACAACTCTGGGGGCATCATCTCAGGCACCCACGACTGGAGTTCCTACGCGGGCGATATGCAGCGCGGTTGGATTGGCCAGCGGCCCTTTTCGGACATTGTGGTGAAGCTTGATTACTTCACCGAACCGTTGCAGCTCGGTGCAACTCGCCTGTCTCTCTTTGAGCAATTGTTGATTCAGGCGCAGGTGATTGCCGCCCGCTATCGCACCGGCGATGGCACCGGCGTGGCAACGGTAACGCCTGCCACCTCCTGTGTCCAAGATTCTAGCCAGGCGATGTTTATCGCGATCGAGCAGATTCGCGCTCAGGCAGCAGGCGACCCAGCCCTCCAGACCTACATTCAAGACCATCCCGATGATCCCGACGTGCAGAAGATTGACCAGTTCGCCACGCTGGCGATGAATCTGCATCAAGCCCTGAGCCCCTATGGCGTGATTCGCCGCGATTGGGAAAGCAATGCCGAAGAACTCGCCGGGGTGAATGCTCGCGGTAACGAATTGGCCACCTACAGCGGTTTGGTCGCGGGCATTTTTAGCTGGCGCACCATGCTGCCGCGCTGGGGCCAGGATGACATTGCCTACATTTTTTTGAAAAACGGGGCGGATCTCTGGTTTCTGCGCCCCAATCAAATCGGTGGCTTTGACCCCACCATCGCGCCCATTCCGCCGACGGCTTTATTTGGCCTGATTCCAGGTGTCTCGCGGGTGGCGCTGCGCGCGGCCCGCAGCTTTGCTGTGCCCTGGTCGGCGGCGCTGCTAGGCTACAGCTTGCTGGCTCTACTGCTCATTGCCGCCGTAATCCCGGTCTACGGTCGCAAAAGCGGCTATCTAGATGAACCACACATCGCGATTGAACGACCCGTGCGAGCCGTGTTCAATCTGGTCAAGCTGTTGTTTGTGCCCGCCCTATTAGAGGAGCTAATTTTTCGCGTGGTGCTGCTGCCTCACCCTACCGAAGGTATCGAGACGGGCCAGTGGCTCGCCTGGACGGTCCTGAGCCTGGGCTTGTATGTGCTTGCCCATGTCGTCTTTAGTAAACTCAGACCCCAGGCGAAAAAGGCTTTGAGCGATCGCCGATTTTTGCTCATGGTGCTTTGGCTCGGGCTGGTACTGACGACGCTGTATGGTTTGACGGGGTCGCTGTTCGCCGTCACGCTGGTGCACTGGTTGACGGTGGTGGTCTGGCTCTACGGCTTTGGGGGACTGGCCCGCCTGCAGGGCACACAACCGACGGCGGCTTGAGAGCGTTGGCCAGAGGGATCGGCTAGAGGAATCGCTCAGCGGCTTTATACTCACCGAGCAAATGGGGCATCCTCCGTAGGGTTGCTGAGATCGCTCTCGGGGGGGACAAGGCTATCGTGATTGCCTAATCACACCCGATAAAATTGTTTTGCGGCGATCGCGCTTTCCTCCTAAAAGAGGAGTATCGGGTCTTTTGATCCAAACGTTCTCTGTCGTATCGCCAGCCGCAGTTGGATCAGGTCACTCCCAATACCTGAAATCACCATCAGATCAGCTTTTTAATTCTGACTGCCGACGTCTTCATTCAAAATTCTGCTTTATGGGTCAAACGATTATTCAAGGTGAGACGATCGCCGCCATTGCCACCGCCATCGTGCCCCAGCAGGGCAGCGTCGGTATCGTGCGCCTGTCTGGGGCCGACGCGGAAGCGATCGCCCGCACGCTGTTTAAAACGCCGGGGCAGCAACCGTGGGAAAGTCACCGCATTTTGTATGGCTATGTTCACGATCCCCAGACTCAGCAGACGGTAGACGAAGCGTTGCTGCTGCTGATGCGATCGCCTCGCTCCTACACTCGCGAAAATGTCGTGGAATTTCACTGTCATGGCGGCATCATGGCCGTGCAGCAGGTGCTGCAGCTCTGTGTGGCTCAAGGAGCGCGTCTGGCCGAGCCGGGGGAATTTACCCTGCGCGCTTTTTTGAATGGGCGGCTCGATCTGACCCAGGCCGAGAGCATTGCTGACTTAGTCGGGGCACAATCCCCTCAGGCGGCGCAAACGGCGCTAGCGGGCATGCGAGGCAAACTGACCCAGCCGATTCGCGAGCTGCGATCGGCCTGTCTGGATATTTTGGCAGAAGTCGAGGCGCGGATCGACTTTGCCGATGATTTGCCGCCTCTGGATGAACCGGCTGTGGCTGAGCAGTTGAGCCAGGTGTTACAGACGGTCAACGCGATTTTAGACACGGCCTATCAGGGGGAACTGCTGCGCTCGGGGCTCAAGGTGGCAATTGTGGGCCGACCCAATGTGGGTAAATCGAGCTTGCTCAATGCCTGGAGCCGCAGCGATCGCGCCATCGTGACCGATCTGCCGGGCACGACCCGCGATGTGGTGGAGTCGCAGTTGGTGGTGGGGGGCATTCCGATTCAGGTGCTCGATACGGCGGGCATTCGCGAGGCCGACAATCAGGTCGAGCAGATCGGTATCGAGCGATCGCGAGCAGCGGCCCAGTCGGCTGATTTGGTGCTCCTAACGATTGATGCTCAGCAAGGCTGGACAGCAGCGGACGAGCAACTCTACGGACTGATCAGCCATCGACCGCTGATTATAGTGGTGAACAAAATTGATCTCGTGGCTGACCGAGTTCCTGAGTCATTGGTCAATCTGCCCGTGCCCATCGTCTCGACGGCTGCAGCGCTGAATCAGGGCATTGACCAGCTAGAACAAACAATCTTGAAAACGATCCACGCGGAGCAGCTGACGGCCAGTGATGTGGAAGTCACGATCAACCAGCGCCAAGCCGCCGCTCTCACCAGTGCCCGCACCGCGTTGGAACAGGTGCGCACCACGATCGCCAATCAGCTACCCCTCGATTTTTGGACAATTGATCTGCGCATGGCCATTCGTGCTTTGGGCGAGGTCACGGGCGAAGAACTGACGGAGTCGATGCTAGATGAAATCTTTAGTCGGTTCTGTATTGGCAAATAGGCGATCTGAGAGGTGCTCAGCCGGTTGTCTGTAGAGGATTTGCGATCGAGCCCGGCCCCGCTACTCCCATCCGCGCCACCCCGCTTGCAGAACCATCGTCAATACAGCTTGCGATCAACCCACCGCTTTGCCCTCTGAATCGCGTCGGCGCGGGTCCAAGCTTTGGGCACCGCGACGGCTGAGCCTGTCGCATAATCAACCCAGGCGGTGTAAATGGTGAGGTCATCGATCGCGGCCTGCTCGATCGCTATAGTGGTCTCTCGATAAGAGAACGCCAACACGATGTGAGGATAATGGGGATCAATAATCATGAATGGCGAATGTAGGAAAATACCTGGGTCGCTGACCAACGCCAGAATGGTTGGAGTTTAGCACCAAGGGTATTGTCAACCTATGACGAGGCGCAACAGATTTCTGTGATGGCGGATGCGTCTAGGCAAATTGGTCAGAATTGTCCAGTTGAGCAAGTCCTTTAGGACAGAAGTAACAGAACCTTTCCGGTGTTTCTGCCCCCTGCCTCTGCAGCTCCCTCGCCATCGGCAGGGGTGGTGAAATGATGTTGTAGTCTACTAGCACTGGGCCAGTATTTGGACAGCGCGCGATCGCCTGAGGCGACAGAATCTAGCTCGCCACCGTTTTAGGTCTCGACCAGACCTCCAAAGCGAACTTGGCAAACGCGTAGAGAACCAGCGTTTCGCCCATCAGCTCGGCAAATTCCTCGACCAAAATCCGCACATGCTCCAGCAGAAAAGCGATTCTCGGTGGACTGTGGGTATTCAGAGCAGCGGTGATGGGGGCTTTCAACATTTCGCCGCCAAAACCGCCCAACAAAAATATACTGATGCCCGCCAACACCCATAGCAGCGTGGGCCGGTGGTCACGCCAGAGCCACATGAAATCACCCCAGCTGAAGACCAGAATCGCCGCCATCAGGCTGAGGTAAACTATCTGCCAGTTCACCTGATTGAGGGCAAGGTGCAGTTTGGTCAGCTCGTCAATGCCGCAGAAAAGGCAGAGAAGCATCAGCGCTGCAGGCAAAAACCACGAATAGGATTGCATCCGGTGCTGCCGCGCCAGGAGTAAAAGTGCACAAATCCCACCAATGGCAAAGAGATGAGCCGCCTGCAATAAAGAAGGCAGCGATCGCAGGCCATTGAAATCGAGCAGAAAAATTGCCTCACCCCGTTTGACAATCAGCGCCATATAGGTAAGCGCTAGGCCAAACTCGAAGCTGATCAACGCGATCAGCCCCCGCCGCAGAAACTTTTGTGCTGTCATTTGTGTTCGCTGTTTCATCCATTGGCCTCATCTTGCCCGCTCGGAAGAATAAACTGCCGTCGGCAATCGTCAGATTTTGTCGGTAAGGTAAGCTGATTCAGACTGTTTTTGGGCGTGACCCATCGTGACCGCTGTGCTGATTTCCCCTGCCCTTTCTGCTCCCTTGCCGCAACCAGTAGAACCGCTACGGCTAGCGGTTTTAGCGTCGGGGAACGGGAGCAACCTGGCCGCGATCGCGGCAGCCATTGAGAGCGGTGACCTCAAGGCCACTATTCAGGTTGTGATCTACAACAATCCCTCGGCCAGAGTGGCTGAGCGAGCAGCCCAGCGACAGTTGCCTGCCGTGCTGCTCGACCATCGCACCTTTGCCAGTCGAGAAGCCTTGGATGAGGCCATTGTGCAAACGGTTAAAGACGCGGGTGCCGACTGGGTGATCATGGCAGGCTGGATGCGGCGGGTGACCGCCGTGTTGATTCAGGCTTTTCCGCAACGAATTTTGAATATCCACCCCAGTCTGTTACCTAGCTTTCCGGGCATTCGAGCTGTGGGGCAGGCCTTGGCAGCGGGCGGCAAAATCACCGGCTGCACCGTTCACTATGTGGAACTTGAGATTGATAGCGGCCCGATTATTGTGCAGGCTGCCGTGCCC
>JBHJJI010000144.1:0-9640 GCA_050042805.1 Leptolyngbyaceae cyanobacterium
TGGATGGAACGCTGCAAGAGCTTGGTGAAGAACTTTGAGCGCACCCTCGACCATGCGACCGCTCAACTCAATCTGTGTTTCATCAGACTGATGCTCAAGCGCCTAGCCGCCGCTGCTTAGAGATCTCAAATAGGTTCTATAGGGGAACGAACCTATCAGAACTGAGTCCTAAACTTGGAATCACGGAGAACCGAGGAGCAGGGGCCAGGTTTCTTGTCTTGTTCAGAGCATCGATATTAAGGCAATCTGTTGCTAATCACTGGATGTAGGGAGGAATGCTACCAGCCTTAGTGAGGGCTAAACAGCGCTGAGCAAACAGCAGTTTGAGGGCAATTGAGCGTTGGGTTGCAGCGGCAGGTAACTGATAACTGTCGCTGCGGCGAACGAAGTCTCTCAGGCAAGCAATCGCCACGGTGTAGGCTTGCCAGTGCTCGGCCAAGTCCGCATGCTGCCGTAAAAGCTGGCGGCGCGATCGCCGAAAATCCGACAGGGTAATTTTGTATTTGCTGAATAGCGCTTCATGCTGGTGATAAAACGCGTTGGCATGGGGCCGCAGCGTTCCCGTTGGAGCAGCGGTCAACACAATATCGAACCCGCCGCGCTGCTGAATCACAGCATTAAAAAAGAAGCCCCAGTGAAACGGGCTGAGCGCTTCAACATCAGCGATCTGCAGTAGGCGTTTGCGATGCTTGCCGGTGAGTTGTGCTGCTTTAGCCCAGATGCCAAGTTTATAACTCAAGGTCTCCCATAGCAGTCGATTGAGCTTTTGCTGGACGGCTAGGTTGACCTCATCAATGCGATCGCGCAAAAACGCCGTTTGCACATATTCCGGCAGGCCCCCTTCTGACTCCATCGCCCGCGTCTGCGCCTGATAGTGCTCAACTCGAATTTTTTGTTCCGTCAGCGTATCGCGGTAGCTGGCCGCCGTTAAGGGCTGCAACAGATTGCCTTGCAGCGCCGTATCTGACGAATCGACTTGGCGCGATCGCTTCGGCACAATTTTGTCAAAACTGGCCGTATCGACCCGGATAAACCCAATTAGCGCATTGCCAGCAGTGATGTTGAAATCGAGATCTGGTAGCGGGCGCAAGTCGTCCACTGTGGTCGCGGTAGAAAGCAGCCTGAGCCAAAGTTGCAGTTGCGTAACGCTCACCGCTTCTGGCTGCAGGTCAACGCCATAGAGGTTCTGAGTTACAATCTGCTCAGCCAATAGCCACTCAGCGACGGTTTGAGTCGGGGCCAGCGATCGCAGCCAAGCCTGTAGTTCGGTATCGGCAGACGCTTGAGCGCAGCACCAACAGGCCCGATAAATCGCTTGTAACCGCTCAAAAATCACGACCAAATATCGACCAGACCCACAGGCGGGATCAAGCACCGAGAGGGTGGGCAACACAGTTGTCAGTAACTGCCGACAAGTCTCGGTGTCTAACGCCGTCAACAGCGCATCCACAGAGGTGACATCGGCAATGGCGTCTAAGGCAACAACGGCGGTTGGCAGGTCACGGAGTGCTTTGAGAATGTAGGCGTCGAGGGTGTGGCGACGAATCTCCTGGAGGGTGTCAGAAGTCGAGACGATCGCTTTATCCGTCTGCGCTGTCATCAAATATTCGTAAGCGCCCGCGAGCAGTTCCAGATCCATCGCCTGGGCTCGACCGCTGGGCGCATTTTTGTAATTGGGTTGTTCAGCCAGCCAGCCCAAAAATCGCTCAATCGGTTCATCCGGCAGATCTAACTGCGGATAGCGCTGTTCGAGGGGATGCACCCCAAACGGTTGACTGCCCAAATAAGGCACGTCGCCAATTTTTGCGGTGAGCGATCGCGGTCGCTCGACCTCTGGCAGCCCTAACCCTTGATGACAAAGCGGCTGCAGGAAGCCCTTAAAAAAGGTGGCCTCAGTTTGAGTCGCGGCCTGTTGGCTGAGGTGACTGTGCAAATACCAGCGATCGCCCGCGCCTAAAAAACCGGCCACTTGCAAATCGTAAATCAGCAGCAAGCGACCTAGAACTACATGGGCAAACCAGCGGCGCTCGCTAGTGAGAGAGAGCCCTATCAGGGCATCAACAAACCAGCGATGATGGTCAGCTAACGCTTGAGCCAGATGGCGACAGGCGACATCCATGCCATTAATCAGCTGATGACTGCTGCTGAATCTGCATCACGTGGTCTTGAAATCGCTGCAGATCAGCTTGCAGAGTAGATTCAACCACTTTTCCCAAAAACAGACCATCCATCAGCTTGCCGAGAAAGCTGGGAATCGAGTAGGCCACCGTCAGCTTAACGGCGCTCTTATCTTTGTGGTCATAAAAGCGAATGCCGCCCCGGTTAGGCAATCCGTCCACTGATTCCCATTGAATCAGCTGATGGTCCACGAGTTTGGTAATCTGCGATAGCCAAGTGAACTCCAAGCTACCCGACGCGAGTTTCCATCGCGACAGATCAGGGTCTTCTTCCAAAATATTGACTGACTCAATCCATTTCATCCAGCGAGGCATTTGCTCTAAGTCAGACCAGAGATCCCACACGAGCTCAATCGGAGCATCGACTTCAACCAATACGCTGTGTTCTAGCCAGTCGGTCATGGTTTATCTCATGCGCTCCAAAATTGCGTTCGCCGCTTGCTTACCAGACAGCGTCGCCCCTTCCATACTATCGATGTAGTCCTGCTGAGTGTAGCTACCCGCTAAAAAGAAATTATCGACCGGGGTCACCTGCTTCGGTCGAAAGGGGTCCATCCCCGGGGCTTCCCGATACAGCGACTGAGCCAGCTTCACTACACTGTGCCAGGTCATCGTCAGCTCGCGCGACGAAGGAAACAAATCATGGACGTGTTTCAGCACATGTTGGGCGATCGCTTCATTGTTTTCTTTAATGAACGGATCGCCCGGTGTCAGCACGCACTGCAGCAGTGATCCCTCACCCTCACGGTAGTAATCACTGGGGCTAGTGAGCGCCATATCCGCAAAGCAAGAAAAATCGGCGTCGGGGGTATACAGCAGATTATCCAGCCCGGTCGGCGTGTCTAGCTGTTTAGCGGCAGCGGCATCTTGCAGTTCGGTCACCCAGCCATCAAACCGCAGTTGAACCGTCGTGACCGGCACCGCATCCAGCTTATAAATATTGTCGAACTCGGGCCAGCGCCGCCACGCTGCGGGCAGCAAACGTTTAATCCCAGGAACATCGCAGGCAGCAACGTAAACATCGGCCGTCACGGTTTCAATCTCGTCACCCTGAGCGATCGCGAGTCCGGTCACATGGGTGGCACTGCCCTTGTCTTCAAACAGAATCTCGCGCACGCCTCGACGGGTATTGACCTGAGCGCCCCGAGCATTCAGATATTTCAAAATTGGCTGGTGTAGAAACTCGTTGGGGGAGCCCTCCAGCATGCGCAGCACCGAGGCCTCACTTTTCGCCGCAAAGAACATGAAGATGGTCAACATGCAGCGGGCCGAAATGTTTTCGGTATCGATGAAGCCCAAGGCATAGGCGATCGGATTCCACAGGCGCTTAAGACTGCCGTTGGAGCCGCCATGTTGCCGAAACCAGTCGGCAAAGCTAATGCTGTCAAGCTTGCGAATAACGCGCATGGCCCCTTCAAAATCCACCAGGCCGCGCACAATGGGACTCGTGCCCAGGGCGATCGCATTCATCGCTTTATCAGCAACAGAAAGCTGAGAGGTAGTAAAGAATGCCTTGAGTCCGTTAAAGGGCGCTCCCGTAATGAAGCGAAAATCGAGTTCCCCGGTCACACCACCACGATTCACAAAGGTGTGGGTATGCTGCTTGAGCCGCAGATGCTGAAAGGCATCGACCTTTTTCATCAGCTCGAATAAGTTGTAATAGCAGCCGAAGAACACGTGCAGTCCCATCTCCAGGTGGTTGCCGTCTTTATCAATCCAACTGCCAACCTTGCCTCCGACAAAGGGACGATTTTCAAAAATTTCGACCTCATGGCCGGCATCCGCCAATTCAACTGCGGTAGATAAGCCCGCCAGCCCTGCCCCAACAATCGCAACTCGCATGCGCCGTGATGTGTCCTCTGAGAAGTGGTTAGATTTACGTATTTTAATAGTCATTGGGGCAAGATGACAGAAAGGCACCGAGCCGCGAACAATGCACGACTGCCTCAACCAAGCAGGGTGCCCTAGCAGAACTCGGCCGTCAGAATTGAGAGGCCTGTCCCATCTGGACTTCAGCAATCCAGAATGCCTTGACCAAACTACGGTTTGCGATAAAACGCCAAACCTTTTCAGACATCCTGCTCTAACTGGCGCAACATGAATGCCAAAGGCGTTAGGGCGAATACCAGTTCTCAGTGATCGGACTTCCGATGCCATCTTGGCAACGCAGGGGAGCCAGGGTGCAGGGGAGTCAGATCTGTAGCCTTGTTTTAGAGAATCGGTATAAACCCTGCTCGCCAGGTACTCCGTACTCCGAATTCTCAACTCCGAATTCCGAACTCCGAACTCTGAACTCCAAATACTTAACACCCAACTCAAAACTCGCCTTCACTACTCCCAATCCAGGGCATAGCTCATTTGCAAGGGGGGCAAGTCAAGCTCTGCGGGCGTTTTGCAATAGGTTTCAAAAAAGGCGACATTTTCCCGAGCCCCCGGCTTGCCCCGCGCCGCGCCGGTAATGCCTGAAGCCACCATCACCCCACAAACACCGTTAGAGTCTTGCCACCACTGTCGCCATTGCTCTAACAACTTGCTGTCATGGGCATCGTTGGCCAGGAACTCGATAAAGAGATGAAAGTCGCCGTCCCCCGTGTGGAGCAGTCAGAGTTGCAACGTGTCACCGGTCATCGGATCGCCGCCAGGGTTAAAACACACGGCTGCGATCCCCTTCGCGGCTCGCAGTTGAGAAGCCAGTTTTTGCGCCTTCGGTCGCGAGGTTTGAATCGCCACCATCGGCATCATGTCAGCCTCCGAGGGCAACTGGGCGATCGCCTGATAGTGCTTGCCCTGACGAATGGCTTGCACCGTCGATTGAGGCAATCGCGTCAGCAAGACCATTGCGCCCTCAGGCACGTAATCATCCCGAAATCGGGGCAGCTCAAATGAGGGGAACTGACTGTCGGCAGAGCCAAAACTCTCGGCTACGGCCAACTGCGCGGTAATCTTCGGACAATTCGCCAGGGTCACCGTTATAGGAGTCTGGTCAAGGGGATTGGTCAAGGTGTAGCGACTAGACAAATCGGGGAAATCGGCACTGCTGAGAACATCTTCGTGATCTTCAAGAAATCGATTCAACCCTTCTAAACAGATTCTCAACGCGGCCGCCTCTTCCAGTTCCAGGACAGTCCTTAACCCTTCCAAAGGATGCAAACTGCCAAACTCGGGTCGGGCTTCAGACGGGGCTGATTGCATCCAAGGCAGGGGGAGCAGCGAGCCGGAGTTGGCTTCACGAATCAGCTCAAAGTTGAGAAATAGACAATCTTGCGACAAAAAAGCCTGCTGCATCTGTCGCGTACTAAGGGTGCCCAGCGTCGCCGTTTGACGAAATTGTGTCAGCGATTCCAACGAGCGATATAGCAGTAAGCCATACTCTAAGCCAGCCATGCCCAACACTGAAATGTAGAGGGTGCCGAGGTTCCACTGGTTAAGCTCAACTTTAATAATTTGGTCGTCAGCCAGATTGTTCCAGGGCGCATTTTCCCAAATTTGGTGGGCCTGGTGATTAAGCGCCTGCTGAAACGCTTCTGGCAATTCAGATTCAATGGAATCGTCTTGCTGCTGCAGACTTTCAAAAATTTCATCAATGATGGGCAGCGTCTCGGCATAGTCAACGGTGACATCCAGATCTTGGAGCGCTCCTCGCAGGAAAAAATGAATCTCGCGATCGCAGACAACAATATTGTGGGGCCGCGCCGGTGAGATCGCCCCTTGAGGATGTTCCATGGCATGTAACAACGTGCGCGCAACGGCCTCATGCCCCGTATCAGCAGGAATGATCGTCACCGCTCGCAACGTCCCTTCCGTGCCGTCAACCCAAAGAATGCAATCACTGGCCTCGTCCTCTTCGTCAGGGGCACTACTGTCATACCCAAACGCGTCGAGCATGCCCTCAGAAATCGGTCGGCGATCGCCCTCCCAAACGACCGGCTGTTTGGGAAGACGCTGTAAACGCGCGCAAGTAAACGGGCTGAGGGTATACATGGGAGTTGTCATCGAATTCCTTGCTAGATGGTTTTAGCAAAAGAAGGGGTACAGCCGTGTAATTAGGGAGAGCTCCTTAACACAAGTCAAACTTGTGACCGACCGACAGCGAGAAAGTCAGGGATCTAGCCAATCCATAGAAAAAAGGCTGCAATCAACTGTATTTTGCCAATAACCCTAATAGTGAGAACGCTCCAAACACCCTGCCCAGGCATGATAAAAATCGCCCTTCCCCATCAGCCACGTGACTTAAATCCCCTCTAAATCGGGTGTTAAGTGCCCGTTAACGTTTACCTGATACCGTTCCTCAAGACTGTGTGAAAGTGGGGAGAAAATCATGGACTTGATTCGGCTGCTCGCGACAGCTGGTCTATTGCTGCTGTTGGGTGATTTTGTAGCAACTTTTTGTTACCACGTTCCGGAACACGTGTTTGGCAAGTTTCACAGTATTGTTCACCATAGCCCAAAGCGTAGCTTCATTCGATATGCCATTAAAAATCGTCAGCCCATTGCCTTAGTCGATGGGTTTTTCAGTGCCTTACCCTACTTGGCCTTCATTCCCTTACTCTGGCGAGTTTCCCCTTGGGGGGTAGGCTTAGGACTGATTTTGGCCGAACTCCATGTCATCTGGAGACACCAGTTTTCCCCTAGCTATTTCACGCCTCGGTGGCTCAGCACTATCTGCAAAACTCTGGGCATCACAACTCCAGAGCGGCATTTAATTCATCATCGTTATGCCAACCGAGCCTTTGGCGATATCTTTGCCTTTTATGGCAAACCTGCCGAGCGGTGGCTTAAACACCTGAGGTTAATGAAGCACCACTGGCGACAGGTGCTCCGCTAACGCCGCTAGTAAAAAAGCTACAGCCCAGGGATCTACGCCCCAGCACAGACAATTTTGGGTAAGCATTTGGCAGTGTGTCGGCCGCGGCGATCGAGGATGCTATTTTTGAGCACCTCCCTAATTGTTCTCAGGGACGATTTCAGTAGTGACCCGTCCCCCATCCATCAACACCGTCTGCGATTCAATCCGGCCTCGCGCTTGAGGCCCTCGCACGTTGAGTTGCGGGTCAGTTTGCTGATAGTTGACCGCCCCTTCGGCAAACACCGTTTGATCTTCTAGATTCCATCTCAGGCGATCAGAGGTGAGGCGGCCATTATTTTTGGCGGCCAATGCCAACACATCACGAGAAAAGTAGGCAATTCGCTCCGCCAGATCAAACTCACCCTGTTGGGACGTGACAGTTAACTGTTGTTCCGGCTCCACCACCCGGACAGACGACACCGCTTGCACTCGCTGCGCTTCGACATCCCAAATCGCCTTGTCGGTGGTCAGTTCCATCGGTACGTCGAGCAGCTGCGCTTGAACCGATTCTTCGAGGGTGACGCGGTCTTCCGAAAGTTCCACCAGGCCCCGTTGCCCGGCAAAGACCTGGGTAACTTTTTCATTTTCAAACCGTTCTATGCGCAGGGGGCGATCGCTCGCCAACGTTTCTTGATCCCACTGCCATATCACCGTTTCGCCCTGCAGCTTCAGCCAGGGATCAACCTGCGGATTTTCGACCACAGTGGTGGCCACGACTTCGCCTTCCAATTCCATCCGACTTTCAACGTCGTAAATACGAGCTTCATTCGCCTGAGCTCGCATTTGCGGATGATTGCCCGTCAGACCATTGCGCACGATCATCACATCGGCTTCAGGCCGCCATTCCAGATTTTGACCATAAATGACCATCTGATTTTGCACCCCGGTCGCGACAATATTGCCTTCCAAAAAAATGACTTGGCCATTTTCGCGAATGGTTCCAGTATCAGCTTTGACGCGATAGAGCAGCTGACCATCCTGATACAGCTCACCTTCAGGCCTCACCAAATCGGCTACCTCTTGATCAGAACTGTAAGTCACCTCTTCGGCATCAACCTTCCACAGCAGACCACCGTTCTCGTCTTGCTGTTCTAGGGTGACGTCTCTCAAGGTAAGACCCGGCACGATGTCCGCCACCGCACCCGAAGAATCTTCGACCCGCACACCGGGATCGCTACAAGTTCGTAGCCCCGTCGCGATCGCCAAAAACAGTGCAACTGCGCCCGCCAGCCACCAATAGGGACGTTTCATGTTGAAGCCGATAAGGAATTAGACAGTGAGCGATTAAGACGAAGCCTGAGTGTTCACTTCTTCTTCTTCAGGAACAGCCAGCGGGCGGTAGGTATAGGCTCCCTGGCGAGGCAGCTTCTTGACCTCATCTTTAATCTGCTCAAGGTCAATATAGCGGTCAGAGACGTTGATTAGACTATCGCTGGTCATCGATCGCAGACTCACCACCTCAACCCTTGCTCCTCGGTAGCTAGCGGCGTCCACGGCATAGGCCAAATCGCCATCACCACTCACCAACACCGCTGTGTCATAAAAGTCGACCAGCGCCATCATATCGACCGCGATTTCAACATCCAGGTTCGCCTTTTTAGAGCCGTCGGGGAGCTGCACGAGGTCCTTCGCAATCACGCGGTAGCCGTTACGACGCATCCACAGTAAAAATCCCTGCTGCTTTTCGTTGGTGCGATCGACGCCCGTATAGAAAAAAGCGCGAAACAAACGAGAGCCGCCGGTCAACCGACACAGCAGTTTCGTGTAATCAATCTCGATACCGAGTTGCAGGGCGGCATAAAACAGGTTAGATCCATCGATAAAGATGGCCACCCGGCCTCGGTTTTCCAGAACTTGTTCGGGGGTGAAGATCGGGTCTTCACTCAGCATGTCGTGGTTGTTTAGCATTGTGATGTAATTCCGTTTTGTTATAAAGCGATGAATCTGGAGATGGATGAATCGTTGAGTTCTTAAGTAGCGTTTTGTTGATCGCCCCAACCAATGGCAGCAGCCTAGGGGACTTCAGCAGTGATCTCAATGCGTTGAAAAATCGGACTGGCTTTACCTAACGGCTGATCCCCGGGCAGCGTGCCCCAGACGCTATGCTGTTCAAAGGGGAGGTGTTGGCCAATATCTCGTTGATCAAAATCGGCGGCAAAGCCAAGCTGCGTATTATTCGCAGTGGCCAACCCTGGCACAATGGGAGCCAGCAGCTACCCCGATAACCGCACAGATTCTAAGACCGCATAGAGAACGATTTCAGTTTCCGCTTGCTGACCCTGTTTAAACAGCGTCCAAGGAGCCGTTTCATCCAGATACTTATTGCTCGCGCGCACCAGACTTAAAACGGCATCACAAGCTTCGCTAAAGGCTAAATATTCATAGGCTTGCCGTACCTGTTCGGCTAGGTTTGCGCCTCGCTCTGCTAAAGGATGATGATCGGTAAACGCAGTCATCGAGATTTTAGGAATCTTGTCTCCACAATAGCGGCTTGCCATTTTAAGTGTGCGATTTAGCAGATTCCCTAAATCATTCGCCAAGTCTGCGTTGAGAACGTTTACAAACCGGGCTTCGCTGAAATCACCATCTCGACCAAATTCAATTTCTTTTAAGAAAT